>JBLIMP010000211.1:0-8160 GCA_047638855.1 Cellvibrionaceae bacterium | reverse complement strand
CGCCGCTATGTTGAGGAGATGGGGGGCATGAACATCTTCTTTGTGTATGGAAACAAACTCGTCACTTCACCACTGACCGGCACAATCTTGCCAGGTATCACTCGTGATTCACTTTTAATCTTAGGCAAAGACCTTGGATACGAAACTGAAGAGCGAATGATCGACATTCACGATTTAATGGCTGACATCAAATCGGGCAAATGCACGGAGGCGTTCGCTTGCGGCACTGCGGCCGTCATCGCCCCTATTGGGAAGATGGGTTACCAAGGGGAAGATGTCATTATCAACGATGATAAAGTTGGTAGCGTCACCCGCCACCTTTATGATGAATTAACAGGCATACAGTACGGCCGTATCCCAGATCGCTTTGGATGGACATTAAAAATTGAACAGTAAGGGTCTCAATATATGAGTGAGCCAACTTCATTGAATTTGTGCACATTTCAGAGTTCTGGTTTATAATCCTGACTATGTAGGCTCCCTCGAGGTGGCTGGAACAACGCCCGTTGTTCTGCCACCTCACCTTTTTAAAGGGGATACTACTAACCCAACCAAACATCATTCAATAAAATAAACGGCCCACAACATTAGCGTCAATCGAAAATGTTTATTTACAGAATTAGCCACATCTGCCTCTCTTGCTCTACTAAACATCCTTTAAATAAAGTCGGAAATATGTATACCTTATAGCATCTTCGACCCGTATGAATAGGAACAATCATGTTGAAAGGAGTCAGAGCATTAATCGATTTACGTGAGCTCACCTTAGAAGGTGAACGTGTAGCTGGCGAACGCTTAAGCGAAACTCTCTTAGCTGAACGCCTCACGCACCCCTGCCCGATCAGCCTTGGCCCAGCTTGAAGAAGAAGGGCTGTTGAGAAAAACGGCCGGAGGCAACCATGTGGTGCGAGTGTTTACTTTGCAATAAGATGTAGAGGATGCAATTGAATTGCGTAGCTGGTCGCACAATTGACGGCTGAACGTAGCGCGTATGGGTAGGACAACGAAAATCTATATTTACTTTAATATGGATGGCTTACGAAAGTAGTATGATTCCCTATATGTATGATGGCTGTGAGTTTGAAAATTTTTGGTGGTGAAGGGGGGACTCGAACCCTCGACCCCAGAATTATGAGTTCTGTGCTCTAACCAGCTGAGCTACTTCACCAAATACGCCTTTCTGAAAAGCGAATCAAATTGTAGCCAAACCCATACCACGTGTCAACGGATCATTTTAAAGTATTAGCAAAGGTGATAAGACCCTTATTTTGTAGGGTAAATACCTCTTGATTGTTGCTTCGCAACCTTGATCAACAAGGTGCGTATTGTCTTTTGAGATTAACCTTTACCGCCGGATCATTTATTTAGTCCGGGCCGGTCAAAAAGGGTGGTGGATTTGACCCCACCACCCTTTTTTGTAACTTAAAGCTTGTGACTTAAAGAAGGTAAAGGTGCTGTGTGCAAATAGAAAATATGACGGCTGAGACTAAATGAATCTCTCGTCTGTCGCTTTAAAGACAAAGGGAATTATGAAAGAACAAGAACCAATTAAAATCGACATCGAAGATGTAACCGCCTCAGAAGATCAACAAAAATCTACTGCTGGAAAAGTTAATATCGAAGAAGAGCTAAAAAACCTCGGCCGTCAATTTGCAGAAACAATCCAATCTGCGTGGAACAGTGACGAAGTCAAAAAAGTTGAAGCCCAAGTTCGTGAAGGGGTTAAAAAGTTTTCTGAAGAAGTAGGCAATATTTTTAATGATGCCAAAGAAAGCAAAGCTGGCCAAAAAATGGGCGATACGGTTAATAAGGTTGACGAGTCAGATACAGCCCAATCTATCAAAAAAGGTTTAGCACAAGGGTTACATTGGCTAAGCCAAGAATTAGGGAAGCTGTCTGAGTCGATGACAAATGCTGAGCCAACCGAAAAGCAGCCGCCAAAAGAGTAGCTTCTATTAAGATAAGTAAGATAAGTAAGATAAGTAAGATAAGAAAATTCAAATAAATTCTGACTGGAAAAGCTAAAAGCGATGACGATTAAAAACCGCTGTCGCTTTTTTTATTTTAAATTTAGAATTTACATACCTTGAGCATATCATAGGATCTACTATAATTTTCGGCCGTATTTGGATAAGGTGATTTCCGAGAATAAAACATGCAATTGCATCAACAAAATCGCCCCACAGCCAACCCCTGAGCTAGTTTGCTAGATAATTATTTTTCGGGGTTGGCCTAAGGTATGAGCTTTTCTTTTTAAGGATTTAACCGATGCCTATTGCATCAATCAAACTTTCTGCTATATTTCCGCTCGTTATGTTAAATCTAGTTGCAACTCCTCGTCGTCTTCGACGCCGTAGCCAGCCAAAAGGTCTGGATATTGTTGCTGCCTGAATTTTGAGATAACACATCAAATCAATGCAATTTCAAAAGCCAGACCTGAATAGGTCTGGCTTTTTTTGTTTCTGGGTAAAAACACATGATAAAAGTTGGAATCTTTGGTGCAACCGGTTACGCCGGTTTTGAATTAGTCGATTTGCTTCAAAAGCATGCAGAAGTCGAGGTTGTTTTCTGTACGTCCCAAAGCTCGGCTGGGTTGACGTTGGATGAGATTTATGCACAAGGACCGCATTGGCCTTTGATCAAAAGTGAGGATGCTCCACTTGATCAGGTAGATGCGGTTTTTTTGTGCCTGCCACATGCGGCGAGCGCAGCCACGGCCGTGCGTGCGCGTGCGGCCGGTTGCCGGGTTATCGACCTAAGCGCAGACTTTCGTCTGAAAGATATAGAAACCTATGAGAACTGGTACAAAGTTGAGCACCCGAAACCGGAATGGTTAGCCGAAGCGGTCTACGGTTTAACCGAACATGCGCGCGAAGCGGTCAAAGAGGCAGATATTGTCGCCTGCCCAGGTTGTTACCCGACGAGTGTCCTCATCCCGCTACAGCCGATTATAAAAGCGGACGCTGTCAAAACCGGATCACACATCATTGCTGATTCAAAGACGGGGGTGTCGGGCGGCGGCCGGAAAGCGAACCTGATGTATCACCACGTTGAAGTGCAGGATAATATGACCCCCTATGCGATTGGGCAATCCCATCGTCACTGGGCTGAAATGAACGAAAAAATCACAGGCTGGAACAACAATGATGACCCCTTTCAATTGATTTTCTCGCCTCACCTCATGGCGATCCCACGTGGAATTTTAAGCACAATCTATGTGCAGTTAAAAGATGGCTGGGACGAAACAAAAGTACGCACACTGTATGAAGATGCCTATGGTGATGAACCATTTGTCCATGTATTGCCAACAGGTAAAACGGCCACCGTCGCCCATGCCGTCCGCTCAAATCGGGTAGCAATTGGGCTAACTGTGGCCGGTGGCAACATGCTGATTCTGACCTGTGCCATCGACAACTTAACCAAAGGGTCGTCGGGGCAAGCGGTGCAGAATTTTAATTTAATGTACGGCTTTGAAGAAACTACAGCATTGATGTAGACGTGGGAGATAAGAGATGCGAGTCGTAAAAGTAAGCGGGCATCAGTTGGATGATGCGGAATTTCTAAAAGGATTTTGCCAAGCGGTGGCACAGTTTGCGGCCGATGAGCAGGTTGTGATCATCAACGGCGGTGGCAAATCGATTAAGGCACTGCAAGAAGCGTTTGAGATTCCTGAAAAGAAGATTCAGGGGTTGCGTGTGACCGACGAAAAATCTTTGTGGATTACGGAAATGGTGATGTCGGCCGGGGTCAACAAACTTCTGGTGCGGGCGTTGCAGCAAGCTGGGCTTGATGCGCTGGGGATCAGCGGGGTTGATGGCAAGGTTCTGACAGCACGTAAAAAAGTGATCAATGATCAGTTGTTAGTTGCCAGTGATCTTGGGTTTGTGGGTGAGATTATTGGTGTGCGCACTGATCTGCTCAAAAAATTGCTTGATTTGGGATTGACTCCGGTTATTTCTCCGGTGTCGTGTGACGTGGCTGGACAGCACTACAATATCAATGCGGATGAAGCGGCTACGGCCGTGGCGCAGGCGATGCAAGCGGATCAGCTTGATTTTGTCTCGAATGTACCTGGAGTCTTGCAAGATATGGCTGATAAGCAAGTGATAGCGACTCTGACTCCGGCCGAAGTTGACTTTTTAATTGAAGAGGGCATTGTGAGCGGCGGGATGTTGCCGAAGGTGAAGGCCGCCGTTGAAGCATTGGAAAAAGGGGTCAAGCAAGTACGAATTGTTGACATGAAAGGGATGACGGCCGGGGGCACTATTTTTAATAATTAATTGGGAAACTGTTGAATTGGCGAATTTTTAATTGACGCTTTCGACTACCTTAGCGGTGCGAAAGCAACTAGCTGAAAACTGAAAACTAATCATGAATAAACAAGAAGTAATCGACAACGAAGCGAAATATGTGCTTCACACTTATAACCGGCCGGAGATCGTTTTTACCCACGGGGAAGGGGCATATCTGTATGACACTGACGGCAAAAAATATTTAGACTTTAACGCCGGAATCGCCGTGACCGCTTTGGGACACGCTGACCCTGAATGGGTTAAAGCGGTGGCTGACAATGCGGCCAAAGTGGCCCATGTGAGCAACCTGTACCACACCGAACCCCAGGCGACGTTGGCGAAAAAATTGGTCGAGAATAGCTTTGCGGATCGGGTGTACTTTTGCAACTCTGGAGCCGAATCGAATGAAGCGGCGATTAAGTTTGCGCGTAAATATGCGTGGATGCAGACGCAAGAAACGGGTGCTAAAGCACGTTATAAAGTTGTATCGTTTACCAAAGGGTTCCACGGCCGGACGTTGGGCGCACTGGCTACTACTTATAACGAAGCGTATCGCAAGCCGTTTGAACCACTGGTGCAAGAAGCGATCTTTGCAGAGTTTAATAATTTAGAATCAGCTAAAGCCGCAATTGACGATGAGACTTGTGCCGTTATTTTGGAGCCGATTCAGGGTGAAGGCGGGATTCATCCAGCCACAAAAGAGTTTTTACAAGGGCTACGTGCCATTTGTGACGAGAAGGACATCATCCTGATTTTTGATGAGGTTCAATGCGGCCTAGGTCGTACAGGTTATTTATGGGCGCATGAAATGTACGATGTGTACCCCGACATTATGAGCTTAGCCAAGCCATTGGCAGGTGGTTTGCCCATGGGAGCAACGCTGGTTAATCAAAAGGTGGCTGACGCGGTAAAACCTGGTGATCACGGTAGCACGTTTGCGGCCGGACCTCTGGTATGTGCTGCAGCCAACGTCGTCTTTGATCGGGTGAGTGACCCTGACTTTTTGGCGCAGATTCGGGCCAATGCGGAACATTTGAACCAGAAGATTCATGACACGATTCCGGCCGACAAAATTGTTGAAGTGCGAGGGGCTGGCTACATGATCGGCCTTGAACTGGCTGATCCGGTTGGGGATGTGATCAAAACCTGTGTTGATAACGGCATTTTGGTGATTAGCGCTGGGCCGAATACGGTTCGTTTTATCCCACCATTAATCGTTGGTACTGAAGAAATTGATATGGCGGTTGAGGCAGTTGCTGCGGCATTAAAATAATCTGTAAGGGTCGAAGGGGTCGGGTTCAACCTAGCTCCGAAGAGAATAGGTGGTTCCGACCCCTTCGACCCCTACTACTAAAAAAAGATGACTCCAATAAAAACAATCGAAATCACAAAACCGGCCGAAAGCGACATCGCTGGGCTAACCGAAATGATCAACGAATATGCCAAACGAGGGGATTTGTTGCCTCGTTCTGAAGAGCATGTGCGGGCGACATTGCCCGATTGGCTCATTGGGAAAGATGGGGATCGGGTAATCGCTATTGGCTCGCTGTTGATGTACGGGCCTAAGCTGGCCGAGGTGCGTTCGCTGGCGGTTTCGGATGAGGTTCAAGGGACTGGCACCGGCCGACGGTTGGTTGCTGGGCTAATCGAAATGGCAAAAGAGCGGGAAGTGCCACGGGTTTTTGCGCTGACCAGAGCGGTTAATTTTTTTGAGCGAGTGGGGTTTGAAATTACGGTAAAAGAGAATTTTCCAGAAAAAGTCTGGAACGATTGCAGTATTTGTCCAATCAAGGACGCCTGTGATGAGACAGCGGTACAGGTTTATTTAGAGATTTAATAGCCCCCTCATCCTCAACCAGCCCAACTATGTTGGGCCGGGTGAGGGGTCAAAACTTAGGAAGAGAATTACAAGATGAATTATAAGCAGTTAGAAGGACAAACAATCGGCGCGGCCGTGTCTGGTGGGTTAGACAGTTGCACCATATCACAATGGCTGGTTGACAAGGGTGTGGAAGTTGTGGCGTTTACGGCCGACTTAGGCCAGCCAGACGAAATTGATGTCGATGACATTAAAACCCGCATGCTCGCATCGGGCTCGAAAGAGGCGGTCATGGTTGACGCCAAAGAAGCGATGGCAATGGCCGGAATCCATGTGATTCAGGCGCAGGCGCAGTATGAAGGTGGTTACTGGAATACGACCGGTATCGCCCGGCATGTGACGGTTGAGGCACTTGTCCCAGAGATGGAAAAACGTGGGATCAGTGTGCTAACCCATGGCGCAACCGGCCGTGGAAATGACCAGGTGCGTTTTCAGTTGGCGACCAACATGATGAACCCGAAATTTGAGGTTTACGCCCCGTGGCGTGATGTGGCTCTGTGGGAAGATTTTCCAAACCCGAAAGAGACGGATTTCCCCGGCCGAACAGAGATGATCGACTATTGCAACGCCAAAGGATTGCCGATTACCGCCACCCATGCTCAACCCTATTCGACCGATGCCAACTTGTTGGGGCTGACCCATGAAGCGGGCAAGCTTGAATTTTTAGACGTGCCAGCGATGTTTATCACCCCAGGCATGGGGGTTCATCCTAAAGATGCGCCAGATGAACTCGAAATCTTTACAGTTAAATTTGAAGAGGGATATCCGGTTGAGATCAACGGAGAAAAAGTAAGCGTGCTTGAAGCGATGTTAAAAGCGAATGAAATCGGCGGCCGGAACGGCATTGGGATCGGCATCCATGCGGTTGAAAACCGTTTTGTCGGGATCAAGTCGCGCGGTGTGTACGAGTCTCCGGGGATGACGCTTTTGGGCGAATGTTATGAGCTGATCTTGCAAATGGTTTTGGACCGTCGGGCACGGAAGCTTTTCAAGCAAGCGTCTGCGATGATTTCTGAACAAATCTATCAAGGATATTGGTTTGATTCAGCGACGATGGCGGCACGGGCAACGATTAACGTATTTGCCAAACAGGCAACTTCAACGATTTCGGTGTCGCTTTACAAAGGGAATATCTCGTTCCATGCGGCCGAAGATACGCCACATTCGCTCTACTCAGAAGAGACAGCTTCGATGGAGGCGGTTGGTAGTTTCAACCATGCTGATTCTGAAGGGTTCTTGGGTGTGTTGGGTGTGAGCGCACGGGCGTTGAATGTGTCGGGGCAGACGTCGTTTGCACGTAACCCACGTGAGGTTGGCGAAGTGAATGAGGATAATGCTCGTTGGTATGCAACGGATGGGCCGGATTAGCCAGTAGGTCAGTGACCCGTATTCAGTGGGTCAGTTTCAGCCTCAAGCACATTGACCTACTGAAATACTGAGAAACTAATCATGCGATTTCTAATTACTGACGATATTTTTGAACAATATCCTGACACCCAAATCGGTGTTGTGGTGGCTCGTGGGCTGGATAATTCCGGCCAGTTTGAGGAGTTGGCTAATCTTATACGCACGGCCGAAGGCGAGGTGCGAGAAAACCTAGCCGGAATTACGGTTAGCCAACACCCGCACGTTTTGCCGTGGCGTGAGGCGTATCGAGCGTTTGGTGCGAAGCCGAAAAAGTACCCTTCTTCAATTGAGAATCTGTTGAAACGGGTGTTGAAAGGGGAAGAACTCCGGCCGATCAACCCCCTCGTAGACTTATACAACGTTGTGTCGTTGCGCCATCTGATTCCGGCCGGTGGCGAAGATTTAGCGCAAATGCAGGGTGACTTACGCTTAACGATTGCGGGCGAGGATGAACTGGCGGTGACGATGCTGGGCGAGAAAGAAGCTCGGCCCCCATACGCCAAAGAGGTGATCTACGCCGACGACATCGGGGCGATTTGTCGCCGTTGGAATTGGAAAGAGGCGGATCGCACGAAGTTGACG
>JBLIMP010000210.1:0-8184 GCA_047638855.1 Cellvibrionaceae bacterium | reverse complement strand
GTGAAAAATTTCACTCCGCACGAGCAAATTCGTAATGACAGCCAAAAGCCAACCGCTTTCTGTCATACTCAAACCGAATAGGTTTGGGTACTCGCGCTTCATTTATGGACGCGCGTAGGGCATCAATTTCAAGATTTCCGCTTGATCTAGCGGCCGTCAATTGACGGCTGTCTTCTACTGCATGCGCAAGTTTTGACCCAACTATTATGACAAGTTTTTCAGAATTAAACCTGGACGAAGCTCTCGTCCAAGCAGTCAACAACCTTGGCTACACAGAACCTACATCTATTCAAGAAGCGGTTATTCCTGGCCTTTTAGAAGGCAAAGACATGATTGGGCAAGCACAAACCGGTACTGGTAAAACAGCTGCCTTTGCTTTGCCTATGATCCAACACATTAAGCCCGGCAAAGGGTATGTTCAAGGTCTTGTTTTATGCCCAACTCGTGAGCTTGCAATGCAAGTGGGCGAAGCGATCAAAGGATACGGCGCAACCAAAGGCACAAAAGTATTGGTCGTATATGGTGGACAATCGTACGACAAGCAAACACGCCCTCTCGAACGTGGTAAGGTCGACATTGTTGTTGGCACCCCCGGCCGGATGATCGACCTTGTGAAGCAAAAGTATCTTGATCTTGCCACCGTCCGTCATCTTGTTCTTGATGAAGCGGATGAAATGCTGAGCATGGGCTTTATCGAGCCAATTGAAACGATTTTAGCTGAAACAGACCCTGAAAAACGGCAAACGGCTATGTTCTCAGCTACGTTGCCACACCAAATTCGTCGGTTGGCTGACAGCTATCTTAAAAATCCTGAAACGGCAAAAATTGAAGCCGAAGCCTTGACTGTAGATCGTATCGATCAGCGATATTATTTGGTCAATCACGATGATCGCTTGGCTTTACTCACTCGATTGTTTGAAGTTGAAGACATGGAGCGGGTGCTAATCTTTGCTCGAACACGTCTGGATACGGGCCGTTTGGCGAGTGAACTTGCGCTTCGCGGATTCCCGGCCGAAGCACTGTCTGGTGACCTGACCCAAGTTGCTCGTGAGCACGTGATGAAACGTTTTAAAGAAGGGCGTTTGAAGGTGCTGGTTGCAACTGACGTTGCGGCCCGAGGCATCGATGTTGATAACCTTTCTCATGTCATCAACTTTGAGCCTCCACAGTTTGAAGAAATTTATGTGCATCGTATTGGTCGGACCGCCCGTGCAGGAGCTAAAGGAACCGCAATCTCCCTGATTACGCCTAAAGAAATATGGCAATTGCGCAAAATCGAGCGGTATATCAATGCCAAGATTACAGAATCTGAAATTCCAACGGCCGAAAGCATTCTGGCTCAACGAGAATCAAAACTTGAAGATCAAATGCGTGTTTGGATTAAACGAGATCGCTGTACGAAGGAAAAAGAAACGATTCAAACTCTAATCGATGAAGGCAATGATCCGTTGCTAGTCGCAGCCGTTGCTTTAAAGCTGGCTCAGTTTGAAGACAAAAAACGGCCGATTGCTGAAATCAGCCCGTTAAGAAACAACGACGGGCGTGGCGGTGGCGGAAATCGTGGCGGCGGTGGTTATCGTGGTGGTGGAAATCGTGGTGGTGGTGGTTACCGTGGCGGCGGTGGTGGCGGAAATCGTGGCGGTGGCGGTGGTGGTTACCGTGGCGGCGGTGGTGGTGGCGGAAATCGTAACGGCGGCGGCGGCGGAAACCGCAGCGGCGGTGGCGGTGGAAATCGCAGCGATGGCAACAGCGGCCGTCGTTAATACACACTAAGTCAAACTTTAAAAAGGCCGATAGATTAATCTATCGGCCTTTTTTGTTTCTGCTATCCACCAAGTTTGCGCATCAAAAGAGTCAGGCTATGATTCTCGCCATGTCTGACTTTCAAATTATCGACCCGCATATTCATTATTGGGACCCACATACGACACCTCGCTCAGTTTCAAAGGCGGTTAAGCTCCTCGGCCGTTTTCCAATACTATTAGATCGTTTGATTCGGTTGGCAATGCCGAACGCAACCGTTAACTATTTCGGTTCTACCACTCTTTTCACAGAACCTTTTACTCCCGATGTTTATTTTTCTGAAGCGGGGAGATACAGAGATCGTATCAAGGGAGTGGTTCATATTCAGGCTGATTGGCAAGCTAAAAAACCGACTGACTTTGCCCAAGAAACCGCGTGGCTAGACCGGTTGAACCGGCCGCCGCTCGCTGTTATTGGCGAGGCCCGGCTCGATAAGCTTGATCATCTCGATGCGGTACTAAATGCGCATGAGGCAGCTAGTAATCGTTTTCGTGGGATTCGGGATATGCTGGCCCATCATCAATCAAAATCAATACATAACTTTAATGAAACTGAAAAGCTGATGCAGAGCGAAAACTTCCGGTCTGGCTTTGCTCGTTTAGGCGAGCGAGGGCTAAGTTACGATGCGTTTATCTACTCGCCCCAACTCCCCGATTTATGTGATGTAGTTGAAGCGATTCCAACTACATCGATTGTGGTTGACCACATGGCAACTCCGGTTGGGTTGATGGGGGCTTTTGGAGAGGTGGGTACAACGTCGTCTTTACGCGAACAAATCAAAATTGAGTGGATGAACGGGCTACAGCGACTGGCTCAGTCAGATCATGTTCACATTAAGCTAAGTGGCATGTTCATGCACGTGCTGGGTTGGGATTATCACAATTGGCCAGAAGGGCGGTTATCGGCTGATGATGTGGTTGAAAAAATCGGCCCATATGTACAGTTTATGCTTGACACGTTTGGGGTTGATCGCTGTATGTTTGCCTCAAACTTCCCCCCAGATCGAGTGCTAATGCAGTTTGATACCTATTATGATGCTTGCTTCAAGATGGTTGAGCATTTAAGTCTCGCTGATCAGAAAAAGCTATTTCATGATAACGCGGCTCGTTTTTATCGGATTGAGTCGTAATCTTTTTAAGGCACCCACTGCGGCCGGGTTCCGGCCGTCAAAAAAGTCGTCTTTTCAGTCTCTATATCTATAGTCCAAATTGCTGGTTTTGCGTTTAGCTCTGTCAAATCAAAACGCTGATAGAGTAACTGTCGGCCGTCATTGCTCCATGACACCGCCCCATGTTGAACCGCTTGTTCCGCAGTCAAGCTACGCGGCTCCTCACCATTGATGCCCATTACCCAAATTTGCCGGCCTGATGACGAGCGGGGTGGTTTACGTGTAAATAAAAGCTGCTCCCCAGATGGTGAAACAAGATAGCCCGCATCTTCAACAACTGCTTCTGTGCCAGATAAGTCGATGAGCTCGTTACCATCTCGGTTCGTTTTTAAGATATGGATCATTGCGCGCTCATTCCGTACCAATAGTGCAGAAAAGTAAATATCGTCACCTAATCCCCATTCAAGCGGCGTGCCGGTACGTGAGCTAATTCCGCTAATCTCGCCGGTGGGGATATGAAAAATTTGAGCTTCGTCGATAATCGGGACAACATAGGTAATTGATTCGCCATCGGCCGAAAATCGAGCATCCTGCCCGATCCAATCCGGGCTGTCAAAAACAGCAACAGATTGGCCGGTTGGTAGATCGAACCACCATAAGGTAGGCGTTTCTTGTCGCACTTCGCCATTTATGATCGGCCGCTTTTCGTAAATAAACAACGCCAGCTTTGGCGACCATCTTGGATTTTTACACGCAACCTCAACACAATCAACCACCTTTTGGGGCTCTTCATCATTTGGCACAAGCAGCCAAATATCACTTGATTCATCGAGATCGGCCGTCGTAAACGCGATCTCTTGATAGTCATTAATCGTAAAATCAAGAATATCCGTATCTAACTGAGTCAGTGGTGTACCAACTGGATTTCTATCAGCAGGATTTAGGCTAAAAAGCTGGTAGCGGTTATGTGCTCCTTTGGCTAAGTAGACAATATCGCCTGATTCTAACGCATTAGAGCAGCCTAGTAATAGGCTGAAAATAAGTGGGGTAAGTAGGAAAAAGAATTTTCGATGATTTTTCACGGCCAGATTTTAACATAGAGGAAATGAAGTAGAATCAACCTCTTATTTTTACCCAACCTAAATCTCTTATGACTTCTTTTAAGATTGGTGCCTTAACAATCGGTCAAGCTCCCCGTCCAGATCTGCTGGTTTCACTCAAACAGCGTTTTCCACATGCTGAAGTTGTTCAAGCTGGCGCCCTTGACGGGCTAGATGCGGCCGATCTCCCCACGATCAACTCCGCAGCTGAAAACCTTTATCTGCTAACAACCCGCTTACGTGATGGTAGTTTGGTGCATGTGCCGGAAAGTTTTTTGATCCCGTTAATGGCCGATGGTTTAAAACAGCTTGAAGCAAAAGATGTTAAAGCGATCTTTCTACTATGCGCAGGGACGTTTTCACAACTGTCCAGCTCGGTCCCGCTGATCAAGCCATTTGTGCTGGCACATGAAATGCTGACAAATATCGGGATTCAACGCATAGGCATCATCGCCCCGATCCCGGAGCAAGTGCGGCCGATTCGGGCAAGATGGGAAGCGGCCCGGTTTGAAACAACCGTTTGGGCCGCTAATGCAACCCAGCCAGATGAAGCTTTTATCGATGAAATTAAAAAATATCAGAGGGAAGGTAAGTTTGAGGCATTGGTGCTTGATTATGTCGGCCACCCGGCCCAGGTGAGCCAAACGCTTCAAGCCAAGTTAGACATCCCGGTTATTGATTTGGGAGAAATCGCGGTTGCGACTTTAGCCGCAATATTGTAGGCCACGAGCTCCCAAAGAGCTTACTGTTCTAAATTTTGGACAGGTGTGACCCCTTTTTTCAAAATAATATTCCCATACTTGCGCAATTCACCTGTCATGACTACCGCAAAAACATGTTTGCACCGATCATAGAATTCAAAGCGTTCGATTCTTTGGATAACTGGGGTTTCTGGCTGATAGCGGTCGATCACTGTTCGGTAGTCACTTTCAACAGTTGGATCGCCGGTGTCGCCTTCAACAAAAGCCATCATCATCACAGGCGCTTCAACATACTCATCGAGTTTAAAAAGTGGCAAAATCGCGTTAAGCAGTAGGGCAATTTCGACCCCATCGGCCCGAATTACTTGTGGGCCAAGTGATTCACCCGGAAAATGAGCATCAGCCAATACGATTTCGTCGCCGTGGCCCATTTTGTAGAGGGTGGCTAGCAACTCTGGGCTAAAGAGGGGGGAGATTCCTTGTAACATATTTTAATTGGTGAATTGGTAAATAATTAATTTCTAGTTTTGTGCTTTTGAAAACATCTTCGGCGTGAAGCCAGATTATTAAAAATTCGCAATTGTTCAGTGGCTTAAAAATCGAGTTCGTAGTAGCGACTTTAGTCACTTTAATCAGCAAGACAATGGCTGAAGCCGTTACTACAAACAGGTGCTGAACCGTTACAAAAATTCAACTGTTGAACAGTTGAATAATAAATGTCGTCCCGATACCTTCTTGGCTCTCAACACTGAGTTCTCCATTGTGGGCCAAAATCAACTGCTGTGCAATTGCTAACCCCAAACCGGTTGATCCACTATGTTGACGAGATTGATCCCCACGCCAGAAACGGTCAAAAATGTAAGGTAGTTGCTCGGCCGGAATGCCTTCACCTGTATCTGCTACGGTAAGCACAACATATTCTTTTTGTTGGCTTGCGGTCAAATTGATTGTTCCGTCGCCCGCTGTGTGGCGTAGGCTATTTGAAACAAGATTGTTGATCACTTGAGTCAGCCGATCATAGTCGGCCGATACCGAAAGCCCAACCGGGGCATCATGTGTGAGTTTGATTTCAGCAACGGCCGCTTGGCCGGAAAAACTGGTGACGACATCGGTCAAAAGTTCAGCGACATCTACCGTCTCTTTCGTCAGTTGGAGTTGCCCCGCTTCTGCCAGTGACAATATGCGCAAATCTTCAACCAATCGGGCCAAGATGCGTGTTTCGTCGAGTGTGGCTTCGATGTGTTCGGCCGATGGTTCGTAAACGTCGTCAAGAATTCCTTCGAGATTGCCTTGGATAATGTGTAAGGGGGTGCGCAGTTCATGGGCAACATCGGCCGTGAGATTGCGTCGTCGTTGGTCGGCCGTTTCAAGTTCTGAAACCATGTGATTGAAGGCTTTAGTCAGCCCGTCAAATTGTCCTTTTTGGGTCGTGCCAACACGAACTGACAGGTCTCCCTGTGATACAGATTCGGCTGCATTGATCACTTCGGACAACGGTTTGGCGATGTTGCGATAGGCTCGAAACGAAAGGAATATCGCCACGGCTGGCAACATCAGCAACGATAGAAGCCCACCAACCCAGACAAAAAGTGCGATGTGTGCATCTTCTCCTCCCACCCAACGGGTAAAGAGCAAGGCAAGCCCACCCATCCCTAAAAATATAAGCGAGACGATGAGGCCGAAAGCAACCATCAGGCGGATAAACATGCGCATGCCCCGTCTGCGCCAACGTCGCTGTTCGGCCGGGGAAAGCTCATGCCATTTGTTATTCCACTGACTAGGATATTTGTGTCTATTCATTATTCAGAAAATTTATAGCCAATACCATAAACGGTGAGGATGTAGCGGGGTTCGGCCGGATTGGGTTCTAATTTACGCCGCAGGTTTTTGATGTGAGCATCAATACTGCGATCAAAGCCTTCATAGGCAAAGCCGTGTAATTGGTTGAGTATCTGCGCTCGGGTAAACGCTTGGCCGGGTGATTCAGCAAAAAGCAAAAGCAAGTTGAATTCTGTGCGTGAAAGAGCGATGGGATCATCACCGCGTAAAACGGTATAGCCGCGCTTGTCAATTTCTAAATCGCCTACTTTTAAAACGTGCGATTGGGTTAAGTCGCCCCCGGCCCGACGTAAAACAGCCCGAATACGGGCGACAAGTGCCCGAGGTGAAAATGGTTTGGTAATGTAGTCGTCAGCCCCTAACTCTAGCCCAATTAGCTGATCGGTTTCTTCCGCTCTGGCGGTGAGCATGATAATCGGCACATTTGACTCTTTGCGAATGATGCGGCACACATCAAGTCCGTCGATTTCTGGCAGATTTAGATCGAGAACAACCATTGCTGGGTTTTCTTGGCGAAAGATCGCCAATGCTTCCCGGCCGTTGCCGCTGGTCAAAACTTTATAGCCTGACTTTTCGAGATAGTCGCGGGCGAGTTTGATAATTTTCGGTTCATCGTCAACGATGAGAATTTGTTCGTTCATGGTAGTGGGTGTCAAGTTGAAGGTTGCAAGTTACAGGTGATAAACATTGTCCAATTTGGCGAAAGTGTTGAAATGGAGACTTGCAACTTTCCTACTTGCAACTTACTTACTTTTTCTAGCCATTTTACCAGCAAACTGAAACGGCACCGACTAAGCCCAAAATGTTTTGGGTCAGCCGATGCCGGGAAAAAGGAGGAAAGGAGACTGTTAAATGGTGACCAGTGATCGCAAAAACTGATCACTGGTCGGTGAGAGTAACCCTTGTTAAAACTGCTTACATTTCGTAGATGGGACCGTCATCGTTTGATTCGTCGTGCTTGCGCTCTTTGGCGCTCCGGCCGTCCCGCTGGTTAAATTCGTTAAATGGGCCAAACCCTTTTGAGCCACCGTCACGATACTGTTTTTTCCATTCTGTTTTCCAGTGATGTCCTGAGTGATGGCGACCACGGCCGCCCCACACCATCCGTCGCATGACTTTGAAAAAGAACATAAAGAAGATAAAGGTAAAGAGAAAACGGAACGGGCTGAACCCATGGCCACGATAGTAACCATTATAATTATCACGATAGCCATCGCCGGTATATCCGGGGCCACGTTCGGCTGCGGGGCCATCGCTATTCACTGGCCCATCAGCTGGCGGTGCGACCTGCTCGGCCGAAGACTGTCCCGATTGAAAACCTTGATAATATGCATTGCGGTAAGATGATTGTCTTAGACCGCCGATTAGCATGAGTGCAAAAAATCCGACAAAAAACATTCTGAAAAAACGATGTCTCATAAACATTGAATCATACTCCTTGAAAAAATCAGGGGAGAGGCGAGACAATTTCGGTAACAATTCTGAAACTTCGCCGCTGCTTTTTTTAATCGCCCTGTAGTTGTTTGTTAACTTGTAACTATAATCGGCTGGAAATGTGAAATAGTTATGAACGTCTGTCGGAAGTGTGGTGAATGGCTTAGCTTCGCACGCTGGGCTTAGCTTCGCACGCTGG
>JBLIMP010000209.1:0-8203 GCA_047638855.1 Cellvibrionaceae bacterium | reverse complement strand
TTTTGAGCATGTGCGCCTCGATATACGAGGACTACCAACGCATTGTTCATGGGCAAGGGGCTTTAGACTTTAACGATTTGATTTGGCAAGCGGCCGATCTTGTTGAAAACGCCCCAGATATCGCCCAAGCATTACGCCAACGTTGGCCGTATGTTCTTGAAGATGAGGCCCAGGACAGCGTGCCTCTTCAAGAAATCTTGCTTGAGGGATTAACAGGCCCAGGAGGAAACTGGGTACGGGTGGGTGATCCTAATCAAGCGATTACGAGTTCGTTTACAGCCGCACACCCTCGATTTTTTAATGCCTTTCTTGAACGGGAAGATGTGGTGAGTCGGCCGTTGCCCCACAGTAGCCGTTGTGCTCCTAGAATATTTGAAGCCGCTAATAAGCTAGTGCAATGGACCTTGTACAACCATCCTGTTATCGAA
This sequence comes from Cellvibrionaceae bacterium, assembly GCA_047638855.1. Lineage (GTDB taxonomy): Bacteria > Chloroflexota > Anaerolineae > Promineifilales > Promineifilaceae > WTJY01. The sequence continues at coordinate 7,775 of JBLIMP010000209.1, read as the reverse complement.
GCTCGTACCTCTACCTTTCGAGACCAGGAGATGCTACCTGCTCCGCCGGGAGATGCTAAACCGAATCCGGCCGACGATATAGCCGGACTCAATATTCGGGTGTTTGAACACCGAGAGGATGAAGAGATCCCACGGATCGCCTTTTTTGCCGAAAAATATACCGAAAAATTTCCAGACCGAACCGTAGCTGTCTTGACCCCGACCAATGACATTGGCCATAAGATCGCAGAGATATTCGATGCAAAGAAATTAAGCTACGACAACTTGCTGCGAGGTGGGGCACGCGAGCGAGAAATTGCGTCCGGATTGCATGCCGCGCTTGCGTTGATCACTGATCCAACCAAAAAGGCGAATATCAGCAAATTTTGGGAGGCGATGTTTATACTGGACCATCCGTCTGCCAATGTTGAGGATGAACGAGCCGAGCATTTGATTACGTTGCTAAATAGTGTCATTTTGCCCGAGTCACTTTTTTATCCAGATGGCAATGGGGCAGACGCGATTGTGCAGTCCCTCCCGGCCGGGGTCACCAAGCCAGATGACCTTCGAGATGTTGCCCGCTATGTTCAGTTTGCCCAGCGTATTTTTGAGCTACGCTATTTGCCCATTGATGACCTAATCATTTCAGTTGCAGATGACTTGTTTACATGGAATGATGCTGCGTCGAATGAGACCGATTTAGCCATCGCTTATCAAATTGCGAATCAAGTACGTGCGTGGGCTGATTTAAGCCCTGAATGGCGTTTGCCCGAACTGGTTGAACAGCTTAAGCAAATTGCCGAAGGGCGCATCCGTATCGCGACTGTATCAATGGACGATACCGGATTTGAGCCGGCTCCCGGCCGAATTACGCTGAATACACAGCATGGCTCAAAAGGGATGGAATGGGACGCCGTATTTCTAGTTGGAATTGACTCCGGTTGGATTCCGGGCAGCCTAGAAGGAAACTTTCAAGGGGTTGATAAGCAACTTGGGGTAGACCCATCTGCTGAAATAAGCACACAATTACATGTTTTGATGGAAGATGGTGTGCAAAAATACCCCGGCCGATCAGCAACCGAAACAGCCCATATTGAACTTGTTTCTGAACGATTGCGTTTGTTGTACGTTGGAATTACGCGTGCCAAAATCTATTTACATATTAGTCGTAGCCGCAAGAAACGACAGTATCGCCAAGAGTATGATGCAGAGCCAGCGTCTGCGATAGCGGTTTTGTATCAGCATATGATTGGGCTACAGGATAAAGATGAGAGATGAGGGATAGAGATAGGATAAAGATGAGGGATAGAGATAGATAGAAGAAATTGCCTGACTTTGGAAAGCCGTGCCGTTTAATGTCTCGTTGTTGCCCCGCCGATTTCTGACTGATATACTTTCTCTAATATTTAAATGCATTGATCGAGCAGAGTAATCGAACCATCTGCCAGCAGAGAGTTAGCTCCATGTTTTTTAAAACATGGGTGTGAGAGCTAACAGGTAGGATTTCGATGAACGTCCCTCGATAGCAGAGTTACTGAAAGTTTAAGTAAGTCACTCCGGGTACGCCCGTTAAAGCGTCTGAGAGTCAGAAACCTAGTGACGGTTTCTGGAACAAAGGTGGTACCGCGCAGATTTAAAGCTCCTGCGTCCTTTAATTGCAATATGCGATTTCAAAGGACGCAGGAGCTTTTTTGATTTAATTTATAGGTGCAGAGCAACCCTTGTAGCTGTCTTTAGTAAGACATCATGAGACGTGCTGTATATATTTAGGAATAATAATATGAGTGAAATGCCAAAAGCATATGATTTTTTACAGACAGAAGAGCGTCTGTATAGCTGGTGGGAGAAAAATGGCTGGTTCAAGCCAGAATGTCGGCCGGCTGATGCAAAACCATTCACCATCTCTATTCCACCACCTAATGTAACTGGTGCTTTGCATATGGGGCATGCGATGTTTGTTTCGCTTGAAGATTTGATGATTCGGCGAGCACGGATGCAGGGGTATGCGGCTCTGTGGGTCCCTGGTACAGATCATGCAGGCATTGCGACACAGCTACAAGTTGAAAAGATGTTGATCGAAAACGGCACATCTCGTCAAGAGATCGGCCGGGAAGAGTTTTTGGATGCAACGTGGGAATGGAAGGAAAAATACGGCGGCCGGATCACGAACCAGATGCGCGGTATGGGGGCGAGTTGCGACTGGGAACGTGAGCGTTTCACAATGGACGACGGCTTATCGGCCGCCGTGCTTGAAGCGTTTGTCCGCTTATATCGGATGGGGTTGATTTATCGCGGTGAGCGGCTGGTTAACTGGGCACCTGGTTTGCAAACGGCCGTTTCTGATCTTGAAGTTGAATATTCTGAAGAGCAAGGATTTATGTACCACTTCAAGTATCCAATTAAAGGCGGAGGCTTTTTACCCGTAGCTTCAACGCGTCCTGAAACGATTTTGGGAGATACCGCTGTGGCAGTAAATCCGAACGATGAGCGATATGCTGAATTTATCGGAAAAACCGCCATCGTGCCGATGCTTAATCGTGAGATTCCGATTATTGCCGATGATTATGTTGACAAAGATTTCGGTACTGGGGCTTTGAAAGTAACCCCAGCCCATGATCCAAACGACTTTGAGATTGCTAAACGCCATAATTTGCCGTTCATCAACATTATGAATAAAGACGCAACGATTAACGGCAACGGCGGCGAATACGCCGGTTTGGACCGATACGATGCGCGTAAAAAATTGTGGGCTGATATGGAAACCGCTGGCCTGACAATCAAAAAAGAGAATCACACTTTAAACGTGCCTCGTTCACAGCGTGGTGGGGAAGTCATTGAGCCATTGTTGAGCTGGCAGTGGTTTGTTGACGTTGAACCGATGGCGAAAATGGGATTAGAGGCGGTGCGTTCCGGCCGGGTTAAAATCGTCCCTGAAAGATTTAACAAAGTTTGGGAAAACTGGCTGACAAACATTCGCCCGTGGTGTATCAGTCGACAGCTATGGTGGGGGCACCAGATTCCGATTTGGTACGTTAATGGCAACGAGAGCAACTTTATATGTGCCAAAACTGAGGAAGAGGCTTATGCCATCGCCCGAGATCAGTATGGGACTGATGTATCGCTTGAGCGAGATCCAGACGTTCTTGACACATGGTTTTCCAGTGCCTTATGGCCTTTTTCAACCTTAGGATGGCCAGAAAACACACCGGACCTGCAACGGTTCTATCCAACAGATGTGTTAGAAACCGGCTACGACATTCTATTTTTCTGGGTAGCGCGCATGGTTATGTCTGGCCTTCTGTACACCAACGACATTCCATTCCACACCATTTATTTGCATGGATTGGTTCGTGATGAAAAAGGGCGCAAGATGTCAAAATCTTTGGGGAACGTGACTGATCCGCTTGAAGTGATTGGCAAGTTTGGTACGGACGCACTGCGCTTTACGCTGTTGACAAGTGGTAGTCCGGGCAACGACCTAAACTTAGCTTTAGACCGGGTTGAAAACAACCGAAACTTTGCCAATAAAATCTGGAATATGGCGCGGTTTATTGTTGGGAATATTGAAAAAGTATCAGGGTTAGACAAACCGTCTGTACTTGACTATTCGGCGGCCGATGAGTGGATTTTGGATCGATTGAAAACGACGATCAGCGATGTTGATCGTTTGATGGATAGTTATCAGTTTGGGGAAGCTGGTAGGCAAATTAATGATTTTCTCTGGAGCGATTTTGCTGATTGGTATCTGGAAACGGCAAAAGTTCAAATGCGGGCAGAGGGGTCTGTCGCTTGGACAACGTTGTCTGTGCTGGTCCATGTTTTGGACAGCGCGTTGCGAATGCTGCATCCGTTTATTCCATATGTGACTGAAGAGACGTGGCAGCACTTGAAGGCGGCGTTTGAACAAGCAGATCTTGGCATAGGGCCAGAAAAAGGCTGGGAAGAGGCATTGATTATTGCTGATTGGCCCAAACCGGCTCTGGCCGACTATCCAAGAGCGGCCGATTTTGCGCAAATGCAGGAGTTGGTGCGAGCGATTCGGGCGGCCCGGGCTGAGGCAAATGTACCGGCCGGTAAACGCATTGCAGCGATTATTGGTGGTGATCAGGCGGGTGCGATGGCAGCGATGCAGGATACTCTCGTCTTCTTGGCACGGTTAGACGCTAATCAGCTAATAATCGATGCAGATGTTGTTGCACCCGACGACTGCGTAACACTGTCATTAGGCTCTCTGGCCGCATATTTACCGTTGGCCGGAATGATTGATTTGGAAAAAGAGAAGGAGCGCCTGACGAAAGAGTTGAGTGACATTGAAAATCAAATCAAGCGGACAACCGGCTTATTGAATGGACCATTTGCGAAGAAGGCTCCAGAGGCGGTCATTGAAAAAGAAAAAGATAAGCTTGCAAATTTAGAAGCGAGTCGGGCTGAGATCCAGGAGCGGTTGAAGTCAATGTAGGAATGTTTGGGCAGACCTTTCTGGTTTTAGAAACATGCCAGAAAGGTCTTTCTGCTAACTAAAAAGATGTCGGACGTTTAAAGAGCTGAGAATACGAGATCAAGATCAATCTCCTTGATTAGTGTATCGAGATCGTTAAATTTTATCGGTTTTGGCAAGATGTGATTCGCCCCGAATCTAGCCGCCTTTGCATAATCTGGCTCTACGGAGCTAATGATAATCGGCACGTTTTTGCTCAGATCACCGCTCTGTATCTTTTGGAGGGTTTCCCATCCATCCATTTCGGGCATATGTAAGTCAAGAATAATTAAGACAATTTCATATTGATCGCTTTCTATTATGCTTAATGCATCAACTCCATTGGAAGCACTAATGAGTTCGGTGGTTATAGTTTCAAGATATTTGCGATATAGCTTCAGGATGACTGGATCATCGTCGACGAGTAGGATTGCTTGAGGTTTGGTAATAGAACCAGAACTGGGCAAAATTAAATTTGTCTCTATTTTCGATAATTCTGTTTTTTCATTAATTTCTTTTTCGGCAGCGATTTCATCTTCCACTTTTGGGCTTACTCTAGGAAGATGAATATGGAAAGCTGATCCTTTACCTGGCTCGCTATCAACGGTGATTTTACCCCCGTGTAATTGAATCAACTCGCGCACAATTGACAGCCCTAGCCCTGTTCCATCTGATTCTGGGTGAAATGAATTGGCCCCTTGTTCAAAAATCTCAAATATGTATGGTAATGCGTCCGCATCGATGCCGGTGCCATCATCGATGACAGACACGATGATCATATCGGGGGTGTCATCCGGCCGGGAAGCAAGCGCAATGGTGCCGTCCCGAGTAAATTTGGCTGCATTTGAAAGCAAATTGAGCAGGACTTGTCGAAGTCTAGTTTTGTCCGCTTCGATATAACGTGTGGTTGGGTCAATGTCGACGATTAGATTGATGTTATGGTCATGTACTAAGCCCCGGGTCGTTGAAATAACGCTGTTAGCAAGGTCGAGCAGGTCAACCGTGTCGACAACAAGAGCCATTTTTCCAGCTTCGAGTTTTGCTAAATCAAGAATGTCATTGATCAGGCTAAGAAGGTGTTGTCCAGAGCTATAAATCGATTCGAGATCGTCATATTGTTCTTTGTTAACTGGCCCATCCATCCCTTTCATCATAATGCGTGAGAAGCCGATAATTGAATTAAGCGGGGTTCTTAGCTCGTGAGACATATTAGCTAAGAATTTGGTTTTAAGTTGATCCAAGGCCCTTAACTTTTTATTTGCTTCTTGAATTTCTTTGAATAACCGTCCGTTTTCTAATGTTGAACTCAAATTGATACTGACGCTTTGCATGAGGCGCAAATCTTTTTCCGAAAACGCTTCTCGCTCAGGGTGCTCCGCATTTAAAACTCCGGCGACTTCACCTGAGATCATGATAGGCAGGGCGATTTGTGATCCGGTAGCCTCTGATCCAACTTTCTCTTCGGGCGGTAATAATTCTAAATCTGACTGATATTGAGAGGATTGTTCGAGCAATGCTCGGCCGATGAGACTTTGCATGAGCTTACCCTTTTGAGGAAGCATCGGCTTTTGCCCTTGAGATCCTACAATGTGTAAGCTGCCGCCAGAATCGAGCATTAAGACTGAAATACTGCCCCTATGTAAACTTGTGTGCAATGTCCGAATGACACCCGTTACCCGCTCATCTGATGTTATCCCAGTCGCCATTGCACGCGTGACATTAAAAAGTGAACGTAGCTCAGAAACGTGGTTTTGTTCGGCCGTCAACAAGGCCGAATTCGCTAACCCTAATGCCGCCTGATGCGATACAGCTCGCACGATTTGAATATCGTCTGGGGTGAAAGGTTTGTGATCATCGGCAAAAATCGCTACAAAACCATACCCCATACCACCGTGTGCCATAGGAGAAAAAACGCAATTTTCAGGAGGATTCTGTTCGCTTACATATGGGGATACGATTTCCCAAAGAGCTACCATTAGCGGGTCGGTTGTTTCAACAAGAACTGTTTCAAGCTCCCGAACCGCCCAATAAAAAGTAGAATTGGGTTTAATCTGAACGGGTTCAAGCTTGATTTCGTGTACACCCTCAACCATTAAAAGCGGTTGAATGTACAAATTTCCTGTTTCAACCAAAGCAAGTAGGAATATTTTGCACGAAGTCAGGTTTTGAATTTCAGCGTGAGCGATCTGGGCTAATTCTTGATTGTTTAACGTGCTCGAAATTTTTTCACTCACCTGGTTCAGCGAGATTAATTCTTGAGCTCGGCGAAGTAGTTCGTCAAACAAAGAAAGATTTTCAAGTGTTGTATTTAGAAGATCTGTCACTAAAGAAGCGAACTCCATTTCCTCGGGTGAAAAACTGCGCCCACCGGTGTTATGTTCAAGTGAAATCGCTCCTTGAACCGACTTTTGGCTAAATAACGGTAGAAGTAATAGTTGCTCGTACTCATTATTTTGATTAATTTGGTGATAGTTTGCTGGCAGATGGTGCGTGTTTTGGCCGTTATGTTGATTAACGATGACAAGTGAAGTTGGAAATTGCCATTGTTCAAATACCGACGCTGGTGCAATCCGTAGCTCTTCGTTATCTGAATATATTTGAAACGTAAATTCTTGTGTTGGGATAAAAATATGGCTACGGCTAAGTAACAAGGTCTTTGAAAGTAGCGCCAACGTCGTCTGAATCGCATCATCGGCCGAGATCGAATGTGCCATTTTTTGGCTAAATTCTTGGATAGCTGAACGCTCACGAAATAGCCAAGTTTTAGCTATAGCTAAAGATGTAATCTCCGCTAAATGATTGAGAATAGAGATTGTTTCTGCTGAGTACCCGGTAGCTTGTTTCGAAAATAGAATCACTTGGGCAAATTGATTTCTATTAACAGTAATAGGAATAAAAACAGCTGACGAAAATCCTGAAGATAAAAGCCAAGATTTCCCGCTATCAGTTAGCTGACTCTCCTTAAAGGGTTTGGTGATATAGAAAAGCTCATTTGCATTAGAGAAAGAACGTGGATAAGGGAGATTGCTGGAGTAGTTTTGGCTTGGATCAGAACGGATCAGTCCATAATTGCACCAAGCCGAATCAATGACATCTGAAGTTAAGGCGAAATCAAGCAAATGGTTAATAGCGTCAATCGATTTTTCTTCATTCGCGATGCTAGAAACTACTTTGCAAATGTTTGAAAAATGCCAGTTTTCCTCATTGTCTAATAAAGTCATCGAGCCTGTTTCCTGTAAACCGAAGATCAACATCTTGCCAATATTAAGCAAGTATCGCAAACAATGGCAAGATGTTAATTTGACAGTTTTATTAGTAG
>JBLIMP010000208.1:0-8217 GCA_047638855.1 Cellvibrionaceae bacterium | reverse complement strand
ACGATTGTGCTGAAGCGTGGCAGCAAGGGCGTTACTATTTTTGATCGCAATGCTGGGGAAATGGATGTCCCTGGTTTTCCGGTTGAGATTTTAAATACGGTTGGGGCGGGTGATGCGTTTGCAAGCGGGCTTATTTATGCCCGGACGCATGGTAAAAGCTGGTTCGACAGCGGCCGGTTTGCCAATGCTTGTGGGGCGATTGTGGTCACGAAACACGGTTGTGGTGACGCAATGCCGACTCTGGAAGAAGTTGAAACGTTTATAGCCAACTATTAGCTTTAGACCCGTCTGGTCTTAGCCAAGGATCTAAGCATGGAAAAAATAAAAATTGGCATGATCGGAACAAGCTGGTGGGCGGATTCTATGTATCTACCCGCATTAACCAATCACCCAAATTGCGAGGTGGTCGCAACCAGCGGCCGGAATCGAGAACGGGCAGAGGCGTTTGCTGAGCTTTGGAATATTCCGAAAGCCTATACCGATTACAACCAGATGATGGATGAAGAGGAGCTGGATGCTGTTGTTATCGCTACTGGGAATGATAGCCATCATCCCATCACAATGGTGGCTTTAGCCAAAGGGTTACACGTCTTATGTGAAAAACCGCTGGCGATGGATGTGGCTCAAGCTGAAGAGATGGCGCAATTGGCGGTCGAAAAGGGTGTCAAAACCTGCGTCCCATTTACTTATCGTTTTATGCCGACCAATCGCTATCTCAAAGAACTTGTGGATGATGGCTATATCGGTAAGCCATATCACATGGCGATGCGCTATTATACCGGCTACGGCCGGGATACAGGCTATTTGTGGCGTTTTGACAAGGAGCTGGCTGGCTCAGGTGTGATCGGTGATCTAGGTTCTCACTTCCTGTATGTGGCCGAATGGGTCTACGGGCCGATTAAGGCGATTACCTGCCAAACCGGTACGCTTGTAGATCGCGGCGATACCAATCCGGCCGGCGAACCTTATGAACAGCTCGAAGACTCTGCCTATTTTCTGCTCGAATTTGAAAATGGGGCACACGGTAGCATCCATGTAACCTGTGTGGCTCATGAACAGACAAAATTTGGTCAACGCCATTTTATGGAGTTTCATGGCTCTGAAGGGACGTTGTACCAAGAAACAGATTGGAATAATAAACAAGAGGTGCGGGGAGCAAAAGGGCCAGATGGCGAGCTCGAAATTTTGCCTATCCCTGACCATATCTGGGGAAAAGCGCGGCGAGATGTGGTGCATGACACCTATAAAGATGTCTTTCGTCAAGATTTATTGATGATTGGTGAATGGATTGACTCGATTGTGAATGACGCGCCGGCCGATCCTAATTTTGCAGACGGACTCCGTATCCAAAAAGTGATGGATGCGGCCTTGAAAAGTGCTGAGGAAAAAAGACAGATATTAATTGGTTAGTGTCGCTTCGCTTACGTACTACCCAACCAACAAACTAACTATGAACAAACATCATATAAAACCAAATCACGACTCAAAAATGATAATCGATGTGACACCGGAATCGGCTGAATGGGATTATCTTAGCTTCGCTGTTGTCAAAATCGGTGCAGGTGAAACCCATACTGTCAGCACGCCTGGGATCGAAATGGCGATTGTGCCGTTGGTCGGCTCTGGGACGATGGCGGTAGCCGATGGCGAAACGTTTACCGTTTCTCGTAAAAATCCGTTTGACGAAATGCCCCATATTTTGTATTTGCCACCAGGACATGAGGTGGAAATCACCGGTACAAATGATGGCTTTGAGTTTGCATATGGCAGTGCTCCGGCCGAAGGGTTGTATCCATTACGGCTGTTTAAACCGGAAGATATGAAGAGCGAAGTGCGTGGCGGTGGTGTGGCTCTGCGCCAGGTGAACCACGTGCTGGCCCATCCGCTACCGGCCGAACGGCTGATTTTGTTTGAAGTGTATGTACCAGGTGGCGCATACTCAGGTTGGCCGCCACATTGCCATGATGGGTACGAAGGCTCAACCTATCTCGAAGAGACATACTACTATCGTATGCAGCCGGAACATGGATTTGCGATGCATCGCAACTACCGCAAAGACAAAGATTTTGATGAAACGTTTTCGGTCAAAAATGGAGAGTTGGTTTTGGTAACTGAAGGATTTCATCCTGTGGCAGTGCCGCCTGGTTCAAACGTGTATTTCTTGAATTATTTGGCGGGTGAGCTGATTGGTGATGATCGTAAAACACCGCCGTTTGATGATCCTGATTGGGGTTGGATGAAGACAGATTACGAAGGCGGCCGGATGTCGTTGCCGGTTGGGGCTAGTAATGACAAGGCGCTGACGACGGGGACGTAAAACAAACTCGTAGGAGTGAAAGGGGCTGGTGTAGAGTGGCTGAAGATGGAAACATTAACGTACGGCCCCTTCCATCTCCCCGGAATGGCAGATTTGCCGATGGGTGTAAGGAGCTGGACGTAATTTATGCTTTTTGAGAGTTTGGCTTGCCCAGCCCCTTTCACCCCTACAGTGAGCTTGCAATGCGAAAAAATATGACAAAACGAGAAATACAACCGGGGAAAGTGCGTGCCTTACGTGCAACGGCGAACGACGAAGGGGTTTTTACGATTTTAGCGGCCGATCATCGGGATTCGCTCAAGTTGATGATGAACCCTGATGATTTGAATGCGGTTCCGGCCGCAGACGTGACCGCACTTAAACTTGATATTACGCGCGAAATTGTGCCGCTGGCATCGGGCGTACTGCTCGATCCGGTTTACGGCGGGCCGCAGGCGATTATGACCGGCGCATTGCCACGTGGTTTGGGCTGGATTAGTTCTATCGAAGATCAAGGGTATTTGGGTGATCCGTACAAGCCGCAAACCCCGATGTTGAATGGATGGGGGATCGAAAAGGCAAAAAGATTGGGGGCAACGGGTGTCAAAATCTTGATGAAATATCATCCTGATTCAGGCGAGGTGGCCGAAAAACAGCAGGAGCTGGTGGCCGGTGTTTTAGCTGAAGGCGCACGCTATGAACTTCCGCTCTTTTTGGAGCCGATTTGCTATCCACTTGATCCTGAAATGGCCTATAGCAGTCCCGAATTTGCGGCATTAAGGCGAGATATTGTGGTGCGGACGGCCAAAATATTCTCTGAATTAGGGGTGGATATTTTGAAGATGGAGTTTCCCATCGATGCCAAGTTTAATGATGATGAGGGTGAATGGGCTGAGGCTTGTGCTGAGTTAGATGATGGGATAGCTGTGCCGTGGGCGTTGCTTTCGGCTGGGGTGACGCATGAGGTTTTCCGGCGGCAGTTGCAGATAGGGTGCGAAAATGGCTGTTCAGGCTTTTTGGCAGGGCGGTCAGTGTGGCGTGAGGCGGTTGCTTTGCAGGGCGAGGCACGTACGGCGTTTTTGCAGACTGACGGCCGGAGTCGGTTCCAAGAGTTGGTGAATATTGCTACGACTTATGGGCGGCCGTGGACAGAGTGCTATGAACTGCCACAGATTGATGATAAGTGGTATCAGACTTATTAGTTGCGAAAAACGATGTATTTTTTAAGTTCTTGACTAAATTTCGCAAATTGCGAAAATTTCTTTGTAACCGTTCAGAGGGGTGTAAGGCCGTAGGCATTCCCTTCGGTCGGGACGGGAAGAAAATCTCTTCTTCGGGGCTTAAAACCGCCCCGCCCCTTTCACCCCTACGAAGTTATGCGTATCAATGACAGGGGGACTGAACGGTTACATTTCTTTTATCAGAAACTTACCTCTCTTATACGTATCACCTCCGAAAAACGGCTAAAAGATTATTGGGAAAACGATCCAAACTTTGAGCAATCTGGTCGTTTGTGGATAACGTAGGATACGTGCTTGTGTAGCTAGAAATTTGATGGAGTTGCGCCAGACATTTGGAACGGCCGATGCTGTTGGTAATTTCACTGTTGGTGTGACAAATGAAAGATGGCTTCTAGACTTCAGCGTTCTCTGCACCTCTGAACTTGTTCCGCCCTGTGCGGTTTAGCTTTTCGGTAGACTCTTTAACTGCCTTTCGCAAAAGCCTCCATTCCGGTTCTACCTGCTCTACATCGGCCGGTGTTATCTCACGATTAGCGTAGCGTGCCTGCAAAAATCCGGCCGTCACCGTGTCAATCGCCTGTGCTGATTCGGGTAACGTCGCTTTTAGCTCGGCCGCATACTCCAGCGGAGTGTCGCTTTCCTTTTTTGCCAAAGACCCTTTTTCAGTGCGTTGCACCGTTGACAGGTAAAAATAGCGCAGCTTTTGCTGGGGCGACAAACTATTTAGCCGAATAAACCGCCACGGCTGATTCCCGTCTGACCCGATTTCCTCGCGCACTAAGCGAGTCAACACCGCATCCCGTAAATCTTTGGCCTGCTCAACCACAATGTGCCAAAGCGACTGCCACCAGTTTACAAACCCAGCTTTGAGTTTGTCCCAATTAAGCTGGGGCAAGCGAACGCCACGGTCTCGCAAAAAGAAGATGATTGCCATGATCGTGATACCGATCATAATAATCCAAAATAGCGTGCCGATAATCGGGAAGCCAGGTTCGCCTGCTGGAAGGGATGGGGGAGCCTCGGGAATGGTAAATGGTTCTGGTACAAATGGCTCAAGCTCTGCCTCAGAGATCGGTCTGTCCGGAAAAAAGAAAGAGGCGAATAAAAAGAAAAGAAATATAAAAAAAGAGATGATTTGATAGATTAAAACGAGGATAAATTGGATGAGTTGGCTAATCAAAACGGTAGAGCCTATGGGGAGAAAAGCCGCAATTCCACCGGTGATTAGCAGCACCCAAACGGTTTGACGCGCCCAATACCGTTCAACATCTACTGTCTTTTCAACCCGGCTAAATAGCCAGCGAGCGTTCATCAATGCCAATCGACCTTGGCTAATCAAAGCGAATCCAGCCCCAAAATAGATCAAAAGCGAAATAAGCATTCCAGGGGGCATTGTTAAGCGACTGAGTGTGCGCCAATTTGATGAGTCTAGGCTGCCATAGTCCAATGTAGAAACGGCCGCCAACAGAGCGATAAACGCACCACCCCACAGCCATTGCATCGCAAATTGTTCAAAATGAAGCATACGGAAGGGTGTACTCGGCCGCTCGACTTGCGGCCGGTCACGCACCGGCACATCATAGAAACGTAATTCTGTCGGATCGAGTGCCATCTGTTGAAATGCCCCAGAAATTGAAATAGCCCATCCCCAAGTCCCGAACACAATGGCTAATGATACGAGATAAAACGGATCACCAAAGAGGGTGAAAGGCTCGCGTAAATAATCGACCAAGGCCGCCGCTTGAGGCCAATTCCCTTGGAGCTGCCAGGTGAAAAAGCGCAAAATGATGGCCATGAGAAGCATCTCTGTTCCACGGTAAAGCGGTTGGCTAAGATGTCTCTGCTCCGGCCGACTGAGCCAAATCGCTGTAAAAATCCCTTCTAGTGTCATGATGAAAATCGGTATGATCGTGGCATGCCAAGGGATTGAAGAGCCGACGGCGATGAGTGATAGCACCGCTGAGCCAACCGCTGTGACCATCATGGTGATCAAAATCGGCTGTATGACATAGCGGGAGTGGTGATTGACCTGGACTGTTTCGCTTTTTGACTCTTCTGTGCTGATATTTACATCAGCCGTGTCTGGCTGACTGACGTCAGTTTTGTGGGGCGATGGTTGTTCAATCACGAAGATATTCCCCCGCTAAAAGCTTGATCGATTTGGGCCGGATCAAGCACTTCAACGGCTGTAAAGCCCAATCGGCGAGCGCGTTCTTTTATGTGGCGGAAGTTGCTCGACTTTTCAACTTGGATCAAAATCGGATTGATACCCCGTTTAACCCAATGATGCAGTGTTTGGCATAAGGCGGCATCGGCCGATGGTGTAACGACCAAAGCGGTGCCACCCCAGCCTAAAGGCAAGCTGTTCGTTTGTAGCCATCCGTTAAATGGAGCGACGTCGGCCGTTTCGATACGGGCCAGTCGCTCCAAAATCTTCATAAGATGTGCCCGACTGTTGTTCGGCGGCAAGCTATAAAGTGATTTGATTTCCGCTTCACTTTGGCGCAGTAACCGGCCGCTTGTTTGATCAAACATGATTTCGGCCCCAGCCTCTGTTTGTAGCGGGTCTACCCCGTTTGAAGCCAAACCGATCGGCTGTCGTTTTTTGTGCAGATGGGCGGCCAGCGAGGCTGCTAGTTCGATGGCCCATTCGATTGTTGTTGACTTATCCCAATGGGCAAAGTCATCTTTGAATAGGTTAAGCACAATCATCGACTCAAGATAGATAGCCGGTTGTAGTGTTTTGACTGCTAGGTTCTGGGTGTGGGCGCTTACTTTCCAATTGATCTGGCGCATTGAATCGCCACTGCGAAAATCTCGTACACCGGTCGGCCGGGCAGGGTCCTCAAATAGGCGCTGGTTGCTAATAATCGTGCCAAATGGTAGGCGTGAGGCGATTTTGAGCCGTTCAATGGGGGTGATGCGTGGATAAATGGTAAGAAAGTCGGCCGGTAGAAAGAAGGTTTTTGGCTGGGTAAAGCCGAACATATCGCCGGAGCGAATTTGTGTAGGGCCGATCCGATAATAGCCCCGCCTGTTGGTATTTAGCGGGTAGCTATAATGAACGACTTCTTTTCCTTTTAAAGGGATAACTGTATTAATCGGCCGCCCGGCCGACAACTGCACCGCCACACTGTCAGAAATTTCCAGCCACGGAACTGCCATTGCGCCACTGTTTTCAACCTTGATACTCACTTCAAGCGGCTCACCCCAAAAGGCATGATCTTGAAAAACCCTGTTAAGTTCGACCTTTTTTAAGCGGCGTGGGATTCCCCAATAGCTCCAAGCGTACAGCCCTATGCACACGTAGATTATGTAGAAGACAAAATCTACCCGAAATAAAAAGGCGACAATGATGAGGAAGATGATAAAGCCGATGAGGTTTTTCATAGTCAGAAGTCAGAGGTGAGAAGTGAGAAGTGAGAAGTCGGAAGTGGTAGGTACTTTCCACTTCTAACTTCTAGCTTTTTACCGGTCACTTTTCCACTTCACCCATATCAAGCGGCGTGTCCGCAATGATGCGGTTGAGAATGTCAGCGGCCGTGATACCACGCAAGCCACTTTCAGGATGCACTAAACAGCGGTGAGCCAGCACGTAAGGGGCTAAGAATTTCACATCGTCAGGTAGAGCGTAATCCCTCCCTTGTACGGCCGCATACGCTTGCGCGGCTCGGAAAAGCCCGTGCGTGCCACGGGGGCTGGCCCCTAACAGCAGGTCGCTATGTTGGCGGGTGGCGAACACAAGCTGGACGATGTAATTGCGTAGCGTATCGTCAATATGTACGTTCCAGATCTGTTGCGAAAGTTCGGGTAAAGCGTTCCCGTCTACTTGTGTTGTGAGTGTTGCAATCGGGTGTTCGCGTCCTAGATTTAGAAGCATTTGGCTTTCTAATTCTGGGTTTAAATAGCCCAAGCCTAACTTCATAAAAAAGCGATCTAACTGTGCTTCGGGCAAGGGGAATGTCCCTTCATATTCAACAGGATTTTGGGTCGCAAGCACAAAAAACGGCCGTTTGAGCGGCCGGGTTTCTCCATCAACTGTGACCTGGCGTTCGCCCATCGCCTCTAAAAGGGCTGATTGAGTACGCGGCGTGGCACGGTTGATTTCGTCAGTGAGTAAAATATTTGTAAAAGCAGGGCCAGGTAAAAAAGTGAACTTTTGCTCTTTTTGATCAAAGATCGATACACCGGTCACGTCAGAGGGGAGCAGGTCGGGGGTACATTGGATGCGCTTGAAATCAACGCCCAATGTAATAGCCAACGCGCGGGCAAGCATTGTTTTGCCAACCCCGGGAACGTCTTCTAACAAAACATGCCCTTCACATAGCAAGGCAACCGTGAGCAGTTCTAAAATCGGCCGTTTACCGATAATTACTTTTTCAATATTGTCGATTAGGTGGTTTGAGAATTCTTGAATCTTTTGCATGATATCAAACTGTGTTTTAGCCGTCAGTCGAGATTCTTTAGAAAGGCTTTCTGAAAAGGATCCAACTGGCGGGTCAATGTAATACTGTTTTCGCTAGCTAACTTTTTAGATTATAAGATAACAAAGTGAGTGATCAAAAAATCTGGTGGCTTTCCTAGAAAGTATGAAAACCTTGGTAAAAAGACTAAGTTTGCCATTAGAACATTTGTTTGTTAGTATCGGATTTTGTCCTTATACATCTACCTATAATCTAA
>JBLIMP010000207.1:0-8221 GCA_047638855.1 Cellvibrionaceae bacterium | reverse complement strand
ATGTCACAATGCGACAATCAATCCTTGAAATTCTCAATCAAGGAGAACGCCTGCACCGTGTTAGTGTTTTGCTTGCTCGCGAGCTAGATGTTCTACAGCTTGGGGAGCAAATTCAGGCCAAAGTGCAAGATGAGGTTGATAAATCTCAACGAGAGCATTACTTGCGCGAACAGATGCGTGCTATCCAAGGTGAATTGGGCGAAATCGATGTTTTTTCTCAGGAAACTGAAGAGCTACGTGAACTGATTGCCGCCAAAGACTTGCCGGAGGATGTCCGGAAAAAAACTGATAAAGAATTATCTAGATTGGGCAGCATGCCATCGATGGCACCAGAAGTGGGCATTATTCGAACCTACCTTGATTGGATTGTTGATTTGCCATGGACCGAGGCGAAAGAAGAAACATTAGATGTTTCGGCCGCTGCTAAAATTCTGGATGAAGACCATTTTGGATTAGAGAATGTCAAAGACCGGATTTTAGAACACATCGCTACGCTGCAACTTGCGCCGGATCGTAGCCGAGCACCTATTCTTTGTTTTGTTGGCCCGCCTGGTACCGGCAAAACTTCGATGGGGCGTTCAATTGCGCGGGCCTTAAATCGCGACTTTGCTCGTATTAGTTTGGGTGGGGTGCGCGACGAGGCGGAAATACGGGGACATCGCCGTACGTATATCGGCGCGATGCCCGGCCGGATCATTCAGGCGATCCGCAAAGCTGGCTCTAATAATCCATTGTTTATGCTCGACGAGATCGATAAGCTAAGCAGTGACTTTCGAGGCGATCCAGCCTCTGCTCTCCTCGAAGTGCTTGACCCAGAACAGAATAACACCTTTGCGGATCACTATCTTGATCTTGATTTTGACCTTTCAAATGTGATGTTTATTACCACAGCTAACACACTCGATCCGATTCCAGGCCCCCTATTAGACCGGATGGAAATCATTGATTATCGAAGCTATTTGGAAGAAGAAAAGATAGAGATCTGCCGTAAGTTTTTGATTTCACGTCAATTAGAACTACACGGTTTACTCAATGCAAAACTGCGTTTTACTGATGATGGGCTTCAAATGCTCATTCGCCAATTTACATGGGAGGCTGGGGTTCGTAGCTTAGAGCGTGAGCTGGCTAATGTGTGTCGTAAAATCGCTCGAAGGGTGGCTGAGAAGCGGCGATATCCAAAGCGTATATCACAGGATCAGATTGTTGAGTTATTAGGCCCTCCACCTTTAAGTGAACGCAAGATTCGCGATGAAGATGAGATTGGTGTCGCCAATGGTATGGCTTGGACTGCTGCTGGTGGCGCTGTGATGTATATAGAAGTAAACCTGATGCCGGGGAAAGGATCACTGACCTTAACTGGGCAACTAGGTGATGTCATGCAGGAATCAGCTCGTGCGGCTTTGACGTATACCCGCTCGATGTCAGAACATTTAGAGTTGGAACCAGACGTTTTTGATAAAACAGACATCCATATACATGTACCTGACGGCGCGGTACCAAAAGATGGACCTTCGGCCGGTGTTGCGCTCGCATCTGCTTTGATTTCAGCTTTTACCGGCCGGCCCATTCGGCATGATATCGGCATGACGGGTGAAATCACCTTACGCGGCCGTGTTTTGCCTGTGGGTGGTATTCGCGAAAAAGCACTTGCGGCTCGTCGTATGGGTATTCGCGACTTTATCTTGCCTGCCCGTAACGAAAGCGACATCGAGAACATTCCGCTCCATTTGCGCCGTGATCTTAACTTTATCAAGGTAGATCGGGTTGATCAGGTGCTCAAGAATGTCTTCAAATCTTAGTGGTAAGCGAGCTGAAACGATGATTACATCATCCTCTAATTCTCTTATCAAACGCATTCGAAAACTTGAACAGAAGAAGTTTCGGATGAAAGACGGGAGCGGCTTTGTTGAAGGATTGCGTGGCGTGTTGACGGCCGCTGAATACGCAAATCACCTGATCGAAAAAGTAATTATCGCTCCTGATCTTTTAACACAAGATCAGGGAGCTGCTCGTTTGCACGAGCTGGTCGAATCGGAGCTGATGGTCGAGGTTTCGGCCGAAGTCTTTCGCTCTTTATCAGATCGGGATAACCCGGCCGGAATGGGAGCGCTTGTTCGATCACCGCTTATCTCATTGCCATTTTTTTCTTCAAGCAAGCCGAACTCTCTTTTTATCATTCTTGATCGGGTTAGTGATCCTGGAAATTTAGGGACGATTATTCGCACAGCAGATGCGGTTGGTGCGGCCGGGATCATTTTGACAGGACTAGGTGTTGACATTATGCACCCGTCAGCACTTAAGGCCAGTCTTGGAACAGCTTTTACCCTGCCTATTTGCCATACCACCCCGCACGAACTTGCAAGTTGGAAGATCGCTAACAATGTTTCATTTGTGGGGACATCGGCTAAAAAGTACACACATTATAAAGAAACTGAATTAAGAGGATCCGTTGGTTTGCTGCTTGGAAATGAACGTGAGGGATTAAGCGATGAATTGATAAACCTTGCTGATCAGGTCGTTACGATTCCTATGGCAGGTCAAGCATCTAGTTTAAATTTAGCAGTTGCGGCCGGGATATTGATGTTTGAATTTCAGAGGTAAAAACCTCATATTTATGAGTGAAACCGATCAATTTAATCGCAAATAAGCTCCCCAAATCAAATCGCATAATAGTTGCCGACTATCTCAAGAAAACCGTTGCCCAATATGACAGTTCACGAGATGGCAGTGAAGTATCTAAAGTTTTTTTATTCTTTTAGGTCGCCCGGTAATGAGCCCCTAATACATGATTCACGAGAAAACTGCCTCTCTGCTTCTTTGTTTTCCCTTCATCTTTATTTATTAACCTCAACTTTAGAGCAATTTCTGGTATCGTTCCACCTTTTCTGTAAGGGGGTTTGTAAAATTTACTGGTTATAATTTAACCGGCTAAGATGAAAATCTACCACGTAATAAAGCATTTTTAAACCACCGTAATGCTTCGCGTAGTTCATTTGCAAGCGGCTCTTTATACTGGCATAAAAACAGAGAGGGTAAAAGGTAACAATAAATAATAGAAGTGGGTTGCGAATTGAAAAAGATTAGTCTGTAAGGTGGACTTTATTATTTTAGCAATTATGTTGAAGTCCAGTTTAAAAGTGAACCAATTGAAGACTTATTTATGAATAATGAGCAAGTGGTGCCAATAGACCATTCTAGATTTTATACTTCCAAACTATTGTTTAGCAGATACCAGATTTCTTATTCATGATTTTAATTATCCAAGCCATATTATTTGCTCTTATTCTTGTACCATTTCTAATGGGTGTCTACCTACTTGTATTGACGATTTCAGCTTGGGCTGTTACCCAGCGCAGGTCCCAAAGTAGCGTAGATGACAACAAAAATTTTCTCTTTCTTATTCCTGCACACAACGAAGAAAAATTGCTTCCTGAAACATTAAACAATCTTCTGCAAGAAATTGTTTATTCAAAAAGCAAATATGAGGTCGTTGTTATCTCTGACAATTCTATAGATGGGACAGCTTCAGTGGCGCGTAAGTTAGGAGCAACCGTTTTTGAAAGATTTAATGATGAGTTAAAAGGAAAAGGATATGCCTTAGAATGGGGGCTGGAAAAATGTTGGTCACTAGGTAAGACTCCCGATGCTGTTGTCATTTTGGATGCGGATACTGTTGTTTCAAAAAACTTTCTGCAAGAAATGAATGCTAGTTTACAGAATGGGTCGAAAGTAATTCAGGCTTTTTACTCAGTTCGGAATCCAGATGAATCATGGAGCGCTGGGTTACGCTATGCTGCTTTAGCAGTCCTTCATTTTGTAAGACCTCAAGGTCGAAGTCTGTATGGTGGATCAGCCGGCCTTAAAGGAAACGGAATGGTGTTTGATACTGATGTTATTAAAAACCACCGCTGGTCTTCATCATTAACTGAAGACATTGAATTCCACATGGATTTGTTACTGTCTGGTGAGAAGGTGCATTTTGCGCCAAATGCAGTAGTTTGGGCCGAAATGCCAAACTCAATTGACGACGCAAATAGCCAGAATGAGCGTTGGGAAGCCGGCCGCCTGGAAATGGCAAAAAAATATGTTCCCCAATTATTCAGATCAGCGTTTAAGGCTGATAGTATAAAAAACAAGCAAGTGATTCCTCAGCTTGACGCGATAATGGAACATGTTATTCCCCCTTTCGCTATATTTAGTGGGATTTCAGTTCTCCTTTTTGCTTTAGCCCTGAGTGCCTTTTTATTTGACCGATCTAACTGGCTCGCCAGCTGGAATCTTTTAGCTACATTGAGCCTGATTATAATACAAATTTTTTACTTGCTATCTGGTTTGTTGCTGACCAAAGCCCCAACTAGTGTTTACAGGCAGTTGCTTTATGCACCTTTTTATATTTTATGGAAATTTTTGCTTATCTTCAG
Source organism: Cellvibrionaceae bacterium (assembly GCA_047638855.1). Classification (GTDB taxonomy): domain Bacteria; phylum Chloroflexota; class Anaerolineae; order Promineifilales; family Promineifilaceae; genus WTJY01. The sequence goes on along the minus strand of JBLIMP010000207.1, from coordinate 3,800 downwards.
AATGACTAGGAAAGATTCTAAAGATGATTGGATCAGAACAACTCGAAACGAAACTCAGTTGTAATAGCTGAGCATTATTATGATTATCGAACAAAATAACAAAAGACCAGACAACGAATTAGATGATAGCTCTACATCTACCATTGATTATAAAGCGGCCAGAATGCTGGAGATCTATGCTAAAAATGATTTTAGTAGCCATCGTATGGCGAGCCAACTGCGTCTAAACCTCTTGATCTATGTTATACGTGGAAAGGTGATGCAGAATTTGAAGCGATCTTTTGATTTTACTGTTGCATTGATTGCATTAATAGCTTTTTCTCCAATCATAGTTGCTACGGCTTTGCTGATTAAATTAACATCTCCTGGGCCAATTTTCTTTTACCAAGAACGAGTTGGTATGTGGGGTAAGTCGTTCGATTGTTTTAAGCTTCGCTCTATGTATATCGATGCAGAAGAACGCAAAAAAGAGTTAATGGAACAAAATGAAGCGGATGGCCCTGTATTTAAGATGAAAAACGACCCTCGTATTACACGGGTTGGGCGATTTATTCGAAAAACAAGCATTGATGAGATTCCCCAGCTTTTTAATGTGCTAAGGGGTGATATGAGTTTGGTTGGGCCACGGCCGGCAGTGCCCCAAGAAGTAGATGAGTATGACTTTGTTTCTTTAGGCAGGCTAAACGCAATTCCTGGAATTACAGGACTACAGCAAGTATCTGGACGCAGTAACCTTGACTTCAAAAGGTGGGTGGAACTTGATCTACAATACATTGAGGAGCAGAGTTTGTTGACAGATGTAAAAATTCTACTCAGAACTATCCCTGCAGTTGTATTTGCTCGTGGTGCCTACTAGCTAGGTACTTCAGCAAATGTTTCAATAATATTTTTGTCTGTCCAATAATCGCGAATTGTGATCTTTTATAGAATAGCTCTGAAAAGGAAATCGAAGCTAGATCATCTGTTGTGGTTGCTTAGCGAAGTAGGTACAATGTCTGCTCCTACTTCTCAAAATTTGCTCCTCACATAGTTCTAGAAAATTTTCATTTCATCCCACTCAAAAATAAATCGACCCTATTGAATTTAATTATGTAAGTAATTGAATCAATTTATCAGATAGGTAATCAAATAAACGAGAATCTCCCAACTTACGATACGAAAAACTTACTCATACGTAGACTGCTTATCATCGCTGGAATTCCAATAGATAATTTAACGATGGGTGAATCTTTAGATCGTATTGATCAATTTATCCAACAGGGGCGAATAGATGGTCGCACAAGACAAATTGCTACCATTAATGCAGATTTTGTTGTCAAAGCGGCCGAAGACCCTGAACTACGTTTCCTACTTCAAGAATCTGATATGGCAACAGCGGACGGTATGCCCCTTGTTTGGGGTGCGAGGTTGCTTGGCGTTGATATTCGCGAGCGTGTTGCTGGAGCCGATATGGTACCTGCTTTAGCAAAGCGGGCGGCTCAGCGTGGGTATTCAATCTATCTTTTTGGTAGCATGGAGGGAGTTGCTGAACAAGCTGCTAAGATTCTTATTGAAAATAACCCTGGACTAAATATTGTTGGCACAGTTTCCCCACCATTTTCATCGATCATTGATATGGATCAGAAATATATCGATGATATTAAAAAGGCAAAACCAGATATCCTGCTTGTTGCGTTAGGGAATCCTAAACAAGAAAAGTTTATAGGGATGCATAAAAATGGGCTGGGAGTGCCTGTTGCAATTGGGATAGGTGGGACATTAGATTTTATTGCAGGTAAGACGAGTCGAGCTCCTTTGTGGATGCAAAACTCCGGAATTGAGTGGATATACAGAATGTTTAGCGATCCTAAAAGGCTAGTTAAACGGTACTATAATGACTTGGTCGGTTTTACTCGCTTTTTTGCTATGCAGTGGTTCCATATGAGAAATGGTGAAAGACCAGACGTGCTGCTTCCCCAACAGGATATTGTCCTTGTTGGAGATAAGGCGATTGTTAATCTTGTAGGACGAGTTGATATGGCGAATAATAACAATCTGTCAACCTTGTTAGAGCAGGCATTGGTGGAAACTGCAAATATCGATATTGATCTAGGCCAAGCTGTATTCCTCGATAGCGTCGCAATTGGAACCATTTTAGCTTGCACTCGAATCGCCCGCGATAGAAATGGCGATATACGGATGGTTAATGTTCCTGCAACCATTTTGAAAACTTTAAAGTTGCTTAAACTAGATAGATTCTTTGAACTCATTTCTGGGTCTGATAAGGATTCGCAAGAAGTTGAGTCTGCAGTTTTACGTACATCGCAGTATATCATTATTCCTACCCCACCTATTTTTGATGCGAATAGCTCACAAGAGTGGACCCGAAAAGCTCTTCCTGAATTGGAATCGGGCAAGAGTGTAATTCTCGATTTTTCGAACACACGCCTTCTTGCCAGTGCGGGGCTAGCTGCCATGGCAAAAATAAATCATGAAGTAACAAAAATAGGAGGGGATTTGAAGCTAACTAACTGTACAGATGACATTGTGCGTGTTTTTAAACTAGTTAAATTCGACATCCTTTTTCCGATTATTGATAGCTGGCCCGAATAAATACCATCATTACTCAAAATTCTCTGTAAAAACTAAACTATGAAAGCTGTCATACTTGCTACAAATGAATCTTTACATCTTGCACCTCTAACTGATAATTTGCCGGGTCCAATGCTTCCTTTAGCCGGAAAACCGATAATGGCATACACGGTTGAATTACTAGCAAGAGCGGGAATTAACGACATTGTTATTTGTTTGCACCGTATGGGAGGAAGTATTGAAGCTTGGTTTGGCTCAGGCCGACGCTGGGGTGTAAATATAAGTTACTCGTTGCAACGAGATTTCCTAGGTGATGGGGGTGCAGTTAAATGGGCACAAGGGTTTGTTGACGAGCCATTTTTGTTTATGCAGGGAAACTCTTTGCACGATCTAAATATAGAGCAGCTCATCGATTCGCATCAGAAATCAAAATGCCAGATGACTATCGTTATGAGCAAAAAGGGGGCTGATCCTGATCTGTCAATTGACACGCAAAACGGTTTAAGTGAACAGACAGGTGCTTATATCTTTGAACCTGAGCTATTAGACTTTATCCCACATAGAGAAGTTTTTGATATTCAAACTCAATTTATCCCTTTACTTGAAGAGAAGAATATAAATCCTAATTATTTTACTCAAACAGAATATTGGAATCCAATTAGATCTTTTCAAGATTTAGCAAATGCACAAAAAACATATCTGATATCTTCGTCTGAAGAAAACCTAAAAAAACAATTAACTCTTCAATACCCAACTATTTATGGCAATCGCTTTGGGAAAAGTGTATGGACTGGGAAGAATAATATAATTCACCCTTCGGTGAGGATATTTCCACCGGTTGTGATTGGCGACAATTGTCAAGTGGGCAAAGATGTTGAACTGGGCCCATATACCATAATAGGCTCAAATTCGATTATTGACGATGAGGCGAGTATTAGACAAAGCACTATTGTTGAAAAGACTTATATCGGTAAGTTAGTAAATGTTGAGGAGAAAATTGTAAATCGCAATTTGATAATTGACGTGGCAACTGGGCACTCTACCTATGTTACGGATACGTTTCTAATAGGCGAAGCTTCGCCACCTATGATAAATAATCATATTAGAATGTTGCTAGATAAAACGCTTGCAATATTCATGGTTTTTATTCTATCGCCATTCTTAATTCTGATTAGCTTGTTTTTATTTATAACAACCGGGAAGATTTTTAAGGTTATTGAAAGAATTGG
>JBLIMP010000206.1:0-8263 GCA_047638855.1 Cellvibrionaceae bacterium | reverse complement strand
TAGATTGTGCGTTCAGTTAGACTTTAATCGGGTCGGCGTTGATTCGTCGGCCCGTTTTTTATTAGGTGATTTTTTAAAATCAAAGCCGCCTTGTAGACATTTCGCCATATACGTTCTAGGGATTATTGATTCTAAATATTAGCCCTATTCCGTCACTAACTAGTCACCTAAATAAGTTAAAGAGGTTTGCCTAACTTCTGTCTTTCTGACAGAATCGGTATTCGGTTTAATTAAACCGAGAATGCTGACAAGCGTCGCACGTAGAATGAAAATAATATATGCCACGCTAACCAAGGAAAAAAATGGCTTTTCTTCAACCAGAAATCGCAATTGATCTGGGAACTGTAAATATCCTCGTGCATGCTCAAGGGCGAGGTATCGTCATACAGGAACCGTCAGTGGTCGCAATTCAAGATAATGGTTATCGCACTACAATTGTTGAATTCGGCCGAGCGGCTCGTGATATGTACGGTCGGGCGCCAGAGCAATTCGAAGTAATGCGCCCACTTCGTGACGGGGTAATCGCAGATTACTTTGTAACCGAGAAGATGCTGGAATACTATATCAACCGTGTAAAAGGGAACTGGCGTCGAGCACCTATTGTGATGATCACCGTTCCATATGGGGTAACTTCGGTTGAACAGAGAGCTGTGCGTAAAGCAGGGCAAGATGCCGGAGCACGTGTGGTTCACTTAATTGCTCAACCTAGAGCTGCTGCAATTGGGGCCGGTTTGCCCGTTGGAACACCTACGGGCAATATGATTGTCGACATGGGGGGCGGTTCAACTGAAGCAGCCGTCATTTCAGTAAACGACATTGTGTGTGCTGAGTCTGTGCGGGTAGCTGGCGTTCATCTAGATGATGCAATTATCAACTTTGTGCGTAAGAAATATAATCTGGTGATTGGAGAACCAACAGCCGAAGCGATTAAAATTAAGCTGGGAAGTGCAATTGAGCCGTTGGAACGGGAAGAAATGCAGGTTCAAGGACGTGATCAAGTGACCGGCTTGCCCCGGACAATAAACTTTACTTCATATGAAACATGGGAAGCAATTGCAGAATCTTTAACCTCTATGACCAATATGGTTAAAGCGGTTTTGGCAAAGACACCACCAGAATTGGCGGCTGATATTATTGATCGTGGGATGGCTCTTGCCGGTGGAACGGCATTGCTGCGTAATATCGATACTTTATTGACTCAAGTGACTGGTGTACCTGCTTATATTGCTGACAACCCTATCGCTTGTACAGCATTAGGGGCAGGGCGCGCATTGGCCGATTGGCATATTTTAGAGCGAACTCAGACCCTTGCTTAAGCATGGATCAGAAAATTTAAACAAATTATAATAGAGTGAGATTATTGATTGTGATAATTTTGCTCTTTTTTATTTGAACCGTGCAAAAGGCGTACTAGCATATGGGAAAACAAGAATTTGCAGTCATCGGACTCGGTCGATTCGGCCAAAATGTAGCTCTCACACTTGAGCAAAGCGGACACCATGTATTGGGAATTGATGTAAGCGAAGAGAAGGTTCAAGCACTATCTACACAGCTAACTCAAGCGATTATTTTAGACTCAACTCAGATTGATGCATTGAAAGCTGTTGACATTATGTCTTTTGACACGGTGATTGTGGCTATTGGTTCAAACTTTGAGGGGAATATCATGACAACCGTTTCGCTTAAAGAGCTGGGGGTAAAGTGTGTCATTTGCAAGGCAACTACCAATCAACAAGAAAACATACTTTTGCGCGTTGGGGCTGATCAGGTTGTATTACCTGAGCGAGAGGCTGGTCGTCGGTTAGCGGATAATCTAATTAATCCAGGCATGCTCGAAAAATTTTCATTAACAAAAGGAAGCGATTACAGTATTGTGGAGTTTGCCGTTCCGACTTCCTTGTGCAATCAAACCTTAATGCAAAGCGGGATTCGTGCCCGTTTTGGAATTAGCATTCTCGTCATTAATCGGGGTGCTGATGTGATTGTTCACCCACCAGCAAACACTGTTTTGCAAAATGGGGATGTTATTGTGACTCTAGGGCACGAAAAAGATCTGCAAAACTTTTCGCAATTAGCTTGATGAAACTTTGGGAAAAACTGCGCCGGAATAAAATAAACCTGGGATTAACTTACCCAAATCAGAGCAAGCAAAAATTTTACCTACCGGTATCGGCACGTATTGTGCTAGGGCTGCTGGGGCTGATCTCTATCGGGACGGTGCTGCTTATGTTGCCGTTGATGTCTACGGGGCAATCGCTGACATTTAGAGAAGCTGCCTTTACTGCTATTTCAGCTTTAACCGTAACCGGATTAAGTATTATCTCGGCCGGTAGTGACCTAACACCAATTGGACAAGTCACATTACTCGCCCTGATTCAGTTTGGTGGAGTGGGCTACATGGTTGTTGCAACCCTTGTCATGCGCGTCATCGGCCGTCGTGTGTTTGTTTTAGATCGATTAGCCCTCTCAAACTCGATAGGGCTTGATAGCCCTGCAGAGATTATGCATATTCTCCGGCACGTTATTAATGGTGTTGTACTAATCGAGGCAACAGGGGCCTTGATGCTCTATTTCCATTGGCGTATTAACGAAATAGTTGTTGAAAAAAACCTCGCCTTTATGGCTGTTTTTCATTCAATTTCAGCATTTTGCAATGCAGGCTTTGATCTTTTTGGTAATTCACAAATCTACCCGAATGGAACCCCCAAAGATAGTCTGAGCCTACTTATTTTGGGGGTGATTGTTTTTATGGGTGGATTGGGTATCCCTGTAATGTCTGAATTTTTTGCCCGAAGCCATTTTCGCCGTTGGTCATTGCATACACGGGTCTCAATGGTCGTAATCGTCTTCCTTATTTTAGTGGGATGGCTCTTTACGTTTTTGGCGGAAACCACAGGGGATGGGGTTTTGCGTGATGTTAGTTTCGGGCAACAATTGGTACAAAGTTGGTTCCACTCAATTTCCTCACGTACGGCCGGTTTTGCAGCATTTAACAACTTCTCGAACCTGACACAGGCGACGCAACTGTTGACGATAATGTTGATGTTTATCGGGTGTGCCCCTGCCTCTATGGGTGGCGGCATCACAACTGGGACATTCGCGGTGCTGTGGATCGCCGTCTATAACTATGCCCGCGGCCGACCGGGCGTTCAAATTTGGCAGCGTACAATTTCTGACACAACTGTCCGTCGGGCTGGAGCCGTACTAACCATTTCAATTGGACTGGTGATGCTTTCCACCTTTTTGATTTTGCTGACTCACCCTCAAGCTTCAATCGGAGAAGTTGTCTTTGAAGTTGTTTCTGCATTTGCTACCTGCGGCCTATCGCTGGATTTTACCAGCCAACTCAACGGCTTTGGCTTAGCAATTATCGCCATTGTCATGATTTGGGGGAGATTAGGTGCATTGACAATTGTTTCGGCCGTCATACAAACCACCCACCGTCCATCGTTACTTAAATACCCTGAAGAAAACTTGCTAATTGGATAAGGGCGGGCAGGAATTGGTACGAAAAATCGAAGCTGGGAAGCTGGATAGTAGACACAAAAAAAGAGCAGATGGTATAAAACCATTTGCTCTTTTTTTAGCTTTACCTCACCGGTTATGACGCTTCAGTTAAGTTTAAGCTCAGTAACTGCTTCACCAAGATTTTACCGATCGATGGGAATCATTATAAACTATTTAACACCTGAACCAATAGTGTTGTGGGACCCTTCACACTGTTTTCACGAAATCGGCAATCGTATCGACGATATATGCTAGCATTGTCGGCGTTAATCCTGGGTATACACCAACCCAAAACGAATTGGTCATTGCGAAATCTGTCCTCTCAAGAGAGCCGGAAACCCGCCAATGGCGATCGATATAGGCGGGCTGCCGGGTCAAGTTTCCCCCAAATAGCAAACGAGTGCCGATTTTACGTTCAGTGAGCCAAGCGATAAGTTGATTACGATCAAAAGGGGCATCTGCCCGTACACTCATGAGGAAGCCAAACCAACTAGGGTCGCTGTTAGCGGCCGGAACAGGTAGATGAAAGAATTGCTCAAACTGCTCTAGCCCTGCCCGTAAAATGGCCCAGTTTCTGCGTCGAATATCGATAAATGAATCAAGTCGATCAAGCTGGGCCACGCCTACGGCCGCCTGCATATCAGTTAATTTAAGGTTATAGCCAATATGCGAATAAGTGTATTTATGGTCATACCCATGCGGTAGTGTCCCAAGCTGCCAATCAAACCGTTGGCCGCAAGTGTTATCAACGCCAGGTGGGCACCAACAATCTCGTCCCCAATCTCGAAATGATTCGACTAAGGTTTTAAGTGCTGGTTTGCGTGTAACAACACAGCCACCTTCGCCCATTGTAATGTGATGGGCTGGATAGAAACTAACGGTGGCTAAATCTCCAAATGTGCCGGTAAGTTGGCCGTTATAGCGCGAGCCTAGGGCATCGCAATTATCTTCAATTAAAAACAGATTGTGCTTTTTGCAAAAGGCAGTAATCGTTTCAAGATCAAATGGATTCCCTAGGGTATGGGCGACCATAACTGCACGTGTTTTTTCTGAGACGGCCTCTTCTATTAAGCTCGTGTCGATATTGTGGGTTTCAGTTTCGATATCAACAAAAACCGGAACGAGCCCATTTTGGATAATAGGGTTGACAGTAGTGGGGAACCCGGCCGCTACCGTGATCACTTCATCCCCTGGTTTGAGACTAATGTCGCCTAATTTTGGGGAAGTAAGAGCAGAAAGGGCGAGCAGGTTGGCCGATGAGCCGGAGTTGCACAACATCGCATAACGCACCCCTATATATTTGGCGAATTTCTTCTCGAACTCGTCAGAATACCGGCCAGTGGTCAGCCAGAAATCAAGCGAAGAATCAACCAGCAAACTAATTTCGTGTGCGCCAAATACCCGGCCGGAAACCGGGACAGGAGATTCTCCTGGGATAAACGACGGCTTGATAAAGGCGATATCATGATAGTCTTTAACTAAACCAAGGATTTGTTGACGTATTTGTTCGGCCTGAGACACAGATTTCTCCATAGCCAACCAGTTTTTAGAGAATACATTGCATTTTACACCCGATTGACAACAAACTATTTTACCACGATTGACTATGTAGGCTGGCTGAGAGTCATACGATTGATATACGGTGATAATCTTCAAAAGCCGTTCTTACAGTCGGAATATATAAGCTAATCAATGCGCTTATTTGTTTTATACTGAAAAACAATATTGATTCGTACTTTACAGTTTTGCAAGAACGGCTCGCTATAGTTTAGGGTAGATTGATAGTGTCAGTTTGCAATTTCGGCCGAATCGTTAAAAAGTTGCCTGACTGATACCCCCTCAATCTAATTACATCGTCTCAGAAGTGTTTGTAATTTGTTGCCATTTCACCATCGGCCCTTCGACAAGCGTTCGACTGAGCTCGCCGAACGTCCTGTCGAAGCCGGGTTAGGAAGTGCGTCCAAAAGTTTAGAATATTTTGGAAACACTGTACTAATTTAGTTCATAACATATTTATTTAAAGACTATTTCATGCCAAAAATCAACTTGCTTTTCATACCAAGCCTAGCTCTTTTAGCTATTTCTCTTTTTAGCAGTCAGCCATCTCTCGCTGATAACGAATCGGCTCCTTCAACCGTTTATTTGCCCATGGTGTCCAATCCTTATCCGCGTGTGGCTGGCGAACCTTCCATCCGGATAGACAATGAGCTTGTCTTTTTCGAAACTTTTGATGGTGATCCCTCATCTCCACAACCATGGACCGATGAAAACTGGGATCTCACGATTCACCAGCGTGATCAAGATAAGCTTTACATCATGAAAGAAATGCCCGCTCACCATGGTCCCAACTGCGAACCGCCGCCTGCTACACACACAATCACCGCTTTTGAAGACAACCTTTACATTTGTAAAAATCATATGATGACGGCCAATTATGGAGAATCTGATAATGCTGGCTATGGCTTAGTTTTTTTTGCCCCTAATCAGCTGATCGACACCACGGATGACTTTTTTATCAAGTTTGACATGTCTACTTTCAGGGTTAATCCGGCCCGCAACTGGGTGGATATTTGGATCACCCCATATGATCAAAACCTGCAGCTTGCGATTCATGAATTTGACCCTGACCTTCAGGGGGCACCACGTGAAGGTATTCAGATTCGATTACAGTTGGAAAACTATTTTCGTACCACAATTCATGAAAATGCAAACGAAACTGATTTGTCGATCAATAATTACAAGCAGTATCATCAAGTGCTTGAAATGAGCAAAACGGTTCGTTCAACTTTTTATTTTGGTGTGGCTGACGGCCGCCTGAAAGTGGGTCTTCCAGAATACAATCTATGGTGGCATGACCAGCCGGCCCCAGCTATCTTCTCCCGGCCGGATTGGAAAGAAGCGGTCGTACAGTTTGGACATCATAGCTATACCCCTCAAAAACAATGTACAATGTCATTTTTCGAAGCTGAATGCAACCAAAACGGGGCAGAAACTTTCCACTGGGACAACCTAATGCTCTACCCAACCAAACCGTTTGATTTAGTCCAAGGGACACCGCGTTTGATCACCACATCAACGGCTGTAAAAACATTTACGCCGAATCAGCCTGCCCCACCTAATAGTTACTTGCGCTTCGCTGGTATTGGCGAAAACCTTGAAGTTTCGTTTAATAGTGGGGCAACTTGGCAAGCCGCTGTTGAGCAAGCCCACTCTAAAACAAAACAGAATAACCATTTCCGTAGCTACTGGACATCGGTTCCGACTGGTACAACAGCTGTAAAATTTAGAGGCGAAAATTGGTTTGGCGGCCAGCTTGAGTGGGCAGCTAGAGATATTTCGTTTTGGTCCAAGGGCAACTAGCGGCTCATCATTAGTTTGAATAAATCAGAAAAGTATAAAAAAGATGAGATCCGCTATAATGCCCACATGGCAAAGCAATACGGCATCATCGAAACATGGAAACCAAGTGAGAGCTTTGGTTTTATTCAGCCTGACGAAGGGGGGAAGGACTGTTTTTTTCACTTAAGCGAAGTGGCGAGTAGTAAAAAACCGGCCGTAGGCAAGCGTGTTAGCTACTCTGTTGGTCGCGACGCAAAAGGGCGTTATCGAGCTGAAAACATTCAAATCGAAGGGGATGCATCATTGATAGAGACAGTGAAAGGGCAAACCAAAGGTCGCATTGGGCTACCGGGCATACCCGGTGGCGTAAACTTTTCAAAGATTGGCTCAACCCGACTATTACTTTTTGCGCTCCCATTTTTTCTCACACTCGTTAGTCTTGCATGGCTACCCTTCGCTCTGTATTTTGTTGCTTCGCTTATCGGGTTTGTCTCCATCACACTTGATAAGCGCTTTGCTCAGGAAAAAATGTGGCGAATTCCTGAAGCAACTTTGCACTTAATCGAAATTTTGGGTGGGTGGCCTGGAAGCGGTTTGGCTCAGCAAATAATGCGCCACAAAACCCAGAAAGGATCATATCAGATCACCTTCTGGGTAATTGCGGCTGTTCATCTTATCATTGCGGCCGATCTGTTTTTCTTTGATCTTCAGCTCAGCCAAATGTTTGCAGACGTTTTTGCTTAATAAATCTGCGGTCTAGAGAGAGCTTAGAAAATCCCTTGAGAAGTGATCATAATAACGCCCGCTACAATGATGTAAAAGAAATCTACGGCGATAGCATAACTACTCTTTTGGCTAAATCCGGCCAGCGAGGCAGCAAAAACAGCCACAGTCAAAATAATCAAAATTCCTGCATACAGTGCTGTAACAATCTCTGTCATGCCTACCACTAAAGCGAGCAAAAATAAAGCGACAAGCTGACTTCCCATCGCAAAAACTGGAAAGCTGCTACCATCGTTCATAGATACTTTTGAACCTTCTGCCCACTTCACTCCAAACAGTTTGGGGCTATACCACAACCACCCTGCTAAAAACGAAACAACTGTGCCGACGATTACTGCTAGCCAATTTAACATTGAAAGATCTTCCATTATTGAATCCTCCTACTGATTTTTAATTCGCTATACAAGTTCATAACTGTCGTTACGTTTTAACCAAGCCATTGTGTGAGGCAGATCATTTTCGTCACGCCCTTTTGGTACCAAATCCATGTAGTGGTATGCACCGTTTAACATGTCTAAGCCCCGTGAATAGGTTGAATAAGTGTGGAATATCTCTCCACTTTCATTCTTGCAAAATACGCTAATGCCAGGCATTTCTTCGGCCGCCCAGCCGGTTGTATTTTGGTAGTTATAAA
>JBLIMP010000205.1:0-8358 GCA_047638855.1 Cellvibrionaceae bacterium | reverse complement strand
AAGAAGTAATAAGTGACCAGTCGCAAGTTCAAAACTTGTCACTGGTCACTTATTACTGGTCACTTATTACTCGTCAAACTGACCCATCACAAATCGTCGAGCCGTTTCAGCCAAAATCGCTGAACCCTGCGACAGCACATTTTCATCAATGTCAAACAGCGGCGTGTGATGCCCGGTCCCTTCGCCCGTTTTCGCTCCCAACGAGAACATAGCACCAGGGACCATGTCTGCCATGTAAGCAAAGTCTTCACCCGCCATTCCCATGGGAGCATTCAAAACAGCCTCTTCGCCATACAAATCGGCCGTCACCTTCCGCATCCAATCGTTGACCCTGCCTGAATTCACCATTGGGATATACCCTTTGCTTAGGTCAAATTCATAGCTGCCGCCCAGCGTTTCAACCAGCTTGAACGCTTTTTCAGTCTCTGCCCATAGCGTTTCACGCACCTCGTTATCAAAGGATCGTATGGTGCCATTCACATAGATTTCGGCCGGAATTACGTTAGGCGCATTCCCACATTGAATCGCTCCAATACTAACCACACTTTTTTCAAGCGGATTAACCATGCGCGAACGAATACCATAAATATGGTTTAGAGCCGTTTGGAGCATAAAAATCGGGTCGGTTCCCCGATGTGGAAAGGCACCATGCCCTCCTTTTGCAAAGATTTTGGCGTACCACATATCAGCGGCCGCCCATGAGGGGCCGTCATTAAAAGTGCATACACCACTCTCGCCAGTTGAACCGACATGGGTGGCAATTACAAAATCAACACCGTCCATCGCCTTATCGGCAATCATCGCCGTGGCCCCACTAAAACCATCATCACCCCACTTTTCTTCAGATGGCTGAAACAAGAATTTAACATTCCCTTTCCATTCCTTGCCTTCTTCAGCAAAACTCTGGCGCAACAGATGCGCCACCCCCAACAGCATGGCGGTGTGGGCATCGTGACCACAGGCGTGCATAACGCCATCGGTTACAGATTTATACTCATGGTCAACCTGTTCGTTAATCGGCAAGGCATCCATGTCCGCCCGGATGCCGATTGTGGGTCCTGTGCCAGGGCCAATAGTGGCGGTGACACCGGTCCGGCCGACCTGCGTTTTAATGTTGTCGATACCGATTTCGGCCAACGTGTCAGCCACAAGTCCGGCCGTTCTAATCTCTTCAAATCCCAGTTCAGGATGAGCATGAATATCACGCCGCAACCGAATAATTTCGTCTTTTATCGCTTCTGCTTGTTTTCGCATAATTTTGATTTTCGATTTAAGATTTTCGATTGACGCTTCAACGCCATAACGCAAACCTTCTACTGATCAGTGATCACTGGTCACTTTTTACTTTTCGAGTTCCCCTGTCACATAACGTCTGGCCGTTTCAGCCAATACCGCCGCACCCAGCGCAAACGACTCTTCATCAATGTCAAATAGCGGAGTATGGTGCCCCCCTTTGCCATTGCTCGCCCCCAGCATAAACATGGCACCTGGAACCATTTTCGACATGTATGAGAAATCTTCGGCCCCCATTCCGTTACGTTTGTTGAGTACTTTGTCACCACCCACTAAATCCGTTACCACGCCTCTCATCCAATCATTCACCATCGAGGCATTAAATCCGGCCGGATATCCTTTTATAATCTTCAACTCGTAACTACCGCCCAATTGATCAGCCAACTGAAACGCCCGATCGATTTCAGCCCATAATTGCTCACGCACTTCATCTGTCATGGAGCGAATGGTTCCCTGAATATACACTTCGGCCGGAATCACATTGGGTGCCGCCCCAGCAGTCACTTGCCCCAAACTAATGACACATGGGGCCATCGGGTCGATATAGCGAGATGGAATGCCGTACAAATTGGGCAAAATCGAACTCATAATAAAAAGCGGGTCAGAGCCTAGATGTGGATAAGCCCCATGTGACCCATCGCCTCGAATCCAGGCTTCAAACGAGTCAACGGCCGCGTGGCCAAATCCATCGTAAAACTGGCAAATACCACTTTTGATTTTTGAATTGACGTGCAGGGCAATTACATGATCAACCCCTTCCATCGCCTTGTCGCTAATCATCGCAGTTGCCCCACTAACCCCCTTATCGTCAAAACTCTCTTCACTAGGTTGGAACAAAAGACGGATGTTACCATTCCATTTGCTCCCTTCTTCGACAAAATTTTGGCGTAGCAGATGGGCTGCTCCCAGCAAAATCGCTGTGTGCGCATCATGGCCGCAAGCATGCATGAGGCCAGGGCTGGTCGATTGAAAGCCAAGCTCTGTATCTTCTAAGATAGGTAAAGCGTCCATATCAGCCCGAATACCGATGGTTGGCCCATCGCCGGTTCCTATCTGGGCGGTAACGCCGGTCCGGCCGACTTGCGTTTTGATATTGTCAAAACCGATTTCCGTCAACGTATCCGCAACCAATGCGGCCGTGCGTATCTCTTCAAACCCCAGTTCGGGGTGGGCGTGAATATCACGCCGCAGTCGAATGATCTCATCCTTAATCGCTTCTGCTTTGTTGAGCATCTATCTATCACCTCATATAATTTTTTTAACTCACCCACTGTCATCAAAAGATAACGGACACCAATGTAAATGATCCACCTCGTCTCAAAATTCTATATTTGATGAGAATTTGAGGCGAATACAAATTATTCACTATCGTTGCAAGATAGATCAAAAGAATTTCCCTTAAAATATCTCATATGCATACTATCCTAAACTCAACAAAATCACTCATAAGGTTAATTGTTTCAATTTGCCTGTTTATGTTTCTAATCTCAACTTGGACATTTAGCTCCGCCCAAACGGCCGGCGAGCACAAATTACGCGATATTGAAGTTTTTACAACCGAACAATATGCGGGATGGGCTGGTTCAGGACAAGGGCTAGAAATCGAAGCAAGCGGCGGCGGTCTACCCATCGATGATACAGTCACGACCAACGGGCTCTCATCTTTGCGAGTGATAGTTACTGGTGATCCAGACTCTGGCGGCTGGTGGCAAGCGATTATCGCAGGGCCAGGTTGGGAGTCTTATAGCATTGCCCCTTATATAGAAAATGGATCGTTGGAATTTAGTGTGAAAGGTCTTGTAGGCGGCGAACAATTCGCGGTAAACATCAATGATATTCAACCCGGCCGTGAACCACTCAATGTGGCTAGTGTTCAAGTTCCAATTACAGAATTCATCACGATGTCCGAAGATTGGCAACGAGTCAGTATTCCGCTGACTAAGTTTACGGCCGAAAATGGCACCTTCAACAGCGATCAAATGTTCACCGTCGGCTTATCTGGAGTTAATTCATCGCCTCTTGCATTTTGGATCGCCGATGTCCGCTTTACTTCGCCCGATTCAGAGCCATCTTATCCAGCCATTAAGGTCAACCAAAATGGCTATCGGCCAGATGGGTATAAACAAGTGATTGTTTCTGGCTTTACCGACGAGCTTTCGGCCGAAGCTGGAACTCCCTTCAAAGTAAGGTCTGTAAGCACCAACGAAGTCGCCTTTGAAGGGACACTCGAACTCATCGCAGACCTTGATTCAACCGTATCTGGCGAGCGGGTTCTACAAGCCGACTTTACCCCGCTTGATCAGCCAGGCCACTACTATTTATCGGTCGAAGCATTTCAAGTTGCTGATTCAACCCCCTTCTACATCGACAGCAATGTATACGGTCCACTTGTGACTGATAGCATGCGCTACTTCTTCCTTCAGCGGGCGGGCATACCGCTTGATGTGGCCCAAGCAGGTCCGTTTGCGCGTGGTGCCGGTCATCCACAAGATGCTCAGGCAGAATTTCGCTCCGGCACATTACCCACCACCGATGTTTCAGGTGGCTGGTATGACGCAGGGGATTACGGCAAATACACCAATGCAGGGGCCACTGCCGTTTCTGATCTGCTGTGGGCATATGAATTTTTCCCAGACCAATTCCCAGACAACCATCTCAATATTCCGGAAAGTGGCAATGGCGTTTCTGATCTTTTAGATGAAATCCGTTGGGAGCTTGATTGGATGATGCGCATGCAGGACCCTGATTCAGGTGGCTTTTACCATATGGTCCAGGCAACAGAGGATTTGATGCCTGATCAAGCGGCCGAACCTCGATTTGTAGAAGACACACAAGGGGGCGAGGTTAATATTCGCCCCACCGCTACAACCGGAAGCGCAGTAGCCGCTTTGGCCCATGCTTCCATTGTTTTTGAATCGGTTGATTCTGACTACGCGCAAAAACTGCTAGCAGCGGCCGAACTTGGGTACACCTATCTCGAAGACAACCTCGATCAAGTAAACCCCATCAGCGGCCCCTATGCAGATTCAGACGACCTCGACAACCGTTTTTGGGCCGCAACAACCCTGTATCGCGCAACCGGCACTGAAAAATACCACACCACCGTTAAGGCCCTTTACCCGCATGTACAAACGCAATTCGAATCGCAATTCGATAACGCTTACGGGGTAGAGCAAATGGGGATGATCGCATGGTTATCGTATGCTTTTAGCGAAAATCAAGACCCTGAGGTCGCCGATTTCTTTGAAACTCAATTTAATGGGTGGTCGGATCATATGACTGACCGCTGGGAAGCATCCACTTGGAATCAGACCTTGCTTGATGAGGATTATTATTGGGGCAGCAACTATGTCGCCCTCACAACACCATTGGTAATGTATGCGGGCAATCTGGCTTTAGGGCAAGACACACAGGCGACGGCCGCCATCTCACAACAGTCGCTTGACTATTTGCTGGGCGGTAACCCATTAGCCATCAGCTATGTCTCAGGCTATGGGCCAAATAGCATCAAGAATCTATATTCGGTCATGTGGAGTTATGATGGGATTGACGAGGTTCCGGCCGGGGTTTTAGTCGGTGGTCCCAATGAGTACTCGAACCCGCTCTTCTTTTCAAACTTTGCCGGTAAAAGATATGTCGATGGGAATGGCTTCTGGACGTTGAACGAGCATACGATTTATTGGAATTCTGCGCTTGTGTTCCATGCGGCGATGCAGTCCGATTCCGCAAGCCTAATTGCGACTGAGAAACCAGCTCCGATACCCGAACCTGCGGTTGCAGAACCCACTGCTACGATTGCTCCAACAGAGGCTCCAGTTGAAACGGAAACCCCGGCCACAGAGGTTTCGGCCGTGGAGCTTGAACCGGCTGAACCGGCACAAGATGAGGTCCCGGCCGCGATTGTGCCACTACCGCCAAACAATCAAACAATCATTCTTGCAGCGATTATCGGGGCAATGTCAACGTTGGTTGTTTTAGGTGTTGGGTTTTTCATCTGGCGAATGTTTGGTAAAGCTAGGTAGCTGGTAGATAAGTAGCTCCTTACATCCCATGCCTAAAAATTGGATTGCACACAATGTGATTTTTGTGCCCAAAGGATGTAAGGGAGCGGATTCAACCTCATGCGTAGCGACGAAGCTCGCCCGCCCCCTTTCGCCTCTACAATGAATCCAAATAACCTGAAATTCAAAAAGCCAGCGGCCGGAAATAATCCAACCGCTGGCTTTTTGTCTACAAAACGGCCCAACGACGTTGGGCTAAAGCTCAATTAATTGAGCCCTACACTACTTTTCCTGCGCGCCAACCTTCACATTCAAATTCTTCAACTTACCACCGCGCACAATCGTAGCCGGTGACTTTTGCCCTGGCGGGGTTGATGCCAATTCACTTAACAAATCATCCGGATGCCGAATCGGCCGTTCATTGAACTTCACAATCACATCCCCCACCATGAGGCCGCTTTCTTCGGCCGGACTGCCAGGATTCACTCCAGCAATCAACAAACCGGTTTCTTGCCCTAGCTCAGTTGCGAGCTTTTCAGGCAAACGGGCCGGTTGGTTCTTGATCCCCAAATAACCACGTTTTACTTCACCAAAATCAGAAAGTTGATTCACAACTCGTTGAATGGTGCTGTTCGGAATCGCCACACTTGCGCCACGCATCAAGCCTGAGCTGTTAAGGCCAATCATCTCACCGGCCGTGTTGATCAACGGACCACCGCTAAACCCAGGATACATCAGCACGTCGGTCTGGATGTACTGGTCGATGACCCCGCCCGCCCCGGTGCGCCAGCTTGCCCCAATGCCGCTGAGGATGCCGAGGGTCGCCTCTGTGGTGCCGTGGCCCATGCCCAACGCCATCACTAAATTGCCGACTTTCCCCGTCTCGCTGGAGCGGGTGGCTGGTGTCAGCGTTGCGCCGACTACTTTGAGAAGGGCCAAATCCGTGGATGGGTCCCGGCCGACGACCTCTGCTTCCAGCTTCGTGCCGTCCGCCAAAATCACTGTCGGTGCTCTCACTTTGCCATCCTGGCCGCCGTGTTTCCCATGCTTGCCATGACGGCCGCGATGGCCCCCGCCCGGCAAAACGTGATCGGCCGTGACGATGAGCCCCTCGGCCCAAACGATCCCGGTCGCCCCGCCCCGTCTGCGTCCCGCTACTTTCACCATGCTCACCGCCGCTTTCTCTACGGCCGCAGCCATTCCGTCTGATATTTGTGTTAAATCCATTTCGTTTTTCTCCGTACAGTTCTTCTGTTTGTTCAAAGCCGTTACCAGCGTATTCTTTATTTTCAATTTCTAAAGGATGGTTCAATTCATGATGTTCCATCCGACTACGCAAACCCATTTTGCGTAAATGCCAATGCTTTTTGTTTCTAAAATTCATAACAGAAGAATACAGCAGACTAAAGACTCAAACTTCGGATGTTTGGTGAGGGTAGACCCGGATAAATGGGGAGGGTGTTAATAATTAATTGGTGAATAAATAATTATTAATGGTTAACGGCAGTCGTGCCATTAACCATTCACAGTTAAATATTCACCCGTTAATTATTTTAGTTCTCAAGGATATTGTGCGCCTTGAGCTTCGACATACAGCGAATACATCGATTGGCTGGCGGTGATAAACAAACGGTTTTTCTTTACACCGCCAAAACAGAGATTCGACACCGGCTCTGGCAGATGAATTTTGCCGATTAGCGTTCCATCGGGGGCAAAAACATACACGCCGTTGCTACCGTCTCCGGCCCATCCAGCACTCGTCCAGACATTGCCATCCACATCACAGCGGAATCCGTCTGACGAGGCGGCTCCCATATCGCAAAACAAGCGGCCGTTTTTGAGCCGCGCACTATCTTCAACATCGTAAACCGTAATCGTGTGCGGATGTCCTGGCTTATGCGAGGCCCCAGTGTCGCTGATATACAGCTTGCTAAAGTCGGGTGAGAAGCAAAGCCCGTTCGGTTTTTCAAGGTCTTCAGTCACGGCAGTTGCTTCACCCGTTTCCGGATTGAGCCGATAAACTGAAGTTGGCAGTTCAAACTCACTTCGTTCCCCCTCGTAATTCATCAAAATGCCGTAGCCAGGATCGGTAAACCAGATGTGGCCGTCTGCATGGACAACAACATCGTTCGGGGCGTTAAGCCGTTTGCCCTCAAACTGATCGATCAAAACCGTAATCGTCCCATCATGTTCTGTGCGGGTAACACGCCGGGTCAAATGCTCACATGAAATAAGCCGCCCTTGCCGGTCGCGCGTATGCCCGTTGCTATTGTTCGATGGCTGACGATAAACGGTCACTTCTTCCGTTTCTTCGGTCCAGCGCAAAATGCGATTATTTGGGATGTCGCTAAAAAGCAGATACCGGCCGTCGCCAAACCATACCGGCCCTTCGGTCCAACGTGCGCCGGTGTAAAGACGCTCCACGGCCGCGCTCCCCAATACATATTTTGCAAATCGTGGGTCAATGACTTCAATTGCAGGGTCTGGATACCGCACCACGTCTTTATCCCAATCTCTATTCATCAATCTGTCCATTTTAAATCTCCAAAATCTGTAGGGGGCGACGCCATCGGAGCACAATTCGGCTCGAAGATGCCAATGCCCACACCAATGGCGTCAACCCCTACGGGAAAAATATCAAAATCAAATCTCTAAAATACCCAAACGGCTGGCGGTTGTCACCGCCTCTGTTCTACTATGCACATCAAGTTTATCCATCAACGATGTCAAGTGAAACTTAACGGTGTGGTGGCTGATCCCTAATTTGGCCGCTATTTCTCGATTGGTCAGCCCATCGGCCAAAAGCTCAAGCACATCAAACTCACGCGGGGTCAGTGGCTCTACTTCAACCAAGTCAAATTCGGCAGATGGTTTGTTTGCGATCAAGCTCATCGATTCTAAAAAGATGGGGTCGAAAACGGTTAAATCGTTTAAAACCCCCTGCACGGCCGCATTGAGTCGATCAGGGCCGATGGAGCGGGGCAAGATTCCGCTGAAACCGGCATTGAGTAGCTGAGAAACAGGTTCATCTGATTCAGGGATAAGCAAGATCACCGGCAGGCTC
>JBLIMP010000204.1:0-8416 GCA_047638855.1 Cellvibrionaceae bacterium | reverse complement strand
GCCTACACGTGGATGGGGTCGGCCGCCATTTGTCACCGCTATCACCACCACAATCTCGTTGGCGGCCGGTGCGTCTGGGATACGCACTTCCATCGCATCAAAGTGTGAGCGTACTTTCATCGCGTCTTTATGATGCAGAGGCACATCAATCATTGTCCCCGGCCCACCCATTTTTTTGGCAGATGGAATGATCGCTTTGCCACCAAAAACCGCTTCACGCAAGGGTGCGCCTAATTTAGGGTGCATTAGAGCGGCCGCATGCTCACGTTCACCGTTCATCCCCACAATCGCCGCTTTGCCGTAGCTATGGGGCGCGTCGCCGTCTAATTGTGCCACCGCCTTTTCCCCTAACAACTGTCCCAATTCTGCCCCTGTTTCCATCAATTCGCTTAAATCTTCTTCAAAGCGACCGGCAAATGGATTCTCGATAACGGCCGCGACAGCGACCCGCTTAAGCGGGCTGGCCAGCTCTCGCCCACCTTCCGAGTAGACTTCCTCAATAAATGTATAAAGGCGATTTAGTTTCATATTCAGGTCCTCCTATAGGTCGGGAGCATGATCTTCCCAAACCGGTGGCCCCACATTGGTCACACTAATATGGCACATATTGTGCCCTGCGGCCGCACCATGCCAGTGTCTCTCACCAGGGCCAAAATGGATCACATCGCCAGGCTCTACATCCCATTGCGCTTCTTCATCACCCACGCGCCCTTTACCACTCATGACATAGAGGATTTGTTCTCCGGGGTGCGTGTGCCAATTAGTAACCGCCCCTTCTTCAAAATTGACCATGGTTAATCCCATGCCACCTTCTCGCTGCGCTCTAACCATGGGGGCAAGCGTGGCTTTGCCCGAAAAGGTTGATCCTTGCTTCGGTTGACCATCAGAATTTCGAACGATTTTCATAATCTATCTCCTTGACAAACTAGTATTGAAAGGTTATATCTGAAAAAGGGGATTTGCCAACATAGTTCAATAAAACAGCCCAGCAGCTGGTTCAATAGAGGTACACATGGCGGACAGAATTTTTACAGAATTAGGAAAGAAAAAGACGATCATTGGCTTGGTACATTTGGGGATTATGCCAGGCACCCCGTTTTACGAAGAAGGGAGTTATGAAGAAACGTTTGAGCAGGCGGTTCGTGATGCAAAAGCGTTGGACGAAGGGGGGGCGACCGGCTGCCTAGTCCAAACAGTTGACCGCATTTACCCGACAAAAGATGAGGCCGACTACGCTCGGGTGATTGGCGTGGCCCATATTGTGCGGGCCATTGCCAAAGAGACACGGCCGGACTTCCAGATCGGAGTCCAAATTATGACCAACTCGCTTCAAGCGTCAGTGGCCGTAGCCAAAATGTCTGGTGGCTCATTCTTGCGCTGTTTTGCATTAGTCGGCCAATCGCTTTCCCCTTGGGGGTTGATCGAGGCTAATCCGATTGAATTTTTACACTATCGCAAACGCATCAACGCCCAACATGTCAAACTGATTGCCGAGGTGGATGGGATTCATTTCAAATGGCATGGCGAAGATAAACCGGTAGCAGCAATAGCCCGGGCGGCCGTTAATGCAGGAGCAGACGGGGTAGAAGTAGCAAATGCAGACGAAGAAGCCAACCTAAAACAAGTCCATGATATTAAAGCCGCATTCCCTGATCTGCCGGTTATTTTAGGCGGTCACACCAATCATGAGAACGTCGCACGCCGTTTGGCCAAGGCGGATGGGGCATTTGTCGGCTCAGCTTTTGAGCCGGGTGGATGGGGTGGCGCCATCGATCAGCAACGGGTGCGTGACTATATGGAAATCGTCAACAGTCTAAAATGAGGGCAGTGCCATGCAACAAGTTGAGATTCTAATTTACGGCAAAATCATCATCGATGATATTCGCCTTCATAATGGCGAAATCATGCGCGGTGTTCTGGGTGGCGGTGGGCCACAAGGTGTTTTTGGGGCACGTCTTTGGCACGATTCAGTTGGATTTCTATCTCGGTCGGGTAACGACATTGAAGCGGAACATGTGCAAGAGCTGCAGGAACTCTCAGTCGATTTGACCGGTTGGGTTAAATTTGCTGAGATTCCCACAGCCCGCAGCCAAATGCTCTATGATGAAAATGAATATCAGGCGCAAGAAGACGAACGAGGCGGCACGCTGCTGACCGACACCGAAAATTGGTTCAAACTGCTAGAACAGCCGCTGCCAATTCCAGCAAACTATCAGCGGCCGAAAGCGATCCATCTGATCACAGAATCTCATGATGAGCCGATGGTTCAAGATGCGCTGCGATTACAAAAGGCGGGGGCGGTGTTTTCACTGGAGCCGATTATCGACACGAAATCGTGGAGCAATCGAACTCAGATTCTGACTTTAATCGAGCAGGCTGATATTGTGTCGCCCGACTGGCCGGCCGCCAGCGGGATTGCTGGCTCGCAAGATCCCAAGGAAGTGATGCGCTATTGGTCAAAATTAGGGCCGGAAATG
Source organism: Cellvibrionaceae bacterium (assembly GCA_047638855.1). GTDB lineage: Bacteria > Chloroflexota > Anaerolineae > Promineifilales > Promineifilaceae > WTJY01. The sequence goes on along the minus strand of JBLIMP010000204.1, from coordinate 5,939 downwards.
GTGACTGTGCGTCACGGCCATCACGGCTCGTATGCTTGGGACCGAGAGCACGATGTTTTCTGGCATGTTCCGGCCGTACCTGTCAGTGTGGTTGATCCGACTGGTGCTGGCAACAGCTATAGTGCAGGTGCTTGCGTTGGCTGGGTAAAAAGCAATGATGCGAGGATCGCGGCAACGTATGGGGGTGTCTCAGCCCGATTTTTGGTCGGCCGAGTGGGGCTTCCAAAAATGACGGCAGAGTTGCGCATGCAAGCGGAGCAGTTGCTTATTGAAAATCTGCCGAGAGCGATAAGGCTCTAGTTGTTTAACATCACTTCTACCACTTCTTGCACCCGCAAACCGGCCCGCAGATCAGGCAGCGCAGTCGGCCGGCCGGCCAAACGCTCGGCGAGTTCGCTCAACCGTGCCTGCCCCATTGAGGCAGAGTCAATCGGCAGTTGACGCCATTCTCCATCATCACTTACAGCGACGCCGAACAAATTACCAATACGCACAGATGCTTTGCTCCCGTGAATCGTCATTTCGCTTTCACGGGGCGCGGCCGGGCCGCCGACACCCCCCATCAACCAAACAGGCATACTGCCCGTCTCTAAGCTAGCCAGCACAAAACTTTCGGCCGTGTTCTCTCCCTCTGGATGTTGCAGCACGGTCGATTTGACCGTCAACGGACCAAAGAGCCTGTGGATCAGATAAACAAAATGGGAAAACATCTCTCGTACCATCCCTCCTTGATCCCGTTTTGTGATCCAGCTAGCCGCACTGAGCTGATTGGGCAACGGCCACGAAGGAAACTGAAAGCGGACTTCGATGCTCTGTAACGTACCCAACGCGCCAGAGTTTAGCTGCTGCTCAACCGCATCAACCACACCACCGGCCCCATAGACAAAGTTCATCGCCGTTGGGACCCCTTTTTCTTCGGCCGCAGCCACGAGTTGTCGACCCTGCTCCAAGTCAATAGCCAAAGGCTTGTCACACAACAACGCTTTCCCGGCCGCGATTACTTGCAGACAGTAATCGGCATGGGTCACAGGCGGAGTGGCGATATAAACAAGATCAATTTCAGGATGTTCAATGATGCTGGCCCCGTCTTTTGCGACAGGTATATTTGGAAAACGATCTAATATATGCCGATTGATTTTGTCATTGCGATCCCAAACCCCGCCAATAGTAAATGCCGGATGATTCAAGAACTCTTGCAACATGCTCTCTCCGATCATCCCCAAACCAATGATGCCTACTTTATAGTTCATTTTATCCTCTTGTGTCTCCGCCAATTATTCGTGCTTATGTCCTAGCATTGCGTACAACCCACAGCTTTTTAGTTATCGGGGCTAGACGCTTTAAACCTTAATAAAATCTGCGTTACTTCCTATCTGCTCTGCGTCCTTTACTTTTGGACGTAGAGACGTAGATAGGAAGTAACGCAGATTATTTAGTTTGGTTAGTAGAAAGTAGTAATCCAGTGAGTCCATTTCGATCGTTACTGAAAAACCCTAGCATACAACAAACAATCCTTTTGTTATCTGAGCAGTATGCTAAAATAACCCGATTCTTGGTTCACTTGTAGAACCAATCTACCATATGTTTCTTTTAGAAGAAATGCAATTTTTACTCACAAAAATGGAGTTTGGATGAGTTACGAAACAATTCTATACGAAAAGGACGAGGATGATAAATTCGCCACGATCACCATCAATCGCCCTGATCAGCTTAATGCGATGGACAAACGAGTTATCCGTGAAATGGATGATGCGCTAACCCTAGCTGTTGCTGATGATGAAGTAAATGCCTTGTTGATCAAAGGGGCAGGGCGAGCCTTTAGTGCTGGCTACGATATCGGTGGTGGTGCGTTTGACGCCGATATCGAAGAATGGCGCGAGGACATGAGCGAAAATTGCGAAAAGCTGTTGAACATCTGGCAGGCACCGATTCCAGTCGTCGCGGCCGTTCATGGCTATGCCCTGGCTGGTGCTCTAGAACTGATGATGGTCTGCGACCTCGCTATTGCGGCCGATTCAGCCAAGTTTGGCGAACCTGAGGTCCGGCACAACTCTGGCCCCCCCTCCCTCATGATGCCTTGGCTCATTTCCAGCCGGGACACCCGCTGGCTCATGTACACCGGCGACCTCGTCGACGCGCAAGAAGCATTGCGCATGCACCTGGTCAACAAAGTTGTGCCAGAAGCTGACCTCATGACCGAAACGACAAAGTTAATGCGCAAGCTGGCTAGAATGCCGGTGCCTGCCATCAAATATGCAAAAGCGTCGCTCAACAATCAGCAGAAATTGGCCGGGCTACTCGGTTCATGGCAATACAACGTCGAGGTCATAGCTGCATTGCACACGACCAAAGCTGGAAAAAAGTGGATGTCGATGTTTGGTGATATGACCCTGAAAGAATATTTGAATATGCGCGACAGCCCATTTGAAGGGTTAGATTAGGAGCCGGTTTGACACTATCTGCTCTCCTAAAGCCACGCTCTGTGGCCGTTATCGGTGCGACTGAACGAGTCGGGGCATCATCTAGTTTTGTGATGCGCAATCTCATCGATCACGGTTACAAAGGTCAAATTTACCCTGTTCATCCTAAGGCTAAAAAAGTGTTTGGCTTCGAAGCTGTTGCCAATATCAGCTTGCTTGATGAAGCCCCTGATGTTGCAGTGATTTGTATCGCGGCCAAATATGTAGCGGGGGCGTTAGAAGATGTCGGCCGGAAGGGAACCAAAGCGGCCGTTGTTTTGTCGAGTGGATTTGCTGAAAAAGATGCAGAAGGGCAAATCTTGCAGAACGAGTTGGTAGAAATTGCCACCCGCTACGGGATCGCTCTATGCGGTCCAAATTGCTTGGGATTAGTCGCCCATCAAGCCAACACCGTTCTGTACAGCTCTCGCTTTCCGACCGGCATACCCAAAGGATCGGTCGCCCTCATCTCACAATCGGGAGCGGGGGCCATCGCCCTTTCTAGCACCGGCCGGATCGGCTTTAGCACCATCATCTCTTCGGGCAATAGCGCTGTCACAGATATTCCCGACTATCTCCGTTTTCTAGCCACAGACCCCTTGACCCGTGTTGTCATGCTCGTATTGGAAAATATCAAAAATCCAAAGACTTTTGCCATAGCAATGAGCGAAATCCACCAAGCAGGCAAAAGGGTGGTCGCCCTGTATATCGGCCGTTCTGAGCGGGGTGCGGCGGCGACGGCCGCCCATACCGGGGCATTGGCTGGATCATTTTCAGCGATGCAAGCCTTTTTTCGACGGCACGGAATCGTCTCCGTTGATAGCATGGACGAACTTTTGGAAACAACCGCCCTTTTCTCCTCGTTATCCCAGACCGCGCAGAGCGGGGGTCTGGGCATCATCGGTGTCAGCGGTGGCGGGGTGGCTCACGTCTCTGATATCGCCAGCACGGTTGACTTAGAAACCCCCTCGATACAGCCACAAACGATCGCTCATCTCAAATCGATCCTGCCACCTTTCATAACCCCCCAAAACCCACTCGACACGACAGGCTTGCCCTTTGCAGATGGAAACGTCTATCGCCAAGCCCTTGAGCACCTTGCAAGCGATCCGGCCATCGGCCTAATTGTCGCTGTACAGGATGCCCCGCCCGGTCTTGATGAAGCTGGTGCCCTAGAGTACCTACCGATTGCGCAAGGGATTATTGATTATGCCAGCACGGCCATTGTACCGGTCGTGGTGATGAGCAATATATCCGACGGACACCACCCCCTATTTAGCGAACCTTTGCACCAAGCAGGTGTACCTTTGCTGAAGGGAACACACGTCGCCCTCAAAGCGATTAAAAATCTTTTGACACCCATCCCAACCGCTACAACTGGGGTCAAAGCAACCGCCCAACAATCTCCTGAAGTTGTTGAGTTTTGGCAAAAGCGATTCGAAAATGGCGCACCCTTTACCGAACGGGAAGCCAAACAATTGTTAGCTACCTTTGGCATCCAAACGACACGAGAGGGGTTGGCCACATCTGCGGCCGAAGCTGCCTCATTGGCTGAAAAAATCGGATTCCCCGTTGTGATGAAGATCGAATCCCCTGACATCATCCACAAAAGCGATGTCGGCGGGGTCGTTTTAGCCGTTGACAGGTGCACGGCCGCCCGTGAAGCCTATGACACAATTATCGAAAATGTCTCTAGCCAGATGCCTAATGCAAAGCTTCATGGGGTGATTGTGCAAGAAATGGTTAAAAATAGTGTCGAGGCGTTTGCTGGTATCTCACGCCACCCTCCGTTTGGTTTTGGAGTCGTCGTCGGGCCGGGTGGCATTTTGGTCGAACTGATGGCCGAAACAGCCTTTGATCTTCTCCCGCTGAACTTTGAATCTGCCCAGTCCCTTGTTGAAAGTACACGCTTAACCAAGCTTCTCGCTGGCTTCAGAGGCACAGTGCCAGCAGACCGCCCGGCTCTGATAAAGGCCATCCTAAAACTGGCCGACATCGTTCAACTCTATGGTGATTATCTTGAGACGATAGAGCTAAACCCGATAGCCGTTCTACCTGAAGGCCAAGGGATTATTGTTTTAGATGCAGTTATCGTTCAGAAAACGACTTATAATTAATTTTGAAACCCGTAAAATAAAAACAAGGGCGTATTCCATCAAACGCAATACGCAACACGAAAATATGTCACAAAAAACAATGAACGAAGATGTCATGTACCACATCGGATGTCGGCAAGGAGATGTAGGGCGCTACGTCCTACTCCCTGGAGATCCAGCACGGGCACCGCTGATAGCCAGCTATCTCGATGATGCAAAAGAGGTCGCTTATAATCGAGAATATCGGACTTTTACTGGAACCCTCCTCGGTGAAAAAGTGTCTGTCACCTCTACAGGGATGGGATGTCCTTCTACAGCCATCGCTGTCGAAGAGCTGTCGATGATTGGTGCCGACACCTTTATTCGTGTGGGCACATCGGGCAAGATGCAGGAATTCATGGAGCCAGGCGATTTGGTCATCGCTTGGGCAGCCATCCGTGACGAGTATACGTCTCAACAATATGAACCGCTGGCATATCCGGCCGTGGCTGACCATGATGTCACGTTGGCTTTGCGCCAAGCGGCCCGTAGCTCAGGCTTGCCCCACCATGTCGGCATCTGCCAATCAAAAGACTCCTTTTACGGCCAGCATGAACCGGATCAAATGCCGATTGCAAGCCGCTTGAACGATCGCTGGTCAGCTTGGGTCCAAGGCGGGGCATTGGCTTCAGAAATGGAGGCCTCAACGATTTTTGTCGTGTCGCGCGTCCTCGGCCGTCGAGCTGGCGGCATCATGCTGATTGGTGGCACCCATACCAACTTGTCAGACCTTCTGGAAACGGCGATTGCCGGGGTCAAAATTCTTATCGAGCAGGATAAAAGCAATGCAGGATAGCAAACTTATGGGCAACGAAATTATGACTGAAGAACCCCTTCAATATCACATCAACATGCGGCCGGGCGATGTCGGCCGTTACGTACTTTTACCAGGTGATCCGGGCCGTGTCCCCATCATCGCTTCATTTTTGGATGATGCCAAAGAGGTGGCACACAATCGAGAGCATCGCACCTTTACAGGCTATGTCGATGGGGTCAAAGTGTCGGTTACATCAACCGGCATCGGTGGCCCCTCAACCGCCATTGCTGTAGAAGAGCTCATGAGAATTGGTGCAGACACGTTTATTCGCGTCGGCACCTCAGGGTTGATGCAGCCAGAAATCATGGAGCCAGGTGATTTAATTGTTGTCTCTGGTGCAGTTCGTGATGAAGGCACAGCGTCTCATTATATGCCGATGGCTTTTCCTGCTGTTGCCGATTTGGATGTCGTAGATTGTATGCGCAACGCTTGCGTGGAGCGTGGTGTCCGACATCATATCGGACTCACCCATTCTAAAGATTCATTTTATGGTGAGGTTGAACCGGATCGTATGCCGCTTGCTGATGA
>JBLIMP010000203.1:0-8467 GCA_047638855.1 Cellvibrionaceae bacterium | reverse complement strand
CTGTTGGCCGTCGGCCGTCACAATCGACAGTCGCTCACCCGTGATCGCATTGTAAAGCCCTACGCCTAAGCCATAACTTCCTGGACTCAACCCTTCTACCGAAAGCTCAATTTGCTCATCAATCGTTTCACCCAACCCCCAGCGGGAGGTTGGATAGCGCCAATTGCGCGGCATCGCATCGCTCTGGGCTACGGGCAAACCGCTGCCCAATTCAAACAGATGGACAAAGACGGTGTATTCAACGCCGGTACGCTGTTCCGGCCGCCAATAAAGGGTAAGCGGCAAAGTGTCGTCTTGTACAGGTTCAAGTTGATAGCTTAACAAGCGGCCGGTATCGCCAAATTGAGCGTTAACCGATTTGCTATCGGCCGGAGGGTCATAAAGGCACGGATCGGTTTGAATGTCAACAGGATTAGGCGCCTCCAGCGTGCCAAGAACCATATCATTCCCCTTATCTTGCAACAGGAGCTCAAACGTGTAGCGGCCCGGCTCAATATCGGCCGGAAGGTCCCACTCATAATCGGCCAAAAAGAAGGTGGGATAGGACGCTTGGGTTAGATCAAGATCAGTCAGCGATTCGATATCGGCCGCCCATAGCTTACTCTCATTCCGCAAACGCAACTGAACATTGATATGATCGACTTTGATCAAATCATCTAACTGCCCCCAGGCAACATCCATCCCTAAAACACCTTTAGGGTTTTGACAACTGGCAGACTGTGTGATGTTGAGCAACCCAAAGCTGGGGAGAGGCTCGCTGATGAATATGAAATTTTCTGGCACGAGTGGACCGATCTTATAAACAAGTAGATCATCATCTTCGAAGAACGGAGCAAGCGGGATGGTGCGCCGCCATTTGGCGATGTAATCTGGCCGGATCATCGTTTTATGCAATACCAGAAACTCAAACCCATCTTGCTGAAGTGCCGTGAACTGTCGGCCGACATCTTTTAAAAGAGGCGGCTGTCCGTCGAAAAGCAGTGTTTCGTTCAGCCATTGGTTTTGCTGAAGATATGCAAACGTATTTTCAGGGTAACGCGAAGCATGCCCCTGGGCGATGGGTCGGCCGTGGGTGATTTGGGCCAACATGTACGGTTTTGATTTGTAGGGGTCTAACGGAATATCGAGAATCGCCTCTGCTTTTTTTACGTCAGGCTGGGTTTGGTCTTCTGTCTGGTCTTCTGTCTGGTCTTCTGTCTGGTCTTCTGATGAGAGTGAAAGCATCTCATAAAATGGCGAAATGGTTACCGTTTGCAGCGGGAGAGGCACGACGAGATATTCGGCCAAGACGAAGAGGCTGAGAACGCCGGTTAGCAGGATTTGGCGGTTGCGCCAAAACGGTTTTTTGCACAGTTGCACAAAGCCAAAGGCGGCTAAAACGGCGGCCGGAAGCGCAACAAACATGTTGAAACGATCCGGTTCACGTAGTAATTTGATAATAAAAAGCTTGTCAAACAGGCGGTAAAAGGTCGGGATCGATTCAAACTGTGCGCCGTTTAGACGTAACGTGGGGCCAAGGGCCAGCATGATTAGGACCAGCCCAATCGTGAGCCATGGAACTGTTTTGCGCCAAGGTAATTGCCACAAGGCGATCCCGATAAGCAGAAGGGTTGTGTAGCCAAGATAGGGAGAAAAGACCGCTCGGCTGCCCCGGTCGGGATAATAATGGGTGTAAAACGGGGTGGTCAGTTTGCCGAAAAATGTATTCCACGGGGCGGGTGTGCCGTAGGCAAATAGATCGGTTTGCATGGTGAGCACTTCACTATTGAGCACAAGTTCGGCCGGGTTTTGTTGCCATTCCAATGCGAGCAGGACGATGGGGGGGCCTAAACAGACGAAGGCGACACCGGCCGCAATCAGCAAAGCTTGTAGGGAGCGAAGGGGGTGGAACCATCGTATCTCTTCGGGGCCAAGGTCGTCCCGCCCCCTTCGTCCCCTACCCGTGCTATCGTTTGTTAACCAATGAAGAACAATATAAATGCCACCAATTAAAACGGCCGGAATCAGCAGTTGCCAGCGCATATAGCCAACCAAGGCAAATGCCAAGCCACACAAAACTCCATCTTGCCATTTGCCCCGTTCGATTAGGCGAATAAGGGCCCACATAAATAGCGGAATGGGCCAAGTGCTGTGTAAGTTAGGATGATCAGGCTGGGTTAGGCGATAGGGCCACGCCATGTAGATAAGTCCGGCTAGAAATGCGGCCGCTTTGTTGCGGGATATATGCCAAGTCAAAAGGGCCATGACCAGACCGCACAGGCTTAGATTGATGATGAGGACAAGGTTATAGGCGACAAGTGGGGGTGTGAATGCTGACACGAATAGCCAGCCCAAAATGTGTAGCCAAGCGAAATTGTGATAGACAAGCGACAGACCGACCGGGGAGAAGAATAGGTCGGTTTGATAGGGAGATTGGCCGTTTGCGAGGGCAGTTTTAACCCACCAACCGTTCCAAAAATGAACGATGGAGTCGGTACCGGCCGGAAGATGGCTGTTTAGATTGGCAGCAAGTGGCCATGTAAGAGCGATAGCCAGCAAAAGAAATAAGGGGAAAGCGAGGATGATGGTTTTAAGATGGGGCTTCATTACTGCTCCTCTTGAAGCTGTGCCTCTTGAATGGCGACATGATAGCTGTCTTGCTGATCATCGGTAGCCAGTCGTTCTCCGGTCAGGCTGTTATACAACCCGATTGACAAATCATAGGAGGAAATATTTTCACCCGCTGGTAGCTCGATCCAGTGATAATCATTGATCAGTTCCCCCGCACGCCAGCTTGGCGTCGGCCGGAAACCGGTTCCTGGCTGGATGTCATGTTGGGCGACTAGACTGCCATCTGGTCGTAAAATATGAACAAAAACAGTGTAGGGCTGATTAGTTGGCTCTTGGGCGTTCCATATTAAATGAACAAACAAACTGTTTTCAAGCGGTTGAGAAAGAGCAAGTTGGTTGAGTTCAAATATTTGACCAAATGTCGTCAAGCTGGCATCGGCCGATTCCGCACCGGTTTCACGAGGTAAGAACAACAGCATATCTTGCTGATAGGCATAAGGAAAAATAGCGACCGGTTCCCAACCGGTCCAGATTGCGGAGGTCAATGTTGGGGTCAGACGAAAGTCGAGGTGGTGACGAGAAACAAGCATCGCTTCAACCTGTTGCTCACGAATGATCGGGAGCAGTTCCGCTTCAACTTCTTGACCGATAGAGGAGGTGGCGAAGTAGCCAGGGTAATGAAAAAATTTGGCGGCCGGTGTTCGGTTGGCCCAGTAGTAAAAACCGGCATTGCCAAAAATGAGAACCGGCTGATCTTCAGGGACGAAGCTGGCTAAGGCGGCACCGGCTCGCTGTTCGGCCGCCAAATTGAGCATCGGGTAGTCGCTTTCAACCTGGACAAACTTAAGATCACTCCACCACTTTGGTAAGGTTAAGCCGATGAGTAACACCACTACAACTGCTGTTGTCATTCCTCCAAGCCGATTTGCCGAAAAAAGCTGCCATAACAGCCCGATGCCTACTCCGGCAAGCAGGCTTCCGGCCGCAAGCGTGGGCAAAATATAGTGAGAAAATCCACCCCAATTCAAATCGAGCTCAGGAGGCAATAAAACGGCACTTATTTCGGCCGCAAACCAGATAAGCGGAAAAGCTAGAAGCGAGAGTCGTGGGGCGACAGCGGTCCGGCCAAGCTGCTGCAAGATCAATAACACGCTGACCAACGCAAGCGGAGCAAGTGGCTGGCCTTTGCCCCATGCAAGTAAAACGCTAAGTTTTGAACCAATCCCTTCAAAAGGGGCGATGCGATCTGCACCAGAAACGAGGTGTAAAAAATCTGAGAATGCCCCTTGAGCCACAAGAAGCGCAACAAAACCGATCAGGGGTATTGCTAATCCAGCCATCGTCCAAAGGGGCATCGTTTTTGCCTGTTTTATTTGTTTAGACGGGGCAAGAATGATGAAAATCACTATTGAAACGGTAAAGGCAACTGTGGTGACAACGGCCGTTTGTTTGAATAAGATTGCTAATCCCAGCCATAGACCGGCCGAAAACCAGGCCGATCGATTATGGCGCCCCCAGCCTGTAGCTAAGCATAATCCAGCGAGAGCCGCCGCCAGGGTAACAAATGGCTCTAGCATGAAAAAGCGTGACCAGAAAAGATTAAGGGGAGTGAGTAGAAACAGCACGCCGGTCATAAAACCGGCGGTATCAATCACATTTTGCGGTAGATGTGCCGCCTGCTTTTTGAGAATGAGATTTGTGGTGGTCATCAGAGCGATTGCGGTGATGAGGGTTGCGCTGATGGCAAGCAACCGGCCGGTGAACAGCGGCTCAGCTCCCAAGCGAATAAATCCAGCCAAGAGCCACTCGACGGCCGGGGTGCGATTCTCGAATAGGTTGCGATAAATCGCTTGCCCTTGGGCCACTTGGTAGGCGGTTGAGACGTGGACCCCCTCGTCGGCTTGCACACCAAGCTCAAACGAGCGTTGAAGGAGCAGAAAAAAGCCAATCAAAATTAGGCAGATAATAGGCACAAGCTGTAAAGCTGTTTTCTCTCGCTGCATGGTCATAGATTCAAAGAAAGCGTTTTTCAGCTATTTATCACTGACTTGCTCTGCCAAGCTTTGCCAGCTTTCGGCCCGATTTTTAACCGCAACCGGCCGATTTAGTTCTGTAAGCAAATCATCAACGTAGCTGATTTGACGTGCGCCAACGAGAATTGACGTGATCCCCTGAGTTGTGCGTAATGCGCGAATGGCCGTTTGGCTTAACGTTTTGCCACCGCGCCAATCAGAATCGGCCGTTTCAGCGTTTGCTTTGATGGTGGTAAGCATGCCTGCTTCTTTGGCCCGATAAATGGCTGAAATCGTGTCGAGCGTTTGCATTAAAGTCTCTTGGTAAGATGTGATCCACTCGCTTGCTTCTTCTGGCAATTCCGGCCGGTTGTTCAAAAACTGAACCGCAAACCCTACTCGTGGTTCTAAATAGCCGTGACGCACATCGCGCCAGTTGCTAAAGGTGCCAAATCCTTCCCAACGCTGCTGAAGCAAGCGGCCTGATCCCGTCGTTGATGCAAATTCTTGCTTGGTTCTAAAGGGGATATCGATTGAGAAAACCGCCCGTTGTAGGCGAGCTTCTTCATTAATTAATTTATCGATCCAAGCTTCAGCCACATCTTTGTCGGCCGTTCCGGCTACTTTTGGCAAACTTGCCAACCGGATAAGATTGTTGCCAACAACGGCGTTGAGCGGCCGATTGACCAATGCAATAAGTCCTTTTTCGTGAGCCAAGTCGAGCAATGTGCGGCCGGATGTCTGATTAATGACCGTTGCCCCACTCGTTTCGAGTAAGTTCATTGGGAATTGAATCGCTTGAAAATGATGCTCCGCACTGATCGTTTCAGCAATCTCACAAACTTTTTCAAGCGATGTGAAGTCGTAGCTGTCAGTTTCATGAGCGAAGCTGTTTGAGCTAATGCCGTACCGCTTAATCCGGCCGCTTGCGACTTCTGCCTCTAAGTAATTAAACGCCAGCGCAATCCGACGATCATATTCTTCCCTTGCTTCAGTTAAATCCCAATCGGCTTTTTTCGCCCAACCTAAAAAGTATTCAGGATTGTGCAAAAGAAATATATCTATCGTTTCCAACTCTAAGCGGGCTAAGCTACGCTGAATTTGGTCAGCTAGAAACTCAGGATGAATGCAATGCTCTAGCCCTTGTCCGTATTCGACTAAATCGGGAAACGGCCGTAATTCTGTTTTGCGCTGTTGGCTAATCGCAAAATTTTGCCCTTGCAGATACCCGCCCTTTGTCACGACGACGATGTTCTCACGCTGGAGTTGCCCTTGTTCGATCAACTCCTCGATAACCGAGCCAACCAGCTCTTCTGAACCACCATCCCCATAATTTGAGCTGCTGTCGATTAGATTAATACCGTTCTGCACAGCATGGAGCAGTGCTTGCCGATGGCCGTTATTGCTGATGGTGGTGCGATAGGTGCCAAAACCGGCGGCCGAAATAGTCAATCCGGAAAGTTTGTTTGGGGATTGATGCAAAGATGAAAAGTTGCTGAGAAAGTCGTGAGTACCGTTTGGTGTGGCATAACCTGAAATCATAAATAAATCCTATAGGGAATTGTGGTTCGATTTTAGCTGACAATCGCTGTTTCTTTCCACTATTGCAATTATTGCAATGAAAATTGAACGATTAAAGGTTTTGAGTGTTCAGTTTGAGGGTGACAAAACACCTACATTATAGTGACGAATTGCCTATATCTTTTGACCATTGTTGCCCTTAAAGATAAATTAGGTGATTATGAAGTGGACTTTTACCATGGGTGGCTACATTAGTTCTCAGTATAGACTGTTAAATTTCTGAAATAGGAGAAAAAGGTATGCAAAATAAGGAAGGCATAAATTATTCAGGACGTCTGTTTGCTCTACTATCTGCCATTGTGATGAGTGGGTTGCTTATGTTAACGATGTCATCGTTAGCGACGGCTGAAGTGGAAGCCGCGACATTGACCGTTACAAAATCTGTTAGTGGTGATTCGCATCCAGGCGGAACGCTAGATTATGTGATCGTGATCGCTGCATCTGGCTCGGGCAGTACCAATTTTCAAATGACTGACACGTTGCCGATTAGCGTAACTTATGTGTCTAGTTCCCTAGTTGTTTCCGACAATGCGTTTGACGTGGCCGAAGACGGTGGTGTGATTACATCAACGGCCGGTTATTCTATCAATACGAATCAGAGTATCACCGTTTCTTTCCAAGCGGAGGTTTCCGACTCTACCGCTGTTGGTTCTGTTATTACCAATACAGTCACCGTTGAAGATTCTGGCAATGCTCTCATTTTGTCTAGTGATGCCGCTGTCACTGTTGAACAACGGACAGATCCTATCGATCTATTTGTAGAGAAAACGGTAACAGGTGGTGATCACCTACCTGGTGGAACAATTGAATATTCAATTGTTGTGAGCAATACCGCAGGGTCAGCTAGAAACTTTGTTTTGACCGACACCCTGCCCGCTGACCTAACCTATGTTCCCAACTCGTTGGTGACATCAAGTGGGTTTAACATGGCTGAATCGGCCGGGGTTTTGACTTCTTCAGAATTTTTCTTAAATGCTGGATTAACGGTTGAAGCTAGCTTTGCAGTCACGATTGATGCTTCAACCGCTGTTAGCACGGTCATTACCAATACGGTGATGATGCAAGATTCTGTCAACAACTTGTCATTGGAAGATAGTGTTGCGGCTACGGTCATTACCGTTACGGTCCCATCAACCTATTACATCCACATGCCCCTTATCTTTAAGCCGTATGCAGCACCTGTTTTGAACAGCATTATCGCCCCTACTGGTCTAGTGAATGAATGGACCGTGAGTTGGAGTGACATGCATTCGGCCGATTCACGCATTACCGGCTATCAACTGCAAGAAGCAACCGACGCAGCCTTTACCCAAAATGTAGTGACAACAGATCTAGGTAAAGTAACCTCATTAGACATTGCAAAAGCACTGATCTCTTCTAAAACGCATTATTATCGGGTGCGGGCAATCGCTTTCGGTTCGGGCAATGGGACTGGAATTTGGTCGGGAGCAAGGTCAGTACTTTCAGTTTACTTCTACGAAGAAACCTTCTCTAATACCGACAACCCGACTAATTGGCGTATCGTACGGCAAGACACAGACGAGGTCATTAACACCGCCTCTGTTAAAGCGACAGATCCTGGTTACCTTGATTTACGGATGGAAAGCCGATACGACTATATGATCGCTTCTGATCTTAGCCAATTGCCTGCAGCCCCATTCAAGCTCACCGCTCGTATGCGCCTTGATGATGCTGACCCCCGGCATACCGGTGGAATTATCTTGAACGGCGATTACGATGGATCATCTACCTGCCCGGAGACAGATTACTCAACGTGTTTTAACCAATATTACCGTTTCTTATTTCTCGCTGGAAACACATCCAGTGAGATGCAAGTTTCGGTTAAGCGGATTGAGAAGCATGCTTCAGACGATAACTCTGGCAGTGGTGTTTCATTAGGCTCTGCAACGTTGAGCATGGGTAGTACAAAAAACAGCGATTGGATTGAGTGGACCATTGAAGCAGATGCTGATGGTGAAATGCGAGTAAAAAGAGATGGCTCTGTTGTTTTGACAGTGAATGATACGACTTACCAGGGTAACCGGTACTTTGGATTTTGGTCATCTACAAGCGATACAACTTTCAGTAATACGCAGATTGACTGGGTAACAGTCGAGTCTCAGTAGTTTTCAATCGACTCTTATAGTTAACTTTCGTTGACTATAGAGGTGAATACAAAAAAGGGGTGTCGTTTATTTTAAACGACACCCCTTTTTAGATTCTGGTACTTTTTTATCGCTTAAGCCCTTTTTCTAGATATGGCCGGTAATATTCAAGCTCCGGCACCTCCATATCAGGAATCTTGCCCGCCTCATCATACAGCC
>JBLIMP010000202.1:0-8533 GCA_047638855.1 Cellvibrionaceae bacterium | reverse complement strand
GTATTCAACGCCCAAGCACCGTAATAGGCGTTAGAACGGGCCAAGGTGTTTTTGACATACATTCGGGCCAATTTGTGTTTGATCGCCTGAAAGGAGCCGATCGGCCGACCAAAGGCATACCGCTGCACCGCATGTTCTTTCGACATCGCCAAACAGGTTTCCGAACCACCCAACTGCTCCCAAGCATACAAAACGGCCGCTCGATCCAAGATCTTTTCGAGCAAGCTCCATCCGGCACCGTCTTCACCCAGCAATTCGGCCGACGCACCGTTAAAGATAACGTTGGCATGATTCATGCTTGGGTCAATCGTTTTGAGTGACTCATAGCTAACCCCATCTTGCTCAAGTGAGACAAGATAAAGAGAAGCTCCATCACCGGTTTCGCTTTTAGTGGCAACGATGATCAATTGGGAGATTTCAGCATTTTCAACCGTTGTTTTCCGGCCGTAGATTTTTCCGTTTTCGACTCGTGTTTCTAGCGTTGTGGCTGAGGTTAATCCTGCCTTTTCAGCATAGGCCAGTGTGCCGATGATTTCACCCTCGGCAAACTTGGGTAGCAAGCGTTGTTTTTGCTCTTCGTTACCAGCTAAAAGTATCGCCTCAGTCGCTAAATAGACGGATGACGCAAAGGGAACTGGTGCGCAGACCCGACCGAGTTCTTCGGCGACGAGTACAAGCTCTAGATAGCTCATCCCTAAGCCGCCATATTCTTCGGGGATGGCGGTGGCGGCCCATCCTTGAGCGACGATTTGCTGCCAAAGATCGGCCGCATAGTGTTCGGTTCCTTCTAAAACGCGGCGAACTACCGTAGGTGAGCAGTTCGCTTTAAGAAAAGAGCGGGCAACATCCCGTACAAAGATTTGATCATCGTTAAACTCAAAGTTCATCTAATTTATACTTCCTTCCGTCTGGTAATTGATCATAAATTTACTGCTTTGAATCATATCGTTTTGTATTGAATCGTCCAGTTCAAGGCTGACTTTTGAGTCAGGCCAATTGCAAAGTGACCAACCTTGACGAAAAGGGGTAAAAGTTAGCTGTTTGGCCATTGGTATGATCTGCTTATGAGTGAAATTGCTTCTTTTGGCGAGTGGGTTCAAGCACGGCGCAACATTCTAAAATATTCTCGAACTGCTTTATGAAGAGCATGTGGAGTTGTCGATTGATTAAGCGCAGGCGGCCTTTCCAGCCGAGTCTGAAATTTGCCAAATGGCGGCCTCGATTTAGGCCACTAATTCTGTGATTAATCAAAATTCTCTATCTCTGATAGGGACTCTCAAAAATGTTTGAATTGGACTAAATCAAGGGAATGTGCAAAAAATCCTTAAGGATGATTTTAAGCAAATCAAGTTATCCTCAATTGGGTTTCTTGTACTAAGACAAAATAGGTTGCAATCGAATTTTGTCTTACTTATTATTGTTTGGACAGACTATTGAAGGAAAAAGCTATGTTTACAGCAATTAATCTTTTTATTGGCACTGCATTGTTCCACACTTATGGAGGTGGGGGCATCTTGGCTGGGTTTCTACACCCGTTGCTAGGCCTCGACCATTTGCTAGCAATGTTGGCTATTGGATTTTTGAGTGCCCAAATTGGGGGACGTTCCATTTGGTCTGTGCCGGTGGCTTTTGTAGGCATGATGGCCTTAGGTGCAATACTGGGTATCGTAGGAATTGAGATTCCATTCGTAGAGTATGGGATTACCGGTTCTGTGCTAATTTTGGGAATTGCGATTCTTGCTTACAGGGGGTTGCCTGAGTGGACGGGCTTGATGTTGGCAGCCATCTTTGGCTTTTTTCATGGTCATGCTCACGGAACTGAAATCCCTGAATTGACAAGTACCGCTGGACTATTAATTGCTTATATTGCTGGGTTCCTCGTAGCCACTGCCGGATTGCATGTCATTGGTGCACTTGTGGGCATCATGGCTATTCGTAGTGAACGCGGCAAAATGGCGGTGCGGGCATTTGGTGGTTTGATTGCTGTCATTGGTGTCATCCTTATCCTGCAAGTTTAGCTTAAACCTCGTTCTCTTAAACTGGCTGATATTTCGCTGGCAAAATTTATGTTAGAAAATCTTAATACGCTTGAAGAAAAAATAGAAAAACCAGGTTACCTGCTATTTCTAGTTGTTTCACTGTTGTTTATGATCATTGGCTTTGTCAATGTGATTAGTTTTGAAGGCTACGGTAACCCGATCCTGGGCAAATTCTCGATTATTCATATGGGCATGGTTTTGTTCATGATAGTCTTGATAATTCCTATAATTGGATTATTGAAGAGACCTAATAATGATAGCTGGCTGCAATCGTTGTTAGGGTATATCGCCAACTGGCCGATAGCAATTATTGGGATGCTTGCAGTTTATAGTGCCATTTTTTGGCATATGTTTACGGCCGATACTTGGTTGTTTCTGCCAGTTCTACAGTTTGCTTTTCTAGCGATCATGATCATCTTTGCCGCCATGGTTTTGCTGCATAAATGGGATGGCGACCCCAAGCCAGGTCTGTTTCGCCGTGGGCTGGTTTATCTTTTTGGGGCCTTAATTGTGATTGAAGTTGTAGTTCAATTGCTTGCTCTAGCCTCTGCTCTTCCTTCACTTACTTCAAATGAAAGCGGACTAGCACCGCGTGATCGCATCTACATTAATGGGCCCAATGGTACAAATGATACAGTTGCCAATAGCAATGGATTTAACTATCCAGATTTTCGCCTAGAAGATGACTCATATCGTGTCGTTTTCTTGGGGGACCGGGCCGTTCAAGCTTTAGAAATACCCAGCGCAGAAAATATGGGTGTCTTGGCCGACCAGATGCTTGTCGATTCTGGTAAGAACGGCGGCAATGCTGAAGTGTTCTCGATGGGATTTCAGGATTTAGGCTCCTATATCTATCTTGATGTGCCATTCTGGGTGATTTTTGAAGATCCTTTTGAGCCGGATGAAATCATTGTCTTCATCGACTTTAATAACGACTTTCAGTTGATTAGTGAGTCAGATGGAGCCAAGCCATATTTTTACTTTGAAGGTGATGAATTAACGCTTAGCGATGTTGATTTCTGGATGCGTCACGACCAGCTCCATGGCTCGCTTTGGGGTTTAGAGGGGTTTCAGCCACGTCGCTTTTTTAGTAGTCATATTTTAACTCTAAGGTTGGCTCGCAAATATCTAACAACCGATTCAGTCTTTACCTCGAAGCTTGTTCCCGCACCGCAGGAGGATATTGTGTTACCCAATAGCTTTATCTTCTACGAAGAGCAAAACGATCATGAGATGGCTGTACTGATGGCTCAAATTGATCTGTTCTTAGCCAATGCTCAGAAAAAGGGAATCAAAGTTTCACTTGTGACCATTCCCGTTTTCCCGACAGCTTTTTATGAGCAGGCTGATAGTGAAAACTGGACGATGCAGTTTGGTGATGCTGATTTGGCCTTGCCGGAGGCTGAGCTGATTAGCCATGCCGCTGAAGCGGGCATCTCAATCTTGACTATGAGCGACTACATGCGTCAGGCTGGCTTGAGCACTGGCGATATTAACGAATTATACTTTGATGTGACTGATGGGGGCTTGACCACTGAAGGGCATGCCGTTTTTGCCGAAGCTGTTTTTCAATGTTTCTTTTCCGCCACTCTTGACAGCAACAGTGGCTGTAATTTGGCGAGTAGTAACTAAATGGATTTTAGCTGGACAAGTGAACAATTAGTATTGCAAAAACGTGTAATTGAATTTGCTCAAAACGAATTGGATAATAAGTCTGTCGTCAAGCGCGACCAAAATTGCATTTTCCCCCAGGAAGAGTGGCGTAAATGTGGTCAATTTGGCTTGCATGGGCTGGCCGTACCAAAAGAATATGGTGGTTCCGGGCATGACCTCATGACTACGTTGCTAGCGATGGAAGGGCTAGGTTACGGTTGCCGGGACAATGGTTTAACATTTGCTATTAACGCTCAATATGTCAGCATTACAGCCACTTTGCTCAAAGTGGCAACAGAAGCGCAAAAACAAAAATATGTACGTGGAATCTGTCAGGGGGAACTAATCGGCGCCTATGCGATGACTGAACCTGGCTCTGGCTCTGATGCCTTTAGCTTGCAAACGACAGCCAAGGAAACAGATAATGGCTATCTTTTGAACGGTCATAAATCATTGTTGACTTTTGGTCCGGTTGCTGACTTCTTTCTGGTTTTTGCCACGGCAGACCCAGCTTGGGGGCAATGGGGTATTTCATTGTTTTTGGTTGAGCGGGATACACCAGGGCTGACGGCAACGGCTAATTTACCCAAGATGGGACTGCGCACGGTGCCTATAGGCGAGTTAAAGTTGGAAGATTGTTTTGTTCCGGCCGGGAATTTAATTGGAGAAGAAGGTTCAGGAGCCGCGGTCTTTGCGATTTCGCAAGATGTGGAACGCTCCGCTATTTTGGCTAGCCAGCTGGGCATTATGTCTTTTCAAGTAGAACGGGCAATAAATTATGCTCAGACGCGTAAGCAATTTGGTCAGCCTATCGGTAATTTTCAGACTGTGTCACATCGCATCGCCAATATGCAGCTTCGTCTAGAGACAGCCCGTTTGCTGGCCTACAAAGCGGTTTGGCAGATAGAAAATGGCGAAAATGCCACAATGAGTGCCTCTTTAGCCAATATTTATATGGCGGAAAGCTTTATTCAATCTAGTCAGGATGCCATGATGATTCATGGTGGTCTAGGCTATTTAACTGCGACAGAAGTGGAGCGAGATTTGCGGGATGCAATGGGAGGACCTGTTTACGGAGGAACCTCTGACATTCAGCGTAATATTGTAGCTAGCCAATTGGGAATTTAAGGGAGTCTGCCATGTTATCACAGCACTTTTTGTTAACGCACACGATTGCTCGCTCAGCTGAAAGGTATCCGGACAAGATTGCCTTTCGGTCAGACGAAAAGCAACTTAGCTATGCTGAATTTGTAGACCGGACCAATCGATTGGCACAATTCCTTATCGAATTGGGAGTTTGTCGTGGCGATCGGGTTGGTATTTACCTGCATAAAAGCTTGGAAAGCGCTATCTCTATCTATGGAATCATGAAAGCTGGTGCTGCATATGTACCGATTGACCCGAGTTCGCCGGTGAGCAGGGTCGAATACCTCGTGCGTGACTGTGGAATCCAGCACCTGATTAGCGAAAACTCGAAGATGAAAGGGCTGTGGCAATTGGTTGAATCAGGGTTGCCTTTAAGTGCGATTATCGGGGTAAATCGGCCGGTGGAAGATAGTCATTGTCGCCTGGTCTCTTGGCCCGAAGTATTTGCATTTGGCGACGGTGCCACACCGCATATACCCGGTCTGATGGAAGATGATTTAGCGTACATCATGTACACCTCTGGCTCAACCGGTAAACCAAAAGGGATGATGCATACGCATCGGAGTGGGCTTAGTTATGCCAAAGGCTCGGTCAATGTCTACGACGTTGGGCCAAATGACATTCTAGGTAATCATGCGCCAACCCATTTTGACGTCTCTACCTTTGATTATTTTGCTGGTCCTTTAGGGGGTGCCACCACCATCATCATTCCTGAAGAGTACATGATGTTGCCGGCCAGCATGTCAGAGCTTATTCAGGATGAGCAGATCACAATTTGGTATTCAGTTGTGACCGCACTTACTGAGCTATTGTTTCGCGGTGATATACAAAACCGTGATCTATCTGCCCTTCGGTGGGTTAAATTTTGCGGTGAGCCATTTAGCCCACGTCATCTGCGTGAATTAATGGAGCTGTTGCCCCAAGCCCGATTTAGCAATGTTTACGGGCCAGCTGAAGTTAACCAATGTAGCTTCTTTCATGTACCACCATTGCCAAACGCATATGCAGAGCAGCATGTACCCATCGGTAAAGCATGGGAAATTGCTGACGCTCTGGTGATGGACGACGACGATAATGAGGTCGAGCTTGGTATGCCAGGAGAATTGCTCATCGCAGCCCCTACACGGATGCAAGGATATTGGCAGCAACCGGAGCTTACGGAAAAAGGTTACTTTCGGCAGAAGCCATTTCCAGGCTCCCCGTTTGAAAAAGTATTTTACAGGACAGGCGATATTGTTCGTCTAGACGAGAATGGCGAGTTTGATTTTCTCGGTCGTAAAGACCGGCAAGTGAAGGTACGTGGCTTTCGAGTTGAATTAGACGAGGTGGAAGCTGCCTTAACCGAAGATTTGGCTGTGGCAGAAGCAGCAGTCTACCTTTTAAAAAGCGAAGATGGTGCAGCGCATATTGAGGCGGCCGTGCTTTTGACAGGCCAGAACGTTATAGACGAGTCAACATTGCTAAAAAATATTGGCCTCAGAGTACCAATTTATGCGGTTCCTACCACGTTACATATTCGAGAAAGCTTTCCCCGCACAGGAAGCGGCAAAATCGACAGACGCGCATTGGCCACATTGGCAAAACAAGAAAAACAACTAACGGCTAATTAAATTAGCCAGGGACAATAGTACAGATGATTGAAACAATCCAACTTACCCAATTTATTACCAGCACATTGCTCAAAGACCAAAACAAGATCGAGTTGGCTCCAGATGATAACCTGCTGCTTAGTGGCTTATTGAGTTCTCTGGATGTCGTCCGGTTGGTTAGCTATATTGAGAAAGAAAGCGGAATAAAGATCAAGCCAGGTGAAATTACACTTAAGAATTTCAAGACGATTAATGCCATTGTGCAATTTGTCGAGCGTAAAAACGAGGCCAAAATTACAGCTTAAGTGAATTGGGGGAACTTTTCGGAAATAATTAAGCCTAAAATGGCAATTGTCTTCGAATCCGTGGCAACTAAATCAAACGATTCTAATACAGAAAACTACTCAGGTAAGACGAATAATTTTTCAGAGAATACTGCTCATTATGTGGCGAAGACAACCGGAAGTTGATTACCACTTATTTAGCTTAAATCCACCAGGTGAAATAGCGTGATATACGAAGATAACACAGAAACTGCCTTGAACGATTCGCTGCATGTGAAACCCCTTTCACGTGCCCAGTTCTTGATGTGGTTAGGTCAACAACTTAATCCTACTATCCCCTTATACAACATGATCCAGACGTTTCGGATCAATGGGGATGTGAATCGACAAAACTTCTCGTTGGCGTGGCAAACATTGGTCTCGAAAAGCGATGCTTTGCGAACGACCATCATACTCGATGGCGACACACCGGTTCAGCAGATCAATGATCGTCTTGTTGCTCCTATCGAGTATCTCGATTTCACAACTCAACCTGATAGTGCAGTTGCTTATCAAGAGTGGCAAGAAAAGCGGAAGGTCGAAGTTCTCTCGCTTGACACTCGTTTGTTTGATTGTGCGCTCATCAAATTGGCTGATAAGCAATATATCTGGTATCTCTGCCAACACCATCTCATCACGGATGGCCAATCATTTGCCAATACCTATCGCTATATGTCCGATTTTTATGAATTGGCTATAGCTGGCAATATAGAAGATGCGCCAGATTTGCCTCAATATAGCGACTATCTGGATTATGAAGCTGATTTTTGCCAAAGTGATGCGTGGCAAGAGGCTGCGGAGTATTGGAGGGAGAAAATATCAACGGACGTAGTCCCGACTGATTTTTACGGCAAAGTTGCGACTCAAATAACTGGCCGGACTGATCGTGTACCTTTTGCCGTGGGAAAGCGTCGTTCTGATAAATTGCGCGAAATCGCCATGGAAGATGGTTTTGCGTCGCTTAGCATCGATATGTCGCTATATACAGTCTGGGCCACATTACTGCTGACCACCATGCATCGCCTAGGTGGCCAATCTACGCTGCGCTTGGGCACGCCTTTTCAAGCAAGACCCACGCCCACATTCAAAGAGACTATCGGCTTATTTATTGAAATCGGACCATTGCAGGTCGAAATTGCCCAAGACGAGACATTTGTCTCTTTAGCTGAACAGGTCATGGGTGAAACCTTTTCTGGGTTGATGAATGCTCAGGCTGGGATTAGCAACGCTGATCTGAACCGCTCCTACGATGTTCTATTAAATTTCGTCAACGCAAGCTTTTCAGATTTTGCTGGCATGCCTGTTCAGACTGATTGGGTCCACACCGGCTATGGTGATAGTGACCATTTACTGCGTCTCCAGATTACTGATTTTGATGCCACAGGCGAATTTCAACTCTACTTCGATGTGAACGCTGAGCTTTTTGGTCAGGTTGAGCGACGCTGGCTAGTGGATCAGTTCAATGAACTATTGGACGCATTTATAGAGGATTTTCAGCGGCCGTTGGGCAGTTTTGACCTATTGACACCAGCTGAACACGACGCGAATTTTGTAGCCTTTAACGATACTGCGCGTGCTTATCCACAAGAACAAAACGTCATCCAGCTCTTTGAGATGCAAGTAGAACGCGATCCTAAGGCTATTGCTGGCATTAGGGGTAAAACATCTATTAGCTATGGTGAGCTGAATGGTATAGCTAATCAATTAGCCCATTATTTGCTGAGTCAGGGTTTGCAGCCTGAGACACCTGTTGCAATATGTATGGAGCGCTCCATAGAGGCGC
>JBLIMP010000201.1:0-8533 GCA_047638855.1 Cellvibrionaceae bacterium | reverse complement strand
CCCAAAATGCGCCAAGGCAGACCGGCCAGTGAAGCTGATATTCTTCAAGATATGCGTCATTGGCGTCGATTAGCTTTGTCAGAAAATCCGTCTCCATACCATCCAGTTGCGATAGCATGGGCCGATACAAGAGCACGTTTCCAAATCCCCTATCAGTTTGCAGAGCAGTTAATCGATGGGGTTTTAATGGACATGGGAAACAGCCAGTATCATACGTTTGATGAGCTAGTGGCCTATTCATACAAAGTCGCATCAACAGTAGGGCTCATGTCGATGCATATTACTGGGTTTAGTAGCCCGGAAGCGATTCCTTATGCTATTCGGCTTGGTATCGCTTTACAAATGACCAATATTTTACGCGATGTAGGAGAGGATTGGCGCAAAGGGAGAATCTATTTACCTTTGGAGGAGCTTGAGGCGTTTGGTCTATCAAAAGAGGATATAAGCATGGGCACTGTTGATAAACGTTGGCGTGCGTTTATGAGGTTTCAAATTAATCGGAATCGACAACTTTATCGTGAAGCGTCACCTGGTATTCAGATGCTGGCAAAAGACGGCCGATTCGCTATCGCAGCTTCGGCCGGATTGTATGAAGCTATTCTTGAAGATATCGAAAAGCATGACTACAACGTTTTTAATCGACGCTCATATATAAGCACAAAAAGAAAGCTATCTAGGCTTCCAGCTATTTGGTGGCAGAATCGCTCATAGAAATCTTCGCAAGAAATCCCTAAACGTAAATAAAAAAAGCGGTATCGGTTTGACCCGACACCGCTTTTATGTTTAATCCTTGAAATTGGTAACTATTATCCCAAGTTGCCAATATACTCGTGTAGCTTCCGTTGTGAAATACGTTTGTATTTATCTCGGATAATCTCTTCCATTTCGGCCTCATTAAGTCGAATCGACAAAATTTCTAAAGCATCTTCTGGATTTTGCCCATAGGCCAACTTCTGCTTTCCGTTCTTCATATCGAAGACATACATATAGTGAGGGTTACTAAAACTACTCATAATAAATTAGCTTATGCCTTGGCAACAGCCTCCATTCCGACCGTAGAAATACGTTTTTCAACTTCAGATAAACCAGCATTGACTTCATTATCGTACTTCCCAGCTAGTAGGTCACGATAAAATTGATAATCAACCCCGATCACTTTCTCGTCATCTGGAAAACGATGGTAATTATCTTTGTTCATGCGGCTTTTGCCTTCAGCAATCAATTGATAACCTAAAGCAGAGCCAGGATAAGGTGCGTAAAAAGAAATGGACGGGTAGACATATTTCATTTGCTTGAGCATACGCATCGTTTTAAATGCGTCCTCTGGCTCTTCACCTGGGATACCAAGCATAATGTTTGACCAGAAGTGGGGAATCGGTTTCCCCTTTGCTTTGGCGGCGTCACCCAATCGATTAACTAGATCAATTGCAAAAAGATTATCGTCTTCAGTACATTCTTTATTCAACAAACGCAGAATACGATCGCTGCCCGATTCAAAGCCGATAGAAATCGTATTCCAATTAGTTTCTGTAACAAGTGCCTCGAATAAATCAGGCCATTTGCGTACCGTATCAGCACGGCCGGCCGCCCAGTAAGGCCAGACTTTATTGGCTTTACGCGGATACTTCTCAATCCATTCCTCAAGCCAGCTTGGGTTTTGGAAAAACATAGAGTCATGGATCACGATAGATCCGACACCATATTTACGATCTAGGTAATTGAGTTCATCAATGACCGAATCAACTGATGGCCTCCCCATGTTAGGGATGTAAGAATTTTCGTTACAAAATACACATTGCCACGGACACACCCGGCTAGTCATGATTGTGGCGACCGGTGGGGGGCCCCAACCACATTCTGGTTCCATTGGCCAGCTAAAAGCACGCTTTAGTTTGCGGCTAGCAGGTTTTGGCCAAAGTTCTCGATCGATCTTCGGCCATTCTGCCATCGATTTAGCACCTACACCCATGACTAGGCGTGGATGAGCAGATGGGTCTCGAACGAGATCGAGGATAATCTTTTCGCCGGGTCCCTGACAAATATAGTCAAATTCTTTAACTGCCATCATCTCATCGGTTGCTACAGTCGCATGCATACCACCCGTTAAGACAAGGCCATTGGGATTAAGTTCTTTGAAAATTTGGGCTGATTTGTAAGCAACTGGATAAGTATAGCTGCGGACGTTCATCAACAACATCTCATACCCTTTCATTTGCTTAGCCAATTGATCCCAACTGGTTACAGCGCGGGTAGAGGCAAGATCGGTCATAATACCGTTCTGATGCATGATGGTACGAAGCAGCCCCAAACCATGGTCTTGCCATTGTTCATGCGGGCCGGCCGGATTAACTAAGTCACCTAGATCACCTAGATCCAGCCAAAGTATTTTATGTTTTGGTGTGTTTTCCCTATTAAATGGCCATAAATTCATGGTGTGCTCTTCCTATCTTTTCTTTTATATCTTTTTACGGTCGTTGAACCCTTTACCAAAGTCATGAAAATGGGTGATGGCGTCTTCTCCCATTTTCCAACACAGCCAAACTTCCCTGCCGTCTATCAATCCTGGAAAATCGATCAATCCATCATCGATGTCTTTTATTTGTCCGCCATAGGATTTTATCTTTTCAATGACGTTTTCAATAGATATGAATTCGGCCGCCATATCCGATCCAACCCGACTCCCAAGATTATACATCACCGGGGGAATTGGATATTCAGCTTTGCCCATAAGCTGACGAACCTTGTCTTGGTGTTTTTGGAGCTTACTTATTAGAGAGATCATCTCTGGAATAAGGATGCTAGCTTCTTCTGGGGTGTATAAACGCGCGGCCATATCAAAAAAAATGGGGTGACAATGTCACCCCGTAGGTCTAGAAATAAGTTGCCAGTCGATTGATTTAACTTCAATCATAATACCGGTAGATTTCAAAGCTATCTAATTATCCGCTTGCACAACTTCCGCAAGATTCGACAGCTGCATCAGAAGCTGCTCCCGCACTATCTTTGGCTTTGAATGAAGTTCCGCACCCACATGAAGCCACAGCATTTGGATTTTCGATTTTAAAACCGCCACCCATAATTGCATCAACATAGTCTATAGTGCAACCATCCATGTACATCATGCTAGTTGGATCGATAAAGACCTTGTATCCTGGTTTTTCGATAATATGGTCATATGGTTTGGGCTCTGCTTCAAGCGCCATTCCATACTGAAGACCTGAACAACCGCCACCGGATACAAAGACACGTAAGCCATAATCTGGCACGTTTTTAGATGTGAGTAAGTTCTTTACAGTATTTGCTGCACTATCTGTGACAACAACATTACCTATTTTTTCGAGTGTATCTGTCTGCATTTGGACCTCCACAATCCTTAGTCTAAGGGATCATCATTCTAGCAATTTTTAAAGGAGGGGTCAATTATTATCAATATGTTGATAAAAAGTCTTATGGATCGCATTGACACTATTCTGCCTCATCACGTCTTGTGGAAGATTGACGGAAACCAAACGATTAACCATCGGAATATATGTTGACAGTTGTCCGCTTGTCACATATTCATGAATTAAGTTTTTGGGGGACTCGGGTGCACTATTGAAAGGGATATCTAAAAGTACCCGATTAATTTGTCTAGCAATAGCCGGGGATGGGTCAATAATCTGAATGTCTTCACCTATAATCTTTTGAATAAGCGGTAGAACAAACGGATAATGGGTACAACCTAGAATAAGTGTATCAATACCTTGATACAGCATAGGTTGAATAAACTGTTCCAGCATGGCTTGCAGGGTTGGGCTATTTATATCACCTGATTCAATTGTCTCAACAAGTCCAATACAGCTATTCTCGAAAAGATAAACTTCTTGAGCATAACGATTCATCAGTAAAGCATAACGCTGGCTCTTAAAGGTTCCGGTCGTGGCTAAAACACCGATTTTGCCTGATTTTGTTAAAAGTGCGGCCGGTTTAATAGCTGGCTCCATTCCTACAAATGACACAGTTGGGTAACGCTTCCGCAACCAACCAATAGCAGCCGCCGTAGCCGTATTACAGGCTATAACAATGACAGTCACCCCTCTGCCTAATAAATATTGACAAATACTATCGCTAAATTGCTGAATCTCAGTCTCTGAGCGAGGCCCATAGGGAACATGATTTTGATCTGCAATGTAGAGAGTTGAGACATTTGGGCACAGTTTATGGATTTCCCTTAGAACCGATAGTCCCCCGATACCTGAATCGAAAACGCCAATCATAGATAAATTTAGCCACAAGCACTGATAAAAGCCCGAAATAAATTTGCCATATCACTATCTTTGGCTTGCATTTCTTCTGGGTGCCACTGCACTCCAACTGCGAAGCGATGATCAGGAATTTCAATTCCTTCGACCAAGCCATCAGGAGAAACGGCCGAAACAATCAGCTGCGAGCCTAAATCTTTAATACCCTGATGGTGCAAACTATTCACTAAGCGCTCTTTTTGCGCTCCCATAATTTCTGCTAACCACGACCCTTCGCTAATTTCAACCGAGTGTGGTGTGTAATCTCGTTCTGGGTGATCAAAATAGGCGTGCTGTTCAGCACTGGGCATTTGATCTAATACGTCTTCATACAGCGTACCGCCTAAAGCAACATTAAGAATTTGATGTCCACGGCAAATGGCTAAAAGAGGCTGATCTTCTTGGACAACTTGACGGGCAACTTCAAGCTCTACCCGATCACGGTCTTCACTAACACCATATATTTTTCCATTAGTGTCGCCAGCATAGTGAACCGGATCAATGTCGCCCCCACCTGGAATGACAATACCATCTACTCGTTGACACAGTTCTTTGATGTCTTCGTTTTCAAGTGTTAATGGAATGAGGACCGGAATTCCCCCTGCAGCTTGGATTGCATGCATATAAGGCGGCATCAAACCGTCTAAAATACGACCTCGCTCGGATTTTAAACGAAATGTGGTTAAGCCGATGATCGGACGTTTTTTTTGCATGGTGAGTTTCCCCTTTGAATTGAAAAAGAATTGGGTGTTATTTTAAATCAAAAAATGGTAACTTCTCAAAAAGGGAGGGAGATATCCTTCGACAAGCTCAGGATACGCACCCTGAGCTTGTCGAAGGGTGTCTTTCCCCGGATTATTGAGAAGATACAAAAAATAGGTAAAAAAAAAGAGGTGATTGTTATGTTAACAATCACCTCAAAGAATTTACAATTAGTGTACTTATCGTATACCGAACTAGAAAGCGCGTTTTTCGCGAAGACGGGCAGATTTACCAGTACGTTCACGCAAATAATATAGACGTGAGCGGCGTACATGTGACCGGCGATGAATTTCTAGCTTTTCGATACGAGGAGAGCTAGACAAAAATGTTAGCTCAACGCCGATTCCATTCGCAGCCATACGACGTACGGTAAATTTTTGATTGATACCGCCGCCCATAATGCGAATAATTGTGCCACGGATCATCTGAACACGTTCACGTTTTCCCTCAACTACCCGAACATAAACGGTAACACCGTCTCCCGGAAGAAGATCGGGTACTTTCTCGTTTTTTGGCACATCGAATGTTTTTAGTAATGTATCTGACATAATCTTACTCCACGTAACTAGGACATATTAATCTTGCCCTGTTTTACTATCCACGTAAAAATTTAATATAGGTCACTTCAAAATCTTATACTACCGCTATTATGCAACAGCCTTTATCAAGCTCGCAAAAGTTTATATGATTGCTCCAAAAAACGTTTAGGTAATATTTTAGATTATGAATGTTATCTGGGTTGTGACCTGCTGATCGGACTGGGTCCGGATGTTAAGCAAAAAAATGACCCATTTCGTGAGTCGAGATATAATCATAGCATGGTTGTGAATCCGTTTCAACCAAAACTTTTAATATTTTCCCACTTTTATTACTCACGTAAATAAACCCTTATTAGGATTTTGGTATCATTTTACGATCCAAAGCCGAACCCACAACTTTGAAAATCCCTCGCCCCATGTTAACAATCCATCAAGCTCTTAAGTTACCGATATTTGAGACAACTCAGTTAATTGCTGGTCATAATGGGCTAGAAAATGAAATCAGGTGGGTTCATACTGTCGATGCGCCTGACGCACACTATGAATATGATCGTGATGGTGTTTTGATGTTAACTGGCGGGTTGAGCTTGTCTATTACCCCGGAATTACAAGAAACACTGATTCCCAACCTATCAGAAAAGAAATTTGCAGGTTTGGTTATTTGTACCGGTCAATATTTAAAAGATGTGCCAAGTATTATGATTGAGCAGGCAAACGCTCTCAATTTTCCTCTTATTGTTTCTCCACCGGAACTACACTTCATTAATATAAGCGAGCAGTTACTTGAGCCGATTGTGAACCAGCAATATGTATTATTGCAAAGATCAAACCTGATTTATGAGCAATTAACAGATTTGGTTTTGAAGGGGGGCAATCTTACAGATTTAACAAGAACGTTATCTCGGCTACTTAATCGCTCAATTTTGATCGAAGATACTTCATTGCGGGTGATGGCTCATATCATGATGGAGCCGATGGACCGGATGCGTCGGGCAAGTGTCATGCGAGAGCGAACTGCCCCACGTATTTCAGAAAGACTGTTGCGAGCAGGTATTTATGAAAAGCTGAGAAATGAGTTGCGGCCGGTATCGGTACCACCTATGCCAGATGTAGGGATGACTTTGCCCCGTTTGGTGGTGCCGATTGTGGTAGATCGAGACATTTATGGCTATTTTTGGATTATTGACGATCGAGATGATACAGAATTAGTGCGCATGGCGGCCGTACATGGGGCAACGGTTGCGGCTTTAATCATGTTCAAAGAGCGGGCTGTATCTGAAGCTGAAGCAGCTTTGCGAGGTGACTTTTTTGACCAATTGTTGGAGGGGATCCCTGATTTAACGATTTTAAATGATCAGGCTCGCCGTTTGAATTTTAGCCTTGCGAAAAAGTACCAAGTGGTCTTAGTGCATGCCCCACCAGCATCTGGAGGAAACGGGCGGCCGCTGATGCGTGATGTACAAGATTGGTTACGCACAACCGGGATTCAGCCGTTAAGCGTTTGGTACGATGACCGAGTGGTGGTTATATGTGAGGGAAGCAAGGCTCAAGATATTGCAGAAAGAATGTATGAAGAAATGAGCCACCCGGCCCGAAGAATGCTAATAGGTATCGGCCGCGATATGGCTGGCGCAGACGGGATTGCTCGTAGCTACAAAGAGTCTCTTGAATCAATACGATTGTCTCAAAAATTGAAAGTTCGGGAAGGAGTACGCCCGTTTATCGATCTAGGTTTGATGCACTGGCTTTATCATCTACCGGCCGATGCCATTGATGGGAACCCGTTTATCGAAACTATTTATGTACTGGCCGCCCACGACAAGCGGCGTAACACAGAGTTAGTAAAAACACTTGAGGGTTATTTAGACAATGGGGGAAGTTTGGTCGACACGGCTGTCAAGCTACATATTCATCGAAACACATTGGTACACCGGCTCAAACGTATCGAAGAATTATGTGAGCTTGATCTAAAGATTTCGGCCAATCGAATGAACCTACATGTGGCTATAAAATATTTCCGTTTAGACGGGGAACGTATACCGGGCGAGGCTTAACTGCTTAAGAGCAAACCGGCATTCAATTCACTGGTTTATCAATCGGGGTTATCACATCAAAGTGTTTAGCTAAAATCTGGCTTATCTGGATAGTCGATATAATCCTCATCATGATCTCTCAGAAAATCAGCGAGTGGGTCGTCTGAGTCTTCACCAACAAGAGACTTGCGAGTTCGGCCGCCACGTGTAGGGTCTTCAACCAAGTCCATATCGAATAGCTCTTCCATTAAGCGGGCGGCTCTTGGATAGCCGATACGAAGTCTACGCTGTAACAGTGACGATGATATCGAATCGTACTTTTTTGCTAAAGCTACCGCTCGTTCGAGCAAATCGTCTTTTTCTTGCAAAAACTCAGCACGTTCAATCATACTATCCCAAGGAGCTAACGATTTTCTTTCTGGGTACTTCTCTTGCCAAAAAGCGACGATTCTATCTACCTCGTCATCTTCAACTAAACAACCTTGAATACGCTGAGGGCTACTAGCGTCAGCTCCCAAAAAGAGCATATCCCCTTTGCCAAGCAAGCTCTCTGCCCCGACAGAGTCGATAATAACGCGCGAGTCAGTACCGGATGCGACAGAGAATGAAGTGCGCGCAGGGAAATTTGCTTTGATCAAGCCGGTAAGCACATCGGTAGACGGCCGTTGAGTAGCGACAATCAGGTGAATGCCGGTAGCCCGTGCCATTTGCGCAAGGCGACAGATAGCACGTTCAAGGTCAGCCCCATACTGCACCATCAAGTCAGCTAACTCATCAATAAAGGTGACGATGTAAGGCATTTTGCTAGCGTCAGGGTACTGTTTAATCTTCTCGTTGTAACTGATGATGTTTCGCGCACCTACGGCCGCAAGTTTTTGATATCGCTCATCCATTTCGGCCGTCAACCAGCGTAGCACAC
>JBLIMP010000200.1:0-8605 GCA_047638855.1 Cellvibrionaceae bacterium | reverse complement strand
TTGACTTTTGAAAATGGAAATGCGATAGGTGGGAATGGAGGAGCGATTCTTAACAATGGCTCTCTGATCGTATCCAACAGTGACTTTACTACGAATACGGCAGGAACTTGTGGTGGTGCGATTTACAATTCAGCGAGCGGTACGGCTGACATCTCGACAACCAATTTCACTGGCAATCTGGCCTCGTCCGGAGGTGCCATTTGTGCAGATGGCCAATTAACTGTTAGCGGTGGAAACCTATCTGGAAATATTACATCTGGTAATGGTGGGGCAGTTCTTATCAATTCAACAGCACAGTCATTGATAGAGAATGCGGTTCTTTCTAGTAATGAAGGATCAAATGGTGGGGCGGTATCTGTAACCGCGAGTGGCTCACTCCGAACAACTGGTTCAACTTACAGTTTTAACCGAACCTCTTCTGGAACAGGAGGTGCCATCTATTCAGAAGGTACTTTGACCGCATCGAATATTACTGTTTCTACAAACCAATCTGCGGCCGGTGGCGCAGGTATTCATCAAAATGGTGGCTCTACAACCTTGTCAAATACGACAGTGGCCTTTAACAATTCACTCGCAGGGGGGACAGGGTTATTGGGCAATATGACCTTAAACAATACGCTTGTAGACTCTAATGCCAGTTCCGATTGTTCAGGAACATTAACCGCCTCATACAGTCTTATTAGTAATATTATTGGTTGCACTCTCGGTGCCGGAAGTAACAATAATCAGACTGGGGTTTCAGCCGCTTTGGGTAGCTTAAGCAACAACGGCGGAACAACACAAACACATCTTCCGGCAAACCCAGGCCCCGCCATTGATAATGGGGCACCTGCTGGTGATCTAAACTGCCCAATAGCAAGCAACTTTGATCAGCGTGGAGTCAGTAGACCTCAAGGAGCAAGCTGCGATATCGGGTCAGTAGAACAGTAAGCGCTGAGAAAGTAGATTAGTTGTTATCGATATCAATCGACAAATCAGTTCATTGAATTGAATTAATTTCTGAACGAGCCTTATATTTCACCAACAGTATTTTGACGGTTGTTAATTTACCCACAAGGGGCACCTCGTCAAAATAGTAAAGCCTAAAGTATTCTTCAGTTGAACTTAATCGTCACATCATCTTTTTCTTAGCGAAACTGTAGCTTTGCTGTTTACTTGCTGCAAAAGGTTATGAATCGGTTAAGGCGTTTCAATTTTCGCATTATCGAATTGAACAACATGAACACCGTCAGTTAGATTTGCTGTAAATATTCCAAATCCGCCTACAATCGGATCATTGTCCCTACTAGATAATACCAAGGCGTCGTCAATAAAAAATTCAATCTCGTTTTTAACACAACGTATTTCGAGTTGATGTGAGCCTGTATCAGTTATTTTTAGCTCTTCGGGAATTTCATCCGTATCAAGAAATGTTTGTACCCCATTTTGAATTTTAATAGAGGATACTGTTTGGATATTTTCAGTCTTTTCAACATACACACCTATGAAATCAAATGCATCCCCGTTTATCGCTCTGCGACATACAATCCCAATCTGATAATTCTCTGCTCGGTTTGATTGAACGATATCGATACTAAACAAACCATCGCTAATATCAGACTTTATATCAGGAACCCACAATAAAGTCTCTTGGCTTTCCGGTTGGATCTGAAGAGCACCTTTGACGAACGCAGTCCCTTTTTCTAAGTTATTGGTTGGTGTCTCTACATCAAATGTATCTATATAAATTAGCTTTTCATTACCTACAGTCGGGATTGTTGTTTGTAGAGGTGCAGATTGCGTAATTATAGCTGGGGCCAGAGTCGAAATAGCAGGAACAACATCGGGGTTAAAATAAACGAACCAAATGGCTACCAATACTGCGGCAGACGCAACTAGAAGCAAAACCAAAGCGATCCATATAATCGGGCCTTTGCCCATTTTGCTTCTATTATTTGTTTTGTGATCGGCCGATACAACATTCTCAACAAACCCTTCTGGTTTTACCTTTACAGTAAGCACCGGGGATGACCCAGCCATTTGAAAAGCTCTCACTAATCCATCTGGATTACGATTAGCATATTGCAAAAGCTCTTTAAACTGCCCGGCCGATTGCGGCCGGTCTTCAGCTTCTTTAGACATCCCCCACTGAATAAGGTCAGCCATTGATCGAGTGATTTCAGGATTAATGTCTCGTGCATAGGGAACCGGCTCATTAACTTGCTTAACTATGACACCCACTGCTGTTTCGGCCGTATATGGTTTTTCACCCGTAAGTAGCTCAAACAAAGTCACAGAAAGAGAATAGACATCGGCCCGACCATCTATTTCGCCCCCTTTAGCTTGCTCAGGTGAAATATAAGATGCACTGCCTAATCCGTGTTGCTCGCCATCAGACGGAAATACGGCTAGCCCAAAGTCGGATAAATAGACAAATCCATTTTGGTCGACGAGCATATTTGAAGGTTTAACATCTCGATGCAAAATGCCTTGAGCATGAGAGAAATCAAGAGCATCTGCCATGCTTATAATCGCTTCAACTACTTTATCTGGGTTTGGTTTACGATTCTCCTTGACCCAATCAGACAAGCTCCCACCCTCTAGCAGACGCATAACCAAGTAAAGCTGTCCGCCTGAAGTCCCAAAATCATATACAGGCAAAATGTGCGGGTGCTCCAGAGATGCAATAATTTTGGCTTCCTTACCGAATTGCGCCAGCCAGTCCTGTTTGGTAGATAGAATAAGTTTAAGGGCAACCTCTCGGCCTGTATCAAGCTGGATAGCTCGATACACAGTACTCATTCCACCCCGACCTGCAATTTCTAAAACCTGATAACCTGATATAAAAGGGAATTGAGACATCTAATTCACTTTAAGCCACTGACGAAAAGTCATAGGGCTATCTTCTTTAAATGACAATGAAATGATTTGTTCTTTCACGAGAGTAATCATATTATCAAAATCATCTGAGCCGTTTCTCAATTTCATTCAGTAGAACTAACATCCATTCTATAAATAAAACCGGTTGATTCAGATACAGCCCATAAATGAGCACATCCAACAACTTCACAGGGTTCAATGGCGATAGCTACAGGGCTGTCTATAGTTATAATCGTTCCAATTATTGACCCATCTAACCTACTATAAGCGACTATTTCGTTATCACCTTTAGCTACTATCCAGACATTATTATCATAAACCTCAATGTCAACAGGAAAACCACTCGTTGCATACGAGTTCATCAGCTCCCCGGTGGCACTGTCGATCTGAATTAATTGGCTATCGCGATTAAAAGAAACCCACATTTGACGGTTAGCCTCATCGCCGATAATAGAAATTAATTGATTAGGACTTACGGGAAGAAGTATATCTAAATCGAAAGCTTTCAGAAGCAGATTGAAGCGTCTCAGCCTACCTTCACCTTCAAGCGCCACCCAGATGTAATCTTCTGTTTGGTAGAGAGAGTTCGCAGTATTCCCGGCACTAAATGTTGCGATTTCATTTCCGTTAGTATCCAACTGAATCAAATCTTGACCTGACGTTATCCAAATAAAACTATCAAAGACAACAGCATCGGCCGGTACATGCGGAAATTCTATGGGGCGCATTGAATTTCCATCTAAAGAAATTCCAGTCAAACCTGGTGATAGTTGCCGACCCACTAACATTTCGTTCTCACCAGAGACCAAGAAGAGCGGCCGGCTACCAACCTCAACCTGAGCCAAGGTCGAGCCACAACCTTCTAAAGCTTCAGAACAAGCAGATTGAAGCTTGTAAATCTCCCCTGTAGCGTCGCCAATGACCCAAACATTACCTTCTGCATCAAATTCAATATCACGAGGTGACTCGATTCTATTTACTTCTTGAACTTCAATATTTTGAAAAGGATTATAAAGAAAACCATAAAGCATATAACCGGCTATAGAAAGCCCAATCAGTAAAAAGATAACGACTGTAAAGTACCCAAGTATCCTCTGAGGTCTTTTAACCTTGCTTATGCCCTGCAGGGTTGCATCATCCAACAAATCAGTTGCTGGGTTAAGAATTCCGGTCTTTGTAGGATCTGCAGAGTCCTCATTGGTTGATTCAATATTATTCTTAGCTTGAACATCAACAAGATCAAGGCTGGAAGCCGGCCTCCAATCTGATTCTATAGAATCAAGAACCTCGTACAAATCGTTTATAAACTCTCTGCCAGTTTGATAACGGTGATCAATTGCCTTTGCCAACACTTTATTAAATACTGCGTCAAGCTCTTTTGGAAGCGTGGGCTGCAACAGAGAAATCAAAGGAATCGGATCGGAAATTTGTTTTAAGACCGTCTCCATCGGATTTGATCCAGAAAATGGTGGCTGCCCAGACAATATTTGAAAAACGATTACGCCTAAAGAGTAAATATCAGTACGACCATCAAGTCGTAAACCCCTTACTTGCTCAGGTGACATATATTCAGGCGTTCCAGAAATTCCTTCATCTGTTCGAGTTAGGTCATGAGATCCTGATATCGTTTTCGCTAACCCAAAGTCAGCTAAATAGGCATTGTTACGTTCGTCAAGAAAAATATTAGACGGTTTAAGATCACGATGAATAATCCCTTGTTCATGAGCATAATCAAGCGCAGTTACAATTTGGTTCACAATTGCGAGAATACCCACTAGGTCTAGTTTCCCGCCCTGGAAAGAGTCTCTTAGTGTTCCCCCGCTCATGTAGCGCATTACAATATAGGGAATACCCTCGACATCCCCAAATCCGTAGACTGGAACAATGTGAGGATGTTCTAGACTAGAGATCATGTTGACTTCTCGTTCGAAACGAGCCACGGTATCAGCATTTTCACTATCGACTGGCGGCAAGAATTTCATTGCCACCTGTCGATTCATCGATTCTTGGAACGCAAGAAACACTTGGCCCATACCGCCAATTGCAATTTGCTCACCTAAGATATACTGTTCGATTTTCTGGCCCGGAAAAAACCGAGTGCCCTGCGAGTCATTCAAATTTAGTCCTTAGTCTTATTGGCGAATCATACTCATTATGCTACGCAAGAATAATAAAGGAAATCACAACGGAATAGTTTGGAAAACAGTACCTAAAGAGCCTTTAAAAAGGTCAATTTGAGGCGATTATATAGTTGATCATCGAGCTATCGTTATAAAGCATATCAAGCCTCAGATGATTATAAGAAGTACTAGAATCGAATGCGAGCATGAAGTAGAAAGACAGAGTCAAAACACACTTGTTTTAATACCAAACATTGGACTTTAATAGGATAATAAAGCTAATTAATGCCAGTCTTTACCCCCGCACCCTACACTCAATATGCTTAGAATCTTATGCTAGTAAAAGTTACTAGGCAACTCGTAATACGTGAATTTCTGACTTCTGTCTGACTTCTGTCAGACAGTAACCGGAAATTCACACACTAATTTTACTACGGCTCAAAGCCTAACCATTTTAAGCTTCGGCCGAAGCCAATTTAATACAAAGCGCCACCACTTCCATCGCTTTTTCAACTTCTTCAACTGGCGGCCGGGTAGGTGCCAATCTGATGTTCCGGTTATTGGGATCAACACCACCGGGATAAGTTGCTCCAGCAGGTGTTAGAGCAACACCAAGCTCTTTAGCCAAGTCAACCACCCGACTCGCAACAGGCTTCGTCGTGCTAAGGCTAATAAAATAGCCTCCTTTTGGAACCGTCCACGTAGCAAGCCCAGTTCCACCCAGATGCTCAGTTAAAACTTTTTGCACTGCATCAAATTTTGGTTTGAGAATGGCTGCATGTTGTTTCATCAACCCATCTATGCCACCTTCAATCGTTTGAAAAAAGCGCACATGCCGATACTGTTCAATCTTATTGGGTCCAATAGTTGTTAATCCAAATAGTTTAGAAAAATAAGCGACATTATCAACACTAGTGCCCATAAAGCCGATTCCTCCACTCGCTAAAGTTACTTTTGAGGTTGAGCCAAATATAATTGCCCGATTTGGGTTACCAGCGACTTCGGCCGCCCGTACAAAATTCAGCGGCACATCCCGATCATCGTCCAAAAGATGATGAACCCCATAAGCGTTATCAGCCAAAATCGTGAAATCTGGGGCCGCAGTTGGCATACTCACCAAACGACGTACAACCTCATCGGATACAGATTCCCCAGTTGGGTTGCTGTATACCGGCACAAAATAGATCCCTTTGATTGATGAATCCTCGCTCACTAGCTTTTCAACCGCTTCAATATCGGGCCCTTCGCTTGTCATTGCAACTGGAACTAACTCAAAACCCAAACCTTGTGCCAACTTAAAGTGACGATCATACCCAGGCACAGTCACGATCAGCTTTGGCTTATCTTGAATCCACGGCCGGGGGCTGCCATTTAACCCTTTGAGCAAGGCCCATGTCAAAACCTGAGTCATAACCATTAGGCTAGCATTATTACCCAAGATCATCTCTTCCGCTTTAAGCCCCAACATCTCCCCAAAAAGTTCGCGAGCTTCTGGAAGCCCAGCCACACCACCAGGATAATTGCGAATTTCTATCCCCGAAGGTGTCATCGTATCTTCGCCACTTACCATCGTTAGCATACCGTTAGACAAATCAAAATTGGCATCAGCCGGTTGGCCACGGGTCATTGCTAATTTCAAATTTAGGGCCTTGTACGCCTCAAACTGCTCTGTTAGTTCCTGAATATCGTTCATTTTTTATCTCTCTTTTTCATTAACAAAAGTGACGGGAAAGGGGAAAATAGTAAGTTGAAAATTATATCTGAACCCTAAAATTTAACTCGAAAAAATACCAGAACCTTTACAGGGGCTAGCAAAGCAGGTAATAACCGTCTCAGTTTTTGTTCTAGTAACTAACTTTTGTGTTACTTTGTGGCGTGCTAGTGCTTCGCCAACACCCTTTTAACAGCTATCGCATCTTTCCGGACAACACTTCGGTCACAAAACCGGGCCTCTAACACTGGGTGAATCAAATCAAAAGTGCAAAAACCGGCCTCTGCCAGCGTTTCGTACCATAATTCGAAAAGGTACGCTTCCGCACGCTATTAAAAGTAACCGTTCAGTCCCCCTGTCATTGATACGCATAACTTCGTAGGGGTGAAAGGGGCGGGGCGGTTTTAAGCCCCGAAGAAGAGATTTTCTTCCCGTCCCCTTACACCCCTCTGAACGGTTACTATTAAAAACCATAAGTATGATCTATATTCCAGAAATTCCACTCATCGATTTCGAAGCCCAACAAGCGGCTCGTGAGCATCACAAACAACTTGGTAGACGGCCGGGAAGCGTTGGCTATCTCGAAGCCCTTTCGATTCGGTTGGCTACAATCCGGGGCGAAAAAGGGCTAAACTTTAATCATAAACATATCGTTTTGATCGGTGCAGACCAGGAACACCCAGCCTCTGATCCGGCCGCAACCCACGCAATGATGCAAATGATTGTGGATGGCAACGGGAGCATTAACACACTTGCTCAGCAACATCACGCGACGCTCACCTTGGCCGATATCGGTATGCAGCGGCCGGTTACCGACCGATCTGTCCAAAGTTTGCACATTGCGAAATGTGGCAACATGGCGGCCGGGCCAGCGCTATTTATCACCGAAGTCAACGACGCTTTTATGGTTGGCATGAATATCGGTTCGATGGAAATTTCAGTAGGGATGAATTTAATGGCGGCCGGGGCAATTACCAGCAAAGGTGGTGCTTTGCCCGCTATCGCCGTGACTGCGGTGCTAGGAAGCAGTGCAGTCGCTGAGCTTATGCCAGAAATTGACCCTTTTGATCTATCACTCACTATTCCTGCCCAGATCGAACTGATTGAACACGCCATTGATATTAACAAACCAGAGCGTATTGATGTCATCGACGTGATTCGTTGTGTAGGATCAGCAGAAATCGCGGCCCTGGCCGGACTGATGCTTGTGGCGGCCGCCGGCCGGGTCCCCATTATCATCGATGGGTTGATTTCGGCCGCTGCTGCCTATACCGCCGCCAGCCTGAATCCCGCTATTCGCTTTTGCCTTATTGCCGGGACAGCACCGGTTCATCCGGCACACCGTTTTATTCTGCAAAAACTAGGGTTACGCCCGCTCGTTAATCTCGACATCACCAGCGAATCGGCCGAAGGTGCCGCAATGGCATTCCCAATCATCGATACCGCGGCTGCATTACTATCGCAAACACAAAAACCAAAGCTAGAAATTTAGACAGCCTTTTTATTATTTATTTATTCTTCACATCAATCAAAACTTATGTCTGACCGAGAAAAAACCGCTAATTGGAAAAAAATATTAAAACTCCTCATCAAAGGATTAAAAGCCATCGGCCGAATGTTTCGGGTGATTCGTCAGTGGTTTAGCCGCAATCGCATTTGGGTTTACAACTTTATCCGGCGTAAAGCCCAAGTTGGCTACGTTCGTATTTCTCTCAGCGGCTCTTTTCCTGAACGAACCCCCGTGCCACAGGGATTTATCCAAAGTTTTATTCCCAACCCGCTCTCTTCCGGCACAGATGAATGGTCGTTGCAAGAACACAACGCCAGAATAGCCCACATAATCGATGCCGATAACTTACGAGGAGTGATTTTTACCCTCGACGGGCTATCGGTTAGCTTGGCCCGACTCCAGAGC
>JBLIMP010000199.1:0-8650 GCA_047638855.1 Cellvibrionaceae bacterium | reverse complement strand
CCGGAGTTGGGCGGCAAAATCGCATCGATCATTCACACCGATACCCAGCGAGAATGGCTGTGGCACAATCCTTACCTGCCCCAAAAAGCGGTTGTTTACGACGGCTCATTTGTTGAAATATTTGATACAGGTGGATTAGACGAGTGTTTTCCGGCTATTTCGGCTGGCCCTTACCCCGACTTCCCATGGGAAGGGGTTTGCATCCCCGACCATGGTGAGCTTTGGTGCCAACCTTGGCAGGTTGAAATTATTGAATCCTCATCAGAAAAAGTCGTTTTGTCGATGGTTTGCAAGGGGGTTCGTTTTCCCTATCGCTTTGAACGAACCCTCACGATGACGGCCGACAGTCCAACCCTCACCCTAGATTATCAGGTCACCAATTTAACCCGCTTCGATATGCCGTTTGTCTGGTGTATCCATCCGCTTTTAAAGATAGAAGAAGGGATGCGGTTAACGCTGCCAAATGGCGTTGACAAAGTACGCGTTGAAGGGGGAATCAACGGACTCTATAAACATGGCTCTTCGGCCGAGTGGCCTCATCCAGACTTATCATATGTACCAGCCGGTGACAGCGGCCGGGCATACAAAATTTTCACCCCTATTCTGGATGGAAAGGCTCCGGTTGAAACAGCCATCTATGATCCCAGTGGCGAGCACGCCCTCACCTTTCGTTTTTCCCCCCAACAAATCAACCAAGTCGCCATTTGGATGAATTACGGAGCTTGGTCAGGCAGCGGATCTGCCCCTTATTTCAATTTGGGACTTGAGCCGTGTATCGGCAGTAAAGATTCTCTGGCAGATGCAAAAAGGGCTGATGAATACGGGCTGTTACCCGCCAATCAAACAAAAAGCTGGTCGCTAGAACTAGAAATTACTTAAAGGCAATTATTTGCCACTGAAAGATGCGCCCGCCTTTTGTAGGCGCTCATAATAACCAGAAAATTCATGACAAACGACACCGTAAAATGCTGGGCCGAACCGCTCACAATCCCAACTTATCCAATAGGCGAGCGGGATAAGAACCCGATGTTCCTTGAAAAACGTATCTATCAAGGTAGCAGCGGAGTCGTCTATCCGCATGCAGTGATAGATAAGGTCTTGGATGAAAAAGTAGACCGCGAATACACGGCGGTATTTCTCGAAAATCGCTATCTCAAAATCATGATTCTGCCAGAGATCGGCGGCCGGGTGCAAATGGCACTCGACAAAACAAATAACTACCACTTTGTCTATTACAACCAAGTCATCAAACCCGCCCTAGTCGGTTTAACCGGCCCTTGGATTTCTGGTGGCATTGAATTTAACTGGCCCCAACACCATCGGCCGAGCACGTTTGACCCGCTTGACTGGCGGATCGAAGAAGATGCAGACGGCAGCAAAACGATCTGGTGCGCTGAGATCGAAAAAATGTTCCGCACCAAAGGGATGCATGGCTTTACGCTGCATCCAGACCGAGCCTATTTAGAGATTAAAGCCCAGCTCTACAACCGTACGGCCGAACCGCAGACTTTTCTATGGTGGGCAAATCCGGCCGTACACGTCAATGACGATTATCAATCGATTTTTCCACCCGACGTGCACGCCGTTATGGACCACGGCAAACGAGACGTCTCTGACTTTCCCATCGCCACCGGCACCTACTACAAAAAAGATTATTCACCTGGCACCGATATCAGCCGCTACAAAAATATCCCCGTCCCCACCTCATACATGGCCTACCACTCTGACTTTGATTTTGTCGGCTGTTACGATCACGGCAAACAGGCCGGGATGATGCATGTCGCCAATCATCATGTGGTGCCTGGTAAAAAGCAGTGGACATGGGGCAATAGCGATTTTGGGCAAGCGTGGGACCGGCAGCTCACCGATGAAGACGGCCCATACATCGAGCTAATGTGCGGTGCCTACACCGACAATCAGCCTGATTTTTCATGGATTCAGCCAGGGGAAGAAAAAAGCTTTACGCAGATTTTTATGCCCTATAAAGCAATTGGGCTGGCTAAAAATGCCTCAAAAGATGCGGTTGTCAATCTTGAAGTTGATGGTGATCAGGCCCAGATCGGGGTTTATGTTTCGCGCCCGCACGCGGTTCAAGTTTTACTGCGGCTCGACGGTTACCCTATCTTTGACAAAACGATTGCCCTTTCGCCAGAAAAAACGTTGGCCGAAACGGTGACCCTCCCGGCCGGAACAAAGCCTCAAGCATTGACCTTGTCAATCATTGCTGAAAATGAAACCCTTATTTCATTCACCCCCCTACCAGAGGACAACAAAGCGATTCCCGATCCGGCAACACCCGTCTTACCACCTGAAGAAATCACGAGTAACGAAGAGCTTTTCTTAAGCGGATTGCATTTAGAGCAGTATCGGCACGCTACCTATCGGCCGGAGCCATACTATGAAGAAGTGTTGCGCCGTGACCCTGGCGACAGCCGCTGTAACAATGCGCTGGGCTTACTGCTATATCGAAATGGCAAGTTCGCGGCCGCAGAGCCGTACTTTCGTACGGCGATCAAACGGCTAATCGGCCGCAACCCAAACCCCTACAACAGCGAGCCTTTCTATAACTTGGGGCTTTCGTTAAAGATGCAAGGGCGTTTTCAAGAGGCGTTCGACGCTTTCTACAAAGCGATTTGGAGTGCTGAATGGCAAAGTCCAGCTTATTTTGAGCTAGCAAAATTGGCAAGCCGTGCTGGAAAACTACATGAAGCTCGGGAGTTAGCGGAACGATGCTTAAATGGAAACAATCGGCATCATAAGGCTCGCCATCTGACAATCGCCCTGTTACGCAAATTGGGACAGAAAGAACAAGCCATTTCGCTTGCGGCCGAAAGTTTGGCTTTGGACAGCCTTGAATATGGAGCGATCTGGGAAAAGCACCTTCTAACTGGTGAGAAATTATTTGATCAAAATGTTAAATTTGACCCAGACACTTCGCTTGAACTGGCTATTGACTACACGCAGTTTGGGTTCTTCTTAGATGCGGTTGCTCTTTTGAAAAATGCACCAGACAGTGATCCGCTGGTTAACTACACGCTGGGCTGGATTTATGAACAAATGGAAGATCGCGACAATGCGGTGCAGGCTTTTAAATCTGCGGCCGCATGCCAGCCCGACTACTGCTTCCCCAATCGTCTCGAAGATGTATTATCGCTGTCGGCCGCCATGCGCCAAAACCCCACCGATTCACGCGCTCCTTATTACCTTGGCAATTTCTGGTACGCCCATCGGCGTTATACAGAAGCGATTGAATGTTGGGAACAAGCACGTGATTTAGATGCTTTATTCCCAACGGTGCATCGCAATTTGGGGTTGGCCTATTTTAATAAACGCAACGATGCAGTGCAGGCGCTGCAAAGTTTAGAAACGGCGTTTGAACTAAACCCGGCCGATGCCCGGGTGCTGTTTGAACTAGATCAGCTTTACAAAAAGCTAAATCGTGCGCCTCACAAACGCCTCGCCTTTTTAGAACAGCATTTACCTTTGGTTAATCAGCGAGACGACCTGACAATTGAACGCATTACGCTACTCAACCTTTTGCACAAACCGGAAGAAGCTTTCGACATTTTGTGCAAACGCAACTTCCATCCGTGGGAAGGTGGCGAAGGAAGGGTCACAGGTCAATATGTCACCAGCTTAGTTGAAATGGCACGACGGTTCATTGCAAAAGGAGAACATCTAAGAGCGATTGAAAAGCTTCAGCAGGCTCAAAGCTATCCACATAATTTAGGCGAAGGAAAGCTATACGGAGCGCAGGAAAACAATATTTTTTACTATTTGGGTGTTGCACATGCAGGACTTAATGAACAAGGTCAAGCGCAAGGTTATTTCGCACAAGCGGCCGTCGGTTTGAGCGAACCATCTTCGGCCGTGTTTTATAACGACCAACCGCCTGACATGATTTTTTACCAAGGTCTTGCTCGGCAAAAACTAGGCCAACAAAGCGAAGCAACAGAGCTATTTGAAAAGCTTATCGCTTACGGCCGTAACCATATCCACGACGATGTCTCAATCGACTATTTTGCGGTCTCACTCCCAAACTTTATGGTCTTTGACGAAGATTTAAACTTGCAAAATCAACTCCATTGTCACTATATGATGGCTCTCGGTTCCACAGGTTTAGCTACCGGTCTATTTAATGAAGACACGGCCGCCTCACATTACACCAAAATCCTAAATTTAAACGCTTATCATCTAGGAGCCGTTTTACATCAGTCTTTACTAAACAAATAGTGCAAAAAATATCTTTTTTACCTGAGGTAATCAAACTATTAAAACAAACTCACATCCCAAATTATTTCGCCTATTTATCACTGCGCTTCTTCTACTTTCACTCGCCATTGTGGGTTGCAAAACGGCCGAACCACCCCCATCCACCGCAGAGCCAGTTGTCGTCGTTGAATCACAGCCTATTAAGGATGGCCCTGTTCTACTGCGAGAAAATATTTCACTGCGGAAAGTTGCAGAGATCGGTGGTGGCGGGATTAAGCTGGCGATCAACCCGCAAAATGGCAATTTCTATTATTTACGGCCGGGTGAAGGGGTTTTTCAACTCATATTAGGTGATTCACCCACGACTAAAAAGGTGGTGGAACTTCAAGAAATCACGGTGGAGGGATTCTTGACAGGCATGAAGTTTGGACCCGATGGCACACTTTATGTCGTGGTTAATCGCAGGCCAAATGAAAGCGAAACGCTAACCCAAGCCGCCATCTACAAA
Source organism: Cellvibrionaceae bacterium (assembly GCA_047638855.1). Taxonomy (GTDB): domain Bacteria; phylum Chloroflexota; class Anaerolineae; order Promineifilales; family Promineifilaceae; genus WTJY01. The sequence goes on along the minus strand of JBLIMP010000199.1, from coordinate 3,930 downwards.
GGCACTATAGATGACTCCGGTGGCTCGTCCTGGCAAAATCTGATGACGACAGAGCCATATCCTGCTAGTAACACCAATTTTGATCATCTTTTTAATGGCATCACAGTAAGTCCTGATAACAAATGGGTATTTGTCAGCAGTGGCTCCCGTACTGACCACGGCGAAGTTGAAGACACTGAAGGGAGCTTTCCCGACGTACGTGAAGTTGATATGACGACCCGGATATTTCGAATCCCGGCCGATGCCAGCGGTCTCATGATTCCAAATGATGAAGAGGCTCAAAAAGAGCTAGGATTGCTTTTCGCTAAAGGGACGCGTAATGCTTATGATCTCGAATTCGGGCCAAACGGCGACTTGTTTGGAATAGATAACGGCCCTGATGCGGATTATTCCGAGGAATTAAACTGGCTACGCGAAGGGCATCATTATGGTTTCCCTTGGCGCTTCGGCAATCAAGACAATCCACAACAACTTGCCGATTACGATCCAAGTCAAGACAAGAGATTGTCTAATGATTTTGCGGCCGTTCAGAATGAAACCTATCAAAATGACCCCGGGTTTCCATCCCCTCCTCAAGAATTTACCGATCCAATTGTTAACTTAGGACCAGATGCGGCCCAGTATCGTGATGACGGTGGGAATGCACAAAATGCTGCGGCCCGTGGTGAAACCGTATCCACTTTTACCCCCCATCGTTCCCCTTTAGGGCTTGTCTTTTTTGATAACGATCAACTGCCCAGCACCCTACAAAGTCCGGCCGAATCATTGGGGCTGTTTGTGGTCAGTTGGGGGGCGGCCGGTGGTGATTTAAGCGACCAAGGGAATGATTTGCTTCATCTTTCTCTCACGAAAAAAGAAAATAACTATGAAGCGGTTACAAACCAAATTGCGCGTGGTTTTAGACGGCCGATTGATGCGGTCATGATCGAAAATCGCCTTTATGTCCTTGAATGGGACGGAGCTGGTGTGATTTGGGAATTAACGTTTGAGTAGATGGCATTTCAGCTTGTCAGTTTGTCAGCACGCTTCGCTTTCAGCTTGTCAGCATTTCAGCCAAAGTCCTGAAATGCTGACAAATGAGGCGAAGCCGAATGTGCTGACAAGCTGAAATACTAATCTGCTAGCGACGAAGGAATTAAAAATATGAAAATAGCAGTCACCGGTGGAAGCGGCGATCTCGGCCGTAACCTTATTCCATATCTGTTAGACCAGGGGCATAGCGTGGTGAGTATCGATCGTTCGATTCCAACTATGACCTTCCCACGGCCGAAAAAGTCTCCTGACTATTTTGCAGCCGATATCACTGATTTTGGCGAAGTGGTCGCTGTTTTAAGCGGCTGTGATGCGATTATTCATCTGGCCGCCTACCGCTCACCGCTTCATTATCCTGATCCACATATTTACAGCCAGAACACGACGGGTAGTTACAACATTCTGTATGCAGCCTCAGTCTTAGGCATCAAGCGGGTCTGTTTGGCTTCATCGATTAATGCCATTGGTGGCGCGTTTAGCCGATCACCCCAGTATGACTATTTCCCCGTCGATGAAGAACACCCTACCTATGCAGAAGACCCTTATAGTTTGTCTAAATGGGTGCTTGAACAACAAGCAGATGCGTTTGCACGACGGTATGAATGGATGACGATCGCCAGTCTGCGCTTTCATTGGCTGACAGAAACTCGTGAGCGAGTCGTAGGGTTGACCTCGCCTGATGGAAAAGTAGCGATTAAGCATCTATGGGCTTATACCCTTTCGTCAGATGCAAGTCGGGCCTGTCTGCTGTCGTTAACGGCCGATTTTAGCGGCCATGAAGCGTTTTACATCGTGGCCCCCAGTACGGCCGTTGCCGAACCATCCCGCAAACTTGCTGAAGATTACTTCCCCAATACGCCTCTGCGTAGCGAAATGGCAAATACAAGCGGGTTTTTTGATTGTAGCAAAGCAGAACGTTTATTGGGTTGGCGGCATGAGGACGGCCGAATCTAACCTGAAACATGTGAGTAACTGCCCCAGAGACATCTAATAAAGCGTCTCATATCATTCATTTTGGAGAACGAACCTCATGAAAATAACAGATATTATTTCTTACCCTGTTTGGGTCGGAAACCGCAACCAGCTTGTTGTTAAAGTAGAAACAGACGAAGGCATTTATGGGCTAGGCGAGTCAGGTCTCAGCGGCCGGGAGCTAGCTGTAATCGGCGCACTCAAACATTTCCGCGAGTTTTTGATCGGGCAAGACCCGATGCAACGCGGCCGGATTTGGCAAGAGCTTTATCGTGGCCAATATTTTGAAGGCGGCCGAGTACTTCTCGCGGCACAAAGCGCCATCGATATCGCACTTTATGACATCGTGGGCAAAGCCTTAGGTGTGCCGGTGTATGAGCTTTTAGGTGGCAAACACCGGGACGTTATCCCTTGCTTTGCAACCGCAAGTGCAGGGGCTAACGGAACGGGCGAAGAGATGCTCAAAAGTGCTCAATTACTTTGGGACAACGGCTGGAAGGTCATTCGAACGATGGGGTTACTCCCGCGCAAACCCGCATCGCCCGATATTTTTGAACCCCGTGAAAGCATCGCCTACACGGCCGAATGGCTTAAAAACATCCGAGAAACACTCGGCAGCGAGCTAACCCTTGGTATCGATTATCATCATCGTTTGTCACTGGCCGAAACAGCGTCGTTTTGTCAGCGCATGCCAATTGGCACGCTCGATTTTATTGAAGAGCCGATGCGCGACGAAACGCCCGAAGCCTATGAAGCATTGCGAAAAATGACCCCGATCCCGTTTGCCGTTGGCGAAGAATTTGCGAGTAAGTGGCAATTTTTGCCCTACATCGAACGCCATCTGACAGATTTTGCCCGAGTTGATATTTGTAATGTCGGCGGCTTTACCGAAGCGATGAAGGTTGCCGGTTGGGCTGAAGCACATTACATCGATTTAATGCCACATAATCCGCTTGGCCCTGTGTGTACGGCCGCAACGATTCATATGGCGGCCGCTACCCCTAACTTTGCTTGGCTTGAGGTGCGCACCACCCAAACCGAAAATCTCTATTATGGGCAAGATGGGGTCAATGAGGCTGATTTAATGTTCCCCGAACAACCACGCTTGGTTGGCAACAGCTTCCCTGTGCCAGACAAACCAGGACTTGGTGTTGAGTTAAATGAGGAGTTGGCAAAATCTCAAGAGTGGAAATTCTGGGAAGCTCCACATTACCGACGCAATGATGGATCGGTCAATAACTGGTAGTCAGGCATATAAATACCCCGCTACAAACAGCACCCTTTGGGCTTTAATAGCCCCAAGGGCGTTGTTTGTAGCCGTAGAGCTTCAGCCCTCTGATAAAAAATCAACCTACTAAACAATTACTATCTTTTTTAATTGCCTAAAATAATACACGGCATACGTCGGAATCTTATTATGACTTCAACATCAAATTATTTTCTCTTTGCGGGCAGCTACGCTCCCGCAACCGAACCCGGTATTCACGCCTTTGCATTCAATTCTGATACGGGTGAATTGACCCCTCAAGGCTCCTTTACAGGGATTACAAGCCCATCTTTTTTGACCATACACCCAAACGGCCGCTGGCTGTATGCTGTTAGTGAAACAGGATTGGGCAGTCACGGTCAAGCTGGGTCTGTTTGGGCTTTTGAAATTCAACCCGAGACTATGGCACTTCAGCCGTTGAACCAACAATCGACAAATGGAGATTGGCCCTGCCATGTCGCAATTGATGCGACCGGCCGTTGGATCATTGCATCAAATTATGGGTCGGGTAATGCGGCACTCTACCCGATTACGGCCGATGGTTCTTTAGGCGAGATGGCATCTTTTGTGCAACATGCAGGCAAAGGGCCAAATAAAGCGCGTCAAGAAGGGCCACATGCACATTCGGCTACGTTTACCCCAGACAACAACTATGTGAT
>JBLIMP010000198.1:0-8652 GCA_047638855.1 Cellvibrionaceae bacterium | reverse complement strand
GCTGGCGCAGCGGTCACAACTCCCGTTGCCCGTACCAACGCTTCTTCGGCTTCATCTAAGTTACGCACATCTACCATCACAATGCGATCGGTTGGAATGGGTGATTTTATGTGTGATAGTTCACGCCATTTTGGAAAAGCTAGCCCTGCGCAGACCGCAACCGGCATGCCGCCCAGCATTCCGCTCAATGATGTATGTGGCGTGTTGTAATCTCCATGCGCATCAAACCAGACCAAGCCAACTTTGACATCTGGCCCATGTACATCTTGCAAACCGCCGACAACGCCAGTAATGTGGCAACAGTTACCGCCGGTTAGCAGAATCGCTTGATTCTGCGAGCGAGCTTTGGCCACTTGGTCCGCAATCTCGCCATTGAGTCGGCCGATATTGTCCGTCTCCACATCGACCTTATCAGCCTCAGCGATATGAACTTCAGAATAGACAAATGGGACACCCGCTTTGCCGTATGCGCCTGACGCATCAAACGCGTTTAAAACTTCAACAATAGGTGCGGTGTGGTCAGCATTGCGATACGGCACGCCAATGACGTGCAGATGAGTAAGAGGTTGTGCAGTTTTCATAATCTTTTTTAATGGGTGATTTGTTGAACTGCTGAACCGATTAATAATTAATTCTGGTTTCACGTCAAACTGTTGGCGTGAAACTACCTCATTAAGAATTCAGCAATTCAACAAATCACCCATTCAACAATTTAAAAGCCCATTCCCCGGCCGATGATCTCCTTCATGATCTCATTTGTTCCGCCGTGAATCGGGTCAATACGGGCATCGAGCCAGAATTTGGCGACCGGATATTCAAGCATATAACCATACCCGCCGTGCAACTGTACACATTGGTCGATGATGCGGGTCGCCATGTCTGTCAGATACCATTTACACATGGCCGCTTCATCGGCCGTAAACGTCCCTTCATTTTGGCGCATAATGCAGTCATCGACATATATCCGGCCGACAGTCAGCTCTGTTTTCATCTCAGCCAGCTTAAAGCGGCTATTCTGGAATTTGCCAATCGGTTTGCCAAACGCAACCCGCTCTTGGCAATATCTGGCCGTATGCTCAAACGCAGATTCAGTTGCAGCAAAGGCACCCAATCCAATCAAAAGACGTTCTTGGGGCAGATTATGCATCAGGTACATAAACCCTTTCCCTTCTTCACCCAAACGATTTTCAACCGGCACTTTCACATCTTTAAAAAAGAGTTCTGCCGTGTCTTGCGCATGACGGCCGACCTTGTCCAAATTCCGGCCGCGTTCATACCCAGCCATCCCCCGTTCAACCAGCAAAAGGCTTGTCCCTTTTCCCCGTTGATCAGGATCAGTCTTGCAATAGACAATCGCCATGTCATTTAAAATGCCGTTTGAAATAAAGGTTTTTTGCCCGTTCAAAAGATAATGAGTGCCATCAGCACTTAAAATCGCCGTCGTCTTCGCCGCTTGCAGATCGCTACCCGCATCCGGTTCTGTCATCGCTAACGCAGTGATAAGTTCACCCGCTGCCATTTTGGGCAAAAACCTCTGCTTTTGTGCGTCGCTCCCAAATGCCATGAGATAAGGTGCTACCAATTCATTTGCGACCGCAAACCCTGGGCCAGAAGCCCCAACACGGGCCATCTCTTCCGCCAGAATCACATTGTAGCGATAATCCTCTACTCCCATGCCCCCATACTCCTCTGGTACGTCCATGCACAAAAGGCCGTTTTTCCCCGCTTTTAACCAAAGATCCCGAGAGACAAGCCCGTCATGCTCCCACTGTTCGTGATGGGGGACAATCTCAATTTCGATAAATTTCCGCACAGCGTCACGGAACATGATGTGTTCATCTGTTAAATATTTATTTTGCATATTTTTAAGTTTGTCTATGATCCAGAAACGGTTTGAATTCTGGGGGCATAAATTTCGGCCGGTGTTTGGCCATCTATCTGCACAACTATAAACTCTTCCGAATAGACCCAACCCACGCGACCTTTGGCGTTACATACGCATAACAATGGGTAACGCTCCTTCTCATTTCCAGTCGAGTCGATTCGCTCTTTACCCCCATAGTCGGTTGCACCAAAGCCGGTGCCTAACAGAATGAATTCTTCATTGCTTTCTTTGTTCTTGATTATTGTTGTCATTTTAGTTTGCCGGTTTGTTAATTCGCGAGTAAATCAATCTACCCACTGACTGAAAAGCTACTTTCAGGATTAATTTCGCGCAACCGTGAGTAGAAACTTGTGTCGATCTCAAAATCATTATAGATCGCTTGGTATTTTATCGGATCAGCATCCTGATCATGGCCATTTTCAACCGCATCTATGATTTTCATCATCAAATAGCCGACTGGTCCTGCGTTTTTAAACTGATTACCGCTTGTACCAATCGCCATGTAATAGCCAGGCAAACTTGATTTGTCATAGATTGGAATCCAATCGTCGGTGACATCATACAGATCGACAACCCCTTTAGGTTGATTAGGAATTCTTAGCTCGGGCAATCGTTTTGCTAAGCGATAGATTTGGTTTTTCCACTGATCAACACTCACCTCACGATCCCATACATCTGGATCGTCTAACCATTCGCGTTCGTCACAGTCGGGGTCTTTGGAGCCGACGAGCAATGCATTGCCCGCTTCCGGCCGGAAATAAACCCCGCTATCAGCGTCTGACCAATGGCTGGCTAAATCGCCAATCTCGTTGTGTGGATTAGGCACAAAATGCACCTCATGGCGCAACGGCCGAGTCTTGATCTTCATGTCAGCCTCAACCCCAGCCATTCGGTTAATCACGCCAGAGTGCGGCCCAGCGATGTTCACGACAATCTTCGCGTCAATTTCAGTGCCGTCGTCAAGCGTTATGCCAGCCACCCGGCCGTCCTTTTTGCGAATGTCAGCTACCGCTTTGTTAAACAAAAATTCGCCACCATGCGCCTGAGCCGCCACCATAATGTTATGGGTAGCCAAAGATGGGTCAGAAATGTAACCGCCATCTTTAATAAATAGCAAGCGGTCCAAGTATTCGTCCGACTCTTCAAAAAAATCAGCATCATCGTGCCGCTTAATGGGCCAATTCGATTTGGGCGACATAAAGCCAAGTTTGCCGTCAATCGCTTCCCGATCCCAAATCTCAAATTCAATACCTAATTCTTTAAAAATACGAACCATCCGAGGGAAATTCGGTGCATTTGACATCGTTAGCACAGCCCCATTGTTAATCAATTGAGCCATGCCTCGCTCGTCTTCTGTGCCTAAATAATTATTCCAATCTTTCCAATAAGAAAAGCATTCTTGGGCCATACGAATGCCATCGTAGGTTGAATAGCTCAGGCGTACCAAAGCACACGAGTTACTGGTAGAGCCAAGCCCCGCATCGCCTAGCTTATCAATATTGAGGGTTTTATATCCAGCTTTGGACATTTCGAATGCGACAGCGCAGCCAATAATGCCAGAGCCAATGATGATTACGTCAGGGTTTTTGTTCATGGATTAAAAGGTTTGATTGAATTAAGTGGTTACCGATACATATAATATGATTTTACTAACAAATTATGAAACGCACCTCTTATAAATTTTGAAATATCTAAGGTAATTAATCGCTCATCCATTATCAGAACATTACAGGCTCCATTATCTGCAATCATTTCAAATATAGTTTCATCAGGAAAATAGCTACCGGCATATCATAACCGTTGCCCCTTGATAGTCTTTTTAAAAGAGGGGATAGTTCTGGATAGTAGCCCATATTAATCACTTTAAGGAAATATCATGAATAAAAAAAATCTAATTATCTTTGGTGTTATCATCACTGCCCTTATCTTGGCGCCTGTCGGCTGGTGGCTAGTGTCTCCTTTGTGGAGGACAGATGCTGTTGATGAGGCATTTCCTTTCGACCTTCCCACAGTTAGCGAAGCTGAAGAAATGCCGGCCGAAATGCTAGAAAGCAAACTGGTGGCTGCTATGGAAAAGGCGGAAGAGATGGCTGATGAAATGACCGCTGAGGAAATGGAAACGGTTAAAGAAAAAGTTCAGGAAGTAGCAGCGGTAATGCCGGACAAAGAAATGGAAGAAGAGATGCCAGAAGCGGTTGCCGCAGAATGGGTTCAAATTTCTAGCGGCATGTTTAGTGATGCCGATGACTTTCACAAAGGCTCTGGCACGGCCGCCATTTTCCAACAAGACGATACACGTATTCTGCGTTTAGAAGATTTCATGGTCACGAATGGACCTGATCTGCACGTGCTACTCGTTGAAAACACTGAGGGGGATATGGGAAATTATGTTGATTTAGGGTCGCTCAAAGGAAATATAGGCGCACAAAACTACGAAATTCCGGCCGAGCTTGATTTATCCAATTTTAGTGGTGTGATGATTTATTGCATGCCCTTTCACGTCGTTTTTGCAACAGCCCCACTCAACTAATCGTCTGCCAAGTTACATTTCAAGACCTTTTTAGTCTTAGAGCTAGAAAGGTCTTGAAGAAAACAAGTAGTTATCGATTAATAACTGGCAAAAACATATCTTGAATCCCCTCGGCTGGATCAGCTAAAATCAATGTCGGATCACCCAAAAATGTATAAGCATCTACTAAATCGGCATGCCTTGGTTTATCTGTCATCAATTTTAATTTTCCAGCCAAAGTCGCCTCACCCACCACCGGATTACCACCCGTTGCAAGTACCTCCAAATAACCCTCTGCAAGCGAATCATGCCCTGTTGTAACACTTAGTCCCGTTGCACCCCATACGCCAATTGCCCCACCGGTTGGGTGACGCAACAAAGCCTCATCAAGCGAATCTAATCCTGCCATATGAAACGAGCCAGTAAAGCAGGTCATTTCTAAAACGATCGGTAGTCGGGTTTGATTTGTCAAACCTTCCACTTGGCTAATGTGTATGAAATTTTCGTCTGCCCATTGATGAACGGTCGAGTGCCCAACATAAATCAGATGACCGTTACCTTGGTTGAATTCCTCAGTAATTCTTGTTTGCACGTTTGCAAGGCTAGATTCTGATCCTAAGTATTGAACTGAATCCAGCTTAAAAACGTCACTTGCCAATTGGGAAAATTGAGACTGGGCGAAACCAGAAAAAGCCCCAGCCTCGTCATCATCATCAGCAACAAACATGACATTCTCGCGCCAGTGAAAATTCTGCTTTGGATATTTCACTAATTTGTTGACAACGACTTTGAGCTCGTCCAGATTGTTTACAGGCAATCGGCCTAATAAAATATCCGGCAATACGTCATCCCCATCAACCGTCACATACTGATTATCGGCCGGAATTTCGCCTATCCAAGGGTCAACATCTGCAAACATGACAGGCATTAAAGTCTCTTTGCCATTTAATATATTCAACTTAGGGTCATAAGTTCCATCACCTATCAAAATGACCGCTTCCGGCCGAACCGCAGCTGATTCATAAGCATCCTTGATAGCAGCCTTCACTGCAAAAGGAGACGGATAACCATACCCATAGCTGTCATAAATTTCGGCCAGTGAGATAAAGCCAACCGACCATCCTTGACTCTGTCGTAGCTGAATAAGTGGGGCTAAACCCGCTTCAAATTTAGCTGGGCCAATCATGAGTAGATTTGCCGAGTTATGGCTTGTGAAAGGGGTTGCTTTGCGGACATTTGGCTGCATGACAGCCGATTCTTCAGTAACGACATACTCATGTTCCCCACTTGTCTCATCTTTGATCAAAAATGTAGCACCTGAGCCGATCAGTTTTGGCTTGTTTTGATCAGAGACATCAAATCCCCAACCGCTTTCTCCTAAGTTTAATAGGTATTGGCGTGCGACCGCTTGGCCACGGAATCGGTTCGATTCGGCTGTCGAAACTGTCGCTGTCTTTTTCGTATACGTAATTGAAAACGCGTCTAACCAAACCCCGTCAATCGAATTAGTTGATTCATTTAAAGCCAACTTCAGCTGACTCGTAGAAGTCAAAAGCCCGGCCGGAATCGAAACTGTATGGGTAATACCGTTCTTACCATCCCAAATCACACTGCCCAGAGAAGCGCCATCTAAGCTAATATTCAGCAAATGATCGTCTGTTTTAGGAAGATCAGTAAATCCGATCATCCACAAGGTCAGTTCTGCTGAATCTGAGGGAGAAATATCTGCAATTGTTAGTCCAAGAGGATACGTTTTGTCAGGGCTTCCTGGCACGCGTAGTTCATCCCAAATCCAGCGATCCCCATCACGTCCGGCCGGAAGCTGGCCACAAAAACAGTTAGGCGTATAGGCTTTATCTTCTTCATATAACCGAGTCACACGCAATTTTCCCGGTGGTAAACTGCCACCAGGAGGTGTTGATGTGCCAACCCGACTCCCGGCCGTGAGTCCGGCCGTTAACGCATAAAATTCACTGGTTGACCATCGATTCGCAGATGGTGGAGAGTAAAACAGAAAGCGTTCATTGGCTTCAAACACGTTGTCACCGTCTCCAACCCAGTGCATGTCAACCAGAGAACCTTCTTTTGCAAGCTGCCATAGTGACGGGTTAATGCTAATCACACCCGCTCCGCTTGCAAGTAGATCAGCATATGTGATCTCAAAAATCCCTGTTTGGACAAGTTCTAAAATCAAGCTGGGCTGAGGAGGCGAAACAGTCTGAGCAAGACGCAATTGGCTGTTTGCACTTGGTGTATCAATCCCTATAAGCTCTGGATTAACGACTTGAGCGACCAATGTATCTTGCAAGCGTGTCAAATGACTTAGGGCTCTTTTGCTTGGATTTAATTCAGCAGATCCCCCGTAATCTAGGAACATTTCTAACTCAGTAACCAATTGATACTCACCCATTTCGGAATTATAGATGATGGGGTTAAATGTAACTCTACCGAGACGTGCTCCCGCCATTCGGCCGATTTCTTCAAATTGAATAATCGGCCGATCTTCAAATTGATTAGAGGAATCGGGGAAAACATAATCTCGCTCAATTATTCCTTCATCTAACGGGGTTTTGATTCCGACTGGTATTGGAGAAAATGCAAATGGATAGTCGAAAAAAAGTGTTTCAGCAGCCAGAAAGGTAATTCGAGTCTCAGGCGTTGACCCGGAAGGCAATACGATTAAATGGGACTGCCCAGGTAATTTAAGTTCACCTGGTACATTCTCCTCAACAAAACCAGGCAATGTGATCCTTGTAAACAGACCGCCATCTTCACCATAAGCGTCTTGCGAAAAAGTTAATAGCTGTACTTGACTCTGATCAAGACTCCACTGAAATGTCAAACCAGTTGCTGCTTGGGATATTTGTGGCTCGATACCCTTCGCGTCTTGCCAGTCATCATCAACGGCCGAATCTGAAGATACTGATAAAAACTGGGCTCCAAGCAAAAGCACCACTACGCAAAAAATAAGATAATTTTTGATTGGATTTATTGTATGCATTATTGAAAATTCCGGGCAACTTTGGCCAAGGTCTGATACACGTCACCAATCACAACTGGCCTATACTGCAATTAGTGAGAATTAGAAGCCAAAGTTGCTGATTGATTCTTCCAGTAATTTTCCTCAAACTCATCGGGGCTGCAATAGTCCAATGTAGAGTGAAGCCTCTTGCGGTTATAAAACCCTTCAATGTATCGAAAAATATCCGTCTGACCAGTCAACCGGTCCGGATATCCATCTTCAGGAACCAGTTCACTTTTCAAGGTCCCAAAAAGACTTTCAGAAGCCGCATTGTCGAAGCAGTTGCCTTTGCGTGACATACTGGGAATCGCTTTGCTATCAGCCAAGAGTTGCTGGAAATCGTGGCTCGTATACTGGCTACCACGATCTGAATGATGGATGAGTCGAGCCTCCGGCTGACGCTGTTGGCAAGCCATTTGATACGCTCTGCAAACTAAATCGGCCGTCATCGTTGCATCCATTGCCCAACCGGCAATTTTGCGGGGGAACAGATCGAGAATGATGACCAAAAACAGCCACCCTGCCCCAGTCCGAATATAGGTAATATCAGAAGACCACTTTTGATTTGGGGCCTCAGCCTTAAATTTCTGCTCCAGAAGGTTAGGGGCTGGTTTCTTACTTGGATCACTTTTCGTTGTCACAATGCGCCGTTTCTGCTTTTTACAACGCAAATTGTTGACTTTCATGAGTCGCGCAACCCGGTCACGGCCGCATTCGATCCCTTCTTTTTTGAGGGCTTTCCAAACTCGAATCGGTCCGACGCCACTTTGACAGTAGCCCTTGGGTAATGCCCAACTCTCGTTCAAGCTTACTGACTGATCGGTCGCTCGACCTTAACAATTGCAAGGCCTCAGCTTTAAACTCATCTGAGTATTTTCGTTTTTTATTGCTCATATATCTCACTATTTTTGAGCAACTTTAACTTTTTTGCGACACTTTTTCCAGTATATGTCAACTTTGGCAGTTTCGATAAATAGTTCTTTCAAGTTAGGTGTTACATTATCAGACAGCTTCATACTTTTATTTTAGCTTGTTTCCTTTTTTATTTCCGGAAACCGCATAAGCGAAAGTCCTAACATTATTTTGTAGAAGAGCCGTATAAGTTGCAATGTTTACGGCCGAATAAAAGTAGTCCACCCTAACGAAAAAACGGCCGAGCAAAAAGTTGCCATTCATGGTATCTCTCATTGCCAATACTAGGCAATGGAGGTCAAGGAGAATGGTTTCAATGAAAAC
>JBLIMP010000197.1:0-8802 GCA_047638855.1 Cellvibrionaceae bacterium | reverse complement strand
AGACTCATCTAAAATGTTTCACACACTTACATCTATGTGGATGTGATTATTTAAAGTCAAACAAAATAAGGAGAAGAATAAGATGAAAAACAAGTTTATACTTGGATTGTGTTTAACTGCACTTGCTGTTTTCTTGGCAGCTTGTGGTGGTGCGGCTGATACCGGCGCGGCCGATGCCCTACAGGCAGAAGTTGATAGCCTTCAAAGCCAACTTGCAGACGCAGAAGCGGCAACAGAAGCTGCAAAAGCAGATGCAACCGCTGCAATGGAAGCTAGCGAAGCAGCGCCTGCGGCTTCAGCAGATACGCTTGCTGCTGTTCAAGAGCGTGGCGTTTTGAAATGTGGTACTGGCGCTGGTGCTAGCCCAGGTTTCGCGTTTATTCAAGACGATGGTAGCTGGGAAGGCTTCAACGTTGACTATTGTAAAGTTTTCGCCGCAGCAGTTCTAGGTGATGCTAGTGCAGTTGAAGAAGTTGTGACAACTGGTACTACCCGTTTCCCAATCCTTCAATCTGGTGATGCTGACGTATTATCAAACAACACCACTTGGACATTCAGCCGTGATACTTCTCTAGGCTTCGACTTTGTTCCAACCGTATTCTATGATGGTCAAGGGATGATGGTTCGTGCTGATTCTGGCATCGAAACTCTTGCTGACCTAGACGGTGGTTCAGTTTGTGTTGCAACAGGTACCACAACCGAGAAGAACCTAGCTTCTGTATTTGCTCAACTAGACATCAGCTACGAAGCGGTTGTATTTGAAGACACTGGCGACGTAACCCGCTCAGCATTTGCTGAAGGCCGTTGTGATGGATACACCACTGACACATCAGCATTGGTTGGTAGCCTTGTATTATTTGATGACGCTAGCGCAGTAAAAATCCTTCCAGACGTAATGTCTAAAGAGCCTCTTGGCCCTCTAGTGCGTCATGGCGACGACAACTGGTTCGACATCATCAAATGGTCTGTTAACTGTACTATCCAAGCTGAAGAGTTGGGTATTACTAGCGCAAACGTTGATGACATGCTTGGTAGCGACGATCCAACCATCCTAAGTACCTTGGGTGCATCAGGCGACCTTGGTCAAGCTATCGGTTTGAACAACGACTTCTGTTATCAGATTATCAGCCAGGTTGGTAACTACGGTGAAATCTTCACCAAGCATCTTGGTCCAGACACACCATTCAACTTGTCACGTGGTGTGAATGCACAATGGGTTGATGGCGGATTGCTTTACTCTCCACCATTCCGTTAATTAGGAATAGCGGGAATTAATCTTGGTTTATTTTAAATAGACCAGATTGAAGACCAAAGTGGTTGGGGCGGGAATTCTCCCGCCCCAACTCACTGAATTAGCATGATTCAGTGAGTGAAGTTTAACAACATTTTGCCTATGCAAAATGACGAAACAAGGATGGTAAACTATGGCCCAAGTTAGCGCCGATCCACCTCCCCCCTCTAAGTCGTCCGATTTAGGATCCAAAATATTTTCATATATCTTTGATATTCGTTTTCTCGGTGTTTTAGGTCAGATAGGGTTTATTTTCTTACTTTTATTTGGAGCAGCTACATTATTTTCAAACTTTGGCAAAAATATTGACAAATTGGGAGAAGCCCAATTTAGATGTCGAGACGGTCGTGTTTCTTATCGATGTGCGTACGACTTCATGGACACCGAAGCGGGGTTTGACATTTCTGACACTCCGTTAGATTACTCTACATCAGATTCATTTTGGTGGGCACTTGCAAGTGGGTTAGTCAATACATTTCGAGTTGGATTCTTATCCTTAATAGCCATGACCATTCTTGGGACGCTGATGGGTATTGCTCGAATGTCTGATAATTGGCTTATATCCAGACTTTCCCTTGCCTACATTGAAGTTATTCGTAATACGCCTATTCTTGTCCAACTTCTGCTTATCTATTTTTCAATTGTTTTAGCATTGCCTGACATTAAGGAAGCTCTACAACCGTTTGGATTGCCTATTTTCCTCTCAAATCGTGGTTTTAGAATGCCATGGCCGCTGTTCATGTCCTCGGCCCCCATTTGGATCGCATTCCTGATATTAGGGGCGATCCAATTTCAGGTGGTTTGGATGTTTTTGGGCCGTCGCGAAGAGCAAACGGGTAAATCTCAAAATCGAATCGGGTGGGGCGTGGCAGGCTTTGTTATTATTGCGGCCATTGGCTGGTTCGTTGCGAGTGGTGTTGCCAATAACGAAGGGTTGCTTGTGGCAACAAAAAGTCGAGTTAAAGAGTTCGGCGATTTCGAACAGATCATGCTTCAGCGGGCTGGTGTCAATCATATTAGCGAGGTTGCTGCTCTCCCAGAGGACGCTCAAGCTGATCTTGCCTTTCAATTTTGTGCTATGCGTGAGTCATCATCAGAGCCAAATTTGACAAACCGCTTAAGAAGCCAAGGGATCCCATTTGAGGTCGCACGGTTTAGTAGCCCTACGAAAGCGACAGCTAGTTTTGTAGAAGGTGGATGTGAGTTTTACATCGGGGAACAATCGACATTGTCGGCTCAGCTCACCACTCTTGAAAACCCATCGGCGAACTTGATTTTGCCATTAAAAGAGCAACCACTTGTTTGGAGCATTCCACGTTTTGAAGGCTTTAACGTTGTAGGTGGCTGGTCGATGACGGGTGAATTTTTCGCTCTGTTTTTGGGATTAACAATTTTCTATGCAGGAGGGTTGGCTGAGGTTGTTCGGGCGGGTATCTTATCTGTATCTAAAGGACAATCAGAGGCATCTCGTGCGCTTGGGCTTAATAATGGACAGCGTTTGAGTCTGATTGTTATGCCTCAGGCTTTGAAGGTGATTATCCCGCCATTGATTAGTACATATCTTAGTTTGATGAAAGATACGAGTCTTGGGGTCGCGGTCGCTTTCCCTGAAATTTATATTGTTTCACAGACTTTGATGAATCAATCTGGCCGAGTGTTACAAATCATGATTGTTTTGATGGCTGTGTATCTCTCAATCAGCTTGCTCTTCTCTGTAGTCTTGAATTGGTATAACGATCGTATTCTGATCGTGGAGCGTTAAAAATGGCAACAACTGTATCGAATAATAGCGCAACACGTCCGGGGCAGCAGCGTTGGACATTTTCGAAGAAGTTTAATTGGAACTATTTTCTTCAAGATAATTTAACCGGATCAAATGGCT
Organism: Cellvibrionaceae bacterium; assembly: GCA_047638855.1. Taxonomy (GTDB): domain Bacteria; phylum Chloroflexota; class Anaerolineae; order Promineifilales; family Promineifilaceae; genus WTJY01. The sequence continues at coordinate 5,629 of JBLIMP010000197.1, read as the reverse complement.
TGATGATAGGGGTCATTATCCTTGTTGCCATTACACTTTTCACCTTGGTTTCTCAGCTAATATCGGCTCCAGCACGCGCAGGAATCATTTTTGCAGTCTGGGCGTTCTTTGTTGGTTCAACGGTCATGGGTGAGTTATTTACAGCTCACACAAGTTGGACGGTATGGCTGAAAGAAAACATGTTTAATACAGTTTCAAACGCTGTTTTAACATTGTTGGTGGCCCTCATGCTTGGCCTTGTTGCTGCAGGTTTGTGGCAGTGGGGCTACGTTGATGCCACCTTTAGCCCTTCGACTACGGCTCCAGATGTACGCTCTGTAGGTGCAACATGGGGTGTGCTATGGGCGGCTAGAAAGTTGTTGGCAACAGGATTGCTCGACCCAGTGCATAATTGGCGGGTGCTTACGGCAACAGGGTTTATCCTTGTTTTATGGCTTTTTTCATTTGTTTCTTCAAGAGATTCATTAAAAGCTACGCTTAAGCCATTGGCCACAGGTACAAATATTGCCTGGGCACTATCCCCATTTGCGATCTATATACTGCTTGTGGGTATTAATTATACTGGCCCACTTGTTGACGTATCTACTTTGTTTCTTGGAACAGGCGTGTTATTGGCTTTGATGGGGCTTTTATGGTTCTTTAAGGTTATTCAGCTTGACCCGATGACTATCGCGATGTGGGCTTTGGCTTGGCCGGTCGGTTATCTTATTTGGCGCCTTATCGGGCAGACGGGAATATTTGAGCCGATTGATGTGGATGCGTTAGGCGGTTTGCTGCTGACTGTCATCTTTGCGATTTTTGTCAATTTCTTGTCTTTGCCGATCGGTATCTTTCTTGCACTCGGCCGGCGAGCAGACGTGCAGGGCATTCCATGGTGGATTATTTGGCCGATTGCGATCCTCTCGGCTGGTTGGTTCTTTGCAAGCAGTACGCCTGAACTGTGGGCCACATCAAGAAACAGTTTTGAACGGCTTTTGTCTTTATGGCCAGTGCTCATTTTAATTGCGGCATACTATTTCCAGAGATCTTATGAAGGAAATTTTGTACAGGCGTTTAGCATTCTGTTTATTGAGGTTGTCCGTGGTGTTCCGCTGATTACGCTGTTATTTATGGCGATTGTTATGGCTCCGTTTTTTGCGGCCGAAGGTAGCACTGGTATTAAAAGCTTCTGGGCTGTCATCATTGGGTATACGATTTTCTCGTCATCTTACATGGCTGAGCTAGTTCGAGGTGGATTGCAGGCGATCCCGAAGGGGCAGTACGAGGCTTCTGATGCACTGGGTTTAAACACCTTACAGAAGTATCGGTTTATCGTTTTGCCACAGGCATTGAGGATTTTGATTCCACCATTGACCGGCTCTGTGATCGGGACATTTAAGTCTTCATCATTGGTCGCACTGGTTGGTATGATCGACTTAGTCGGTGCAACTAGAGCCATCATTGCAAATACTGAATGGCTTGGATTGAGAACAGAGTTGTACGTATTTATGTTTGTACTTTACTTTTTAGTGAGCTCTGTTGTATCGGCATATAGTCGCCGACTTGAAGAACGTACCGGTTTAGGCGTTCGATAATATAAAAAATAGCAAAGTCTGACTGTTTATTTAATAGTCAGACTTACTGAGGATAAGATTATGGCTTTAATGGATGGACCAGAAGCAACACGACATGAGGACGCGATCGTTTGTCGTGGTGTTCACAAATGGTATGGCGATTTTGAAGCGTTAAAAGGGTTAGATCTAACGGTGAAATCAGGCGAAGCGATTGTGATTATCGGCCCTTCAGGGTCTGGCAAATCGACCTTTATCCGCTGCATGAATCGCTTAGAAGAGCATCAAGCAGGACAGATTATCATTGATGGGATTGAATTAACGCATGACTTGCGTAACATCAATGAAATTCGTCGCGAAGTTGGAATGGTATTTCAGCAATTCAACTTGTTTCCACATTTAACGATTTTAGAGAATATTACACTTGCACCGATCAATGTCCGTAAATGGACACGTGAAAAGGCTGAAGAGCTGGCGATGAAATGGCTGACTCGTGTGGGTATTCCGGAACAGGCGGACAAATATCCAGGTCAGCTTTCTGGCGGACAGCAACAGCGTGTTGCGATCGCCCGTGCATTGACGATGCAGCCGAAGATTTTGTTGTTTGATGAGCCGACATCGGCCCTTGACCCTGAAATGATTTCGGAAGTACTTGATGTAATGCGAGGCTTAGCAGAAGCAGGTTATACGATTGTGGCTGTCACCCATGAGATGGGGTTTGCACGCGAAGTAGCAAAACGGATTATCTTTATGGATGCTGGCGAGATTGTTGAAATCAATAATCCGCAGGATTTCTTTAACAATCCGTCGCATGAGCGAACAAAGTTGTTCTTGTCACAGATTTTGAATCACTAGAATAGCTATTAGCCGTCAGCTTTTGAATTGAGTTACTGAGAAGAGAGTTGCTAGGAAAACCCTAGCAACTCTCTTTTTTATTTAGATTTGGAACCTCGGCTGGGTGGGGGGAATGAAATCGGCCACGGGCTGGGCATTTCGCTGACTGGCACAACGATAAGGGATGGCCCATCATGTTTGAGATTTTCCTTGATCGCTTTTTCAAGTTGTTCGGGTGACTCGGCCGTTTGGCTTTTAACCCCAAATGATTCAGCCATTTTTACGAAGTCGGGATTGTGCAGATCAGAAGCGATGACTTTGCCATCATAATCTTGTTTTTGCATACGGCGTACGTTGCCAAACGCCCCATCGGCGAACAAGATGGTGCAAAGATTGATGTTGTGGCGCACGGCCGTGGATAGTTCCTGCACGTTGTACATAAAGCCGCCATCACCGGTAATATTGATAACTGGCCGGTCTGGAAGAGCTACTTTTGTCCCCAATGCGGTTGCGAAGCCAAATCCTAAAGTTCCTTGGTAACCGGTTGAGATGTATGATCGAAGATTGCGAACCGGCTGCATAAATCGAGCAGTGAAGCCGATCTGAGTGACTTCATCAACGATTACCCCATCTTCAGGTAAAGCACGTTGGATCGCTTGGTTAATTGACCATTGCGGTTCAAGCTGTTTGTACGTTTCATTCATGGCGGCCCGATGGGCCATCATCTCATCGGCCCGAGACGGCCGTGAGCGATTGTGTTTTGGAACAAGTTCGATTAAAGCTTGAAGTGCATCCTGGCTATCGGCCGTAAGTTTGACCGTGGGCGACACAACCGTATCCGCCGCTTCTGGATCAATATCGATGCGAATAATCTTAAGTTCATCATCAAGCCCCCAGCGCATAAGCGGTGCATACATACGAGATCCAATACCGATAACGACATCGGCTTCTCCCCATAATTTGTGCCCGTCAGGAGTCACCATACTTAAAGGATGATCACGGCTCAGAATTCCAGCCCCATTCCGGCCGGGGACAACCGGTGCCTGGAGCATTTCTGCTAGTTCGCGCACTTCTTCATGGGCATGGGTGGCACCGCCGCCTACAAAGATCATCGGATTCTTGGCTTCGCCTAACATCTTGGCCGCTTTGCCAATCGCATCAAGATCGAGTTCCGGTTTATCTACTTTAGGATAGGAGATATTCAAGGGAAAATTTAAATCAGCCGTCGCTGATAGCACATCTTGCGGAAATTCAAGCGCAACCGGCCGTGGGCGACCGTTTAGCATTTGCCGAAACGCCTCTTCAACCAGTTGAGGGGCATCTTCCGGTTTGCCGATATGTCCGGCCCATTTAGTAAGCCGTTCCAAAATACCAAACTGATCAGGAATTTCATGCAGCATCCCATAATTTTTACCGATTGTGTGCGACGCGATTTGACCCGTTAAACACAACACTTTTGCATTGACCGCATATGCTGTTGAAAGAGCACCAGTTGTATTGAGCACCCCCGGACCGGGAACTACACAGTAGACACCTGGTTTATCGAGGGCCAGTGAGTACCCCATCGCCATATATGCGGTTGCTTGCTCATGGCGTGTGTGAATCACTCTGATTTTGTCTTGCACACCATGTAATGCATTGAACAGATGATCATTTTGCACACCTGGAAGGGCGAATATCGTATCGACCCCCATTTGAATAAGTGCTTGAACTATCGCTTCACCACCAGTTATTTGAGACATTATTTTTCCTCTTTGAGTTAATCAAAATTGAACCACAGCTCTTTTTCCTGTGGTTCCCAATAATCCGTTGTCACTGTTCCCGGTTCAAAAAGAGCATAAGGATCAACCGCCTTATATGCCTCATACGGGCCAGACCAATTCTTTCGTCTTTCTTTGTAGGCATGATGGCCTTTGATCGAGTAAAACTCAAACAGCATGATGTAGGTGCCTTCCGGCTGCCCCTCTCGATCAGTTTGGCGAAAATAACGAGCCGATTTCCATTCTGGGAAAAGATCAGCATGATGGGTTTTTACAAACGCAAACCAATCACGAATCATTTGATGATGCTCTTCTTCATTGCCTTTTGCGATACGCCATGTTTCATATTCGACAAAGCTCATTTGGCCTCCAATTGATTAGGATAGTTGAGGCGTTATAACCCTGATATTGAGGGGTGGCAAACAGAATGAGTTCTTCTAATGGCTAGTTGATGCAGTCTGGTAATTGCTATGATTCACTGGTTTCTAGCCCCAGAAATCGGCCGATCAACTGATTGACCTTCTCCGGCTCATCGTGTTGCACCCAATGGGTCGCCTGTTCCAAAAAGTAAAGTTGTCCATCGTCACAAAATTCTACCGATTGCACCGCCGTCTTGCGAGTCAGTGCAACATCCTGCGTCCCCCACACAATTAGCATGGGGATGTGAACCTGCGGATCACGAAGCTTAGGGGAAAACCGTAACAGTGTCCGATACCAATTAATCATTGAACGCAGCGCATTAGGTTGCTCCCAAGCATGATGGTATTTTTGTAAATCTTCGGCCGTAAACGTATCTGGATGGCTTGAGCGCTCTAAAATTTTCATGCGAGGCACAAGCCATTCTGGCAGCCACGGAATCTGAAAAGCGAGAACGTACCAGCTCTTACGCATTTGCTCCCAGTTTGACCACAGGTCTTGGCGTAATACGTCGATATGTGGCACGTTAAGCACCATCGCCCGATAAAAGCGGCCGGGATCACGCGCCGCTAACCACCACGTGACGACCGCACCCCAATCGTGCCCAACCAGAAAGACCTTTTCTCGTTTAAACCCATCCATTAAACCGATAATGTCATCGGCCAACTTATCGAGATGGTAGTCGGCCACCCGTGGCGGTTTGTCAGATAGGTTGTAGCCCCGCTGATCGGGTGCCACCACCCGATAGCCTTGCCGAACTAAAAAGGGGATCTGCTCTTTCCAGCCATACCAGAATTCAGGGAATCCGTGCAAAAGAATCACCATTTCACCATCTTTCGGCCCCGCTTCAACCGTATGCAGTTTGATCCCATTTGTCGCTCGATAGTGATGTTCAAGTACGATCTGATCACCGTCCGCATTGGTCAACAATAGCCCGGCTTCGATTTCTGGCTCCCCTTTTTCACGAAACAATCGGATTGTGTGTACATCATTCTTGTAGGTGTGGAACCAACGCAGAAGCTGATTTTCTTGGTCGTACTCAACCTTACCATCAGAGATTTCAACACC
>JBLIMP010000196.1:0-8813 GCA_047638855.1 Cellvibrionaceae bacterium | reverse complement strand
AGAAGGATAGAAGGATAGAAGGATAGAAGATGGTAAATGGTACTTTGCACCCATTTCCGCAAATTAAGTTGACCCGCTAGTACCAATTTCTGCAACCCACTAGTCCCTATTTCTGCCAAAAAGGCTAACCCCTTAGTACCTATTTGGCCTTATACCTAGCGAAGCTCGCTAGGTATAAGGCCAACCCCGAAAAATAATTATCTAGCAAACTAGCTCAGGGGAATTGGCTGTGTCAATCAAGTTGACGAGGTGAGGCGATTTTGTTGATGCAATTGCATGTTTTATTCTCGGAAATCGCCTTACCGAAACTGTTCCTTTGCCAACTTCAATCAATCCCAATGTCCCTAAGTCGTTAGAGGATATTGTGCTAAAAGCAATGGCTAAAAAACCTGAGGATCGATACGCTTCTGTCGAAGAAATGAATCAAGAGATTCGGCACGTACTAAGCAAAAAGACGTTTGTAGAATCTGCTAGCTACTTTCCAGCCCTCGCACAAATCCGCACTCAACCAAAATCTCCGCTTGATCATCTCTCGCTCAAAATAGGTGCTGAACCTACAGAGCATGATTTTAAGCACCAGGTGATCACAGTGATATCTGCTATCCCTTTTAACAAAATTGAGCACATTGGCCAATGTGCAACAAGCGGCCTAAAAAATGCTAGAAATGAGTTCCTCGCACTGCAATCCAGCGCAGAACAAACAATAGAGGTAACCGTTCAGTCCCCCTGTCATTGATACGCATAACTTCGTAGGGGTGAAAGGGGCGGGGCGGTTTTAAGCCCCGAAGAAGAGATTTTCTTCCCGTCCCGACCGAAGGGAATGCCTACGGCCTTACACCCCTCTGAACGGTTACCAATAGAGACTATGGTTTCAAATTTTGAGCCGCTACATTTATTACCCGCCTTAACAAAAATAAAAGGAGGCGATCAGATAGTTAAAAACCAAAAAGCCTTGGCTTGATGAGTTTTTCATAATCGCCCTTCTATCGTTAAGAAAAGAGCCATCTACTAAATAGGCTGGTAAAATAGCCTATGTTTTGGGATCAAATCAACATTCAGTTTTCCGCTAAATCACGAGGATATCATCTTGTCACGCAGGAGATACTGAGCCATATCCCGACCATCGCCACAATTGAAGTCGGCTTACTCCATCTATTCATACAACATACTTCCGCATCACTAGCGATTAACGAAAATGCGGACCCAACAGTAAGATTAGATCTGGAAAAACATCTCGACTTGCTTGTTCCAGAAAATGCCCCCCACTATCAACATATATTTGAAGGCGCTGATGATATGCCTGCTCATATTAAGGCGATATTAACCGGTACCGAGTTAACAATCCCTATATCTCAGGGCCGTTTGGCTTTAGGAACATGGCAAGGGGTTTATCTGTGTGAGCACCGGAATCATGCTTCCGGCCGCCGTTTGGTTGCAACCGTACAAGGGCGCCAAAAGAACGCCAAAAGAAATAGTGCCTGAAGGCCAAAATAAAATTATGGATACCAATTTAATCACTCAAGTTAGAAGAAACCACGGTTTAGAACATGCAACAATACATATTCTATCCCGCCGGTATAAAGGGTTTGGTGCGCAAGGCAATGCTTCTGTGAATGGCTTTTATCTCAATCTGTTTGGGGATATTCCGGCCGATGCGATTGAAGAGGCCGCACGCGAGGCCTTGCAACGCATGAAAAGCGGCGAAGAGGAGCTGGCTCTACATCCTAATTGTGGCACCGTGCTTTTAACAACGGCGGTTCTTGCAACATTGGCGGGGCAGGCTGTTTTTGCTTTTGAAAGAAAGCGCAGCCGTAGCTCAACCATGTCTTTCATTGACGCTTTAGGCACAGTGCCGGGTGCAACTTTGGCGGTTGTTGTCGCCTTAATCGTGTCAAAACCGGCCGGCATGTTTTTTCAATCCTACACAACCACCGGCCGGCCGGGGGAAATGGAAATCGCAAGTGTTAAAAAAATCAGCCCCCCCTTAATCAGCCACATCTTTCGACTATTGCTAGGCCAACAAAACAGCGATGGATCAAATAGCTACTTTATTGAAACGGCTCAAAATTTTGAAGAAAATACGCAAGCCTAGAGACATATCTTTTGTGAACATTCTTCTAACAGGTATTATCAGCAATTATGTTTTATATTTTTCATGGCGAAAACACCCATAGTGCGTGGGAAACATTAGACAAAATAAAAGCGAAAATCGGCGATCTAGATATGCTGTCGCTAAATACCACTCGGCTTGATGGCAAAGGTTTACGTGTGAACAATCTGATGGATGCCTGCAATGCAATGCCCTTTCTGGCCCCAAAGCGACTCATTATTGTCGAAAATTACTTCAATAGTAAACCGGATGGAAAAGAGGTAGATAAGCTTTTAAACTACCTAGAAACGATTCCCGATTCAGCCCGGCTTTTCTTTATCGAAAACAAAGCACTTAAAAGTAATAGCAAAGTGATAAAGCTGGCTGAGAAAGAGGGTGTATCAGGGGTCGTACGCAAGTTTGAGCCGATGGCTGGCCCCAAATTAGAGCAGTGGATCATGAAGCGGGCCGAGCAGAAAGAAGGGAAAATGCATCCGGCCGCGGCCCGTATGTTAGCTGCCAATGCAGGCAATGACCTGACCTTATTAGACAATGAAATTGAAAAAATGGTCGTTTACAAGCTGTCTGAAAATGACGGAGAATTGGCCGAAATTACCGTAAAAGATGTACAGCTACTCTCCCCTCACATCGCTGAGGTCAATATTTTTGATCTTGTTGACGCACTTGGCAATCGGAATGGGGCGCGTGCGGCCTTGTTACTACAACAAAAATTAAATGAGGGGGCAGAGCCTTTTTTAATTTTCTCGATGTTTGTACGCCAGTTCCGAATGATGATTCAGGTGAAAGAACTGGCTGGTCTAAACATGCGGCCGCCGGAGATATCAAAAGAGACAAAGTTTCACAGTTTTGTTGTCGGAAAGGTATTAAATCAGACAAAAAGCTTTAGCATGAAGCAGCTTGAGCAAATATATGCTCATCTTTTAGATATTGATTTGCGTGTCAAAACAGGGAAGGGAGATATTGTGACCTCCCTAAATATGCTTGTTTTTAACTTAACTTAAGTGCAAGAAATCAAGAAATGATGGGTTGGCTCCGGCCGATAAGTCTAAAAATTAGCCATTCTCAATTAAGAATGGAGCCTCCAATCATCTCAACCGACAAAACTAATCGTAGAATAGATCCGCAATAACGGGACCTATAGCCGCATTCTGCAAAATCAAAACCTGTTGCCCGTCCGGTGTGGTGTAGTTATAGAAATGATTGTAGTCAAGCACAACTGTTTTAATATTCTCGCGCGGCATGGATCTCGCTATCATTGCCAGGGAGTACATGTCTGAAAGGGCTAAGTCTGTCCGAACACCTTCGCTTACTTCTGCATAAAGAATAGGAAACTGAAACAGCAATTCTTCAACTCCTAAATCGAATACTTTGTCTCGAACCGCCATGATGACCTGTTGCTGGCGCATTGATCGGCCGAAGTCGGTATCTCCATGCCGTGTACGCGCATATTTAAGCGCCGTTTGCCCATCAAAATGGTTGGCTCCTGCAGAAACGGCAAACACCTCATAACCGAAATTCATCGTCGGGTAACTTGCGTCGTAAATATCTTTCGGCACATCGATATCAACACCGCCTATTGCATCAACAGAGTGAATGAAAGCGGTAAAGTCGATAAGAACATAGTGATCAATAACAATGGCTAAATTTTGTTCAACCGTTTCTATCGCTAAGGCAGCTCCCCCCGCTGGCCCCCGAACTCCACGGCCGTAACCGATGTTAAACGCGGTGTTGATACGCCTACGGCCGTTAACACCCGGAATCTCTGCAAAAAAGTCGCGCGGAATATTCATGATCGAAGCGGTGTTATCCAATGGGTTTAGAGAGACGACCATCATGGTGTCTGTCAAAGATTGAAAATCTTCCCCCGGCCGCCGATCAATCCCCATCACAAGCACCGTAATACGGCCGCTTGCTTCAACAGTTCCCCGAATAGAGTCTTGTGTTTGTTGAATTTGAATCGCCTGCTGAGCATCAAACGTCGGCAACCCGTCTTCGCTCCCAATAATTATCCCTGGAGCCGCACCTCCATTGAGTGGTGTAGCTGTTTGTTCAACAATAATCGGTTCAACCGTAGCAGATAATTGTCCCAAACCTTGAGTAAGTGGGTTAAGCGGTTGAGCAAGAACCGCTTCTGCCGTCAAAAAGACAAATATAGAAACGACAATACCGCTAACGATAAAAGACCCAGATAATAAATAAGTGAGCCAATTGGGAATAATAGATGGGCCAGATTGGCCGTTCGCACTTTTTCTTAAATCCAACGTTTACCCCTTAATGCACACAGGCTTGAAGCATGAGAATTTCGGATATTATAACGCCTGAACAAATTGCTAAATAAATGATTTTGAAACGATTACCCTATGATATCTATTTGGTATCATCAATTCTTACTGATTTTCTTGCTGATTATAGAAGCTATATGTAATTTCCACTCTTTATATTCTCCCCCCTGAAACCGTCTCATCTCTCTCTTCTAATCCCCAACTTTTATCTATCAAATAAAGCGGCCGGCCTTTTACTTCATCATAAATGCGCCCTAAGTATTCACCGATAATGCCCAGCGAAATAAGCTGAACACCTCCTAGAAATAATACCGTGACCAAGGTTGTCCCTTGGCCAAGCAGGGCTTCATTCTGAAGAAATAGCCGTATAAAAACGACCAACAAGATCGCAATCGCACTAATTGATGCCATTAAAAAGCCAAAAAATGTCGCCAAACGCAAAGGGAAATATGAAAAGCTAGTGATTGCATCGATAGCAAATGCAACCATTTTTCGAACAGAGCTATATTTTGATTCTCCTGCATAGCGAGGATGACGCACATATTCAATGCCGATCTGCTTGAATCCAACCCAAGGGACCATGCCGCGCAAAAAGCGATTCCGCTCATTCATCCGGCCGATTGCGGTGACAACTCGCCGATCCATTAGGCGAAAATCACCTGTATCCAATGGGATGTCAACACTTGTAATACGATGAATAATTCGATAAAAAAGTTTCGCGGTGATCAGCTTAAACCACGTTTCGCCCTCCCGCTGAGAACGCACACCATAAACTACGTCATACCCCTCTTTCCATTTAGCAACCATTTGAGGGATGACTTCAGGCGGGTCTTGCAGATCAGCATCGGTCAAAACAACCGCATCTCCAGAAGCGTGGTGCATACCGGCCGTCACCGCTTCTTGAAAACCAAAGTTTCGCGAAAAGCTTAACCCACGCACACGGCCGTCTAATTGATTGAGTTCTCCAATAATTTCGGCCGAACGATCCCGGCTTCCATCATTAACCAGAATCAATTCCCACTCTTCATTGGCCGCCTCCATTACCTCGCGAATACGGTCATAAAGCGAATGGAGCACTTCTTCTTCATTGTAGACAGGGGCAATAATCGAAATCATGCTGTTATTTTACCTTTAATGAGCGGCTGAGGACACTGTTTTAAATGAAGAAATGGTAGATTAAAAGATTCTCTCATCACAAGCTGGCTAAAGCTTTGAGTTCAAACTAAAAGTCGCTTCAAGACCAACATGGTCAGACATAAACAACGTCTCATCTACTAGGTGAACCTGATTTCCAAACAGCCGAGCACCTATCACTTCCAAATTAGGGGTCGCAAATAAATAGTCTAAGCAACCGGTCCAACCTGCATATTCATCCCCTAATCCTGTCGGCCACGTCGCAATCGGCTCGTACCCATACACAGTTTCCCATGCAGAACGATACTGCTGCTTTATACGTTGAATCGTTCTGCTCTCTGGCACATCGTTTAAGCCACCGGCAATCACTTGCCAACTAGATCGGCCGGCAATCGACAGCCAGCCAGTCAGTTCCATTGCCTGCTGATAGCGCACTTCTGGCAAACGAATACCGGGTACTAAATGGCAGCACACAATATCAATAGTATCACCCGTTGGCATCTCTATGTTCACCAATAACGCCGTGCGATTCTCTGGTAACTTGAGTGTTTCACTAAAAACAATCGGGTACACGCTAGCGATCGCAACCCCATCTGCAAAGGAGCCAAACCCACGATGGCGACGCTGTATCCCATGGTATTTCTTAAATCCTATGCGTTCATTGATTTGGCGCACTATCCATTGAACCTGCCCGCCCCAAATATTCGCTCTTTGAAAAGCGATAACATCAGGTTGGCTGTCAACTAGACCCGCAACAATAAGCTCTCTGCGCCCTAGCCAGCGGTCAATTGTTCCGTGAAGGTTTAAAGTCAGAACAGAAAAGTGCATCGCTTCTAATTCGTAATAAGAAGGGGTTGGTTATATAGATAAAGTTTTGCGCTACCCACCATCTGTAATTCTTCAGGCGTTACCCTCACCGCCTTCAAATCATACTGAATAATGGCATACGCATGTAATCGGCCGGTCCAGACAAACGAATTGCCCTCCGGCAACGACCGGTATTGAGACGAGCCACCTAAAATCGCCCCAAAATCATCCCTGCCCAAATAAGTCACCGTTGATCCGGGCAAGCTCCGGCCGCGTGGAACCCGATAATCGATATTTATCCCATCATAGACAATGCTTGCCCCAACCGGACCGCTTGTAGCACCGGTCATTTCAACCGGCGCTGGGTTAAAAATCGTCAGAGTGACAGGGCCAAAAATATACGGGTTTCCAAAAGTCGCATCTACAAGCCGAAGACTGTAGTTGCCCATCACGCCTGGAACCAGCACTTTTGACCCATTTAAATTATCTCCAAACCGTCGTACCGATGGTTGCCCTTGCATGTCGATAAAAATATTATTCTCGTCACGGGTACGATAAATAATGTCAGTCCCTGGTACTTGCGCATTTTCAACCAGCGTATACGTGAACTTCGCCGTTGTAAGAGACAACATATCGCTAGGCGGGGTAACCGTAGGCACAATAGTAGGAACCGGCGGATCTACAAAGCCACACCCTACCAAAAACAGCAAAGTTAAACAGAATGCAGAAAATATAATTTTAGGATTAAGGGTAGAGGCAGGCATATGATTGGTATATGCCAAAGCCATCCAAATGACGACTGTTCATCGCTTAAATGACTTTGGCACCGGTTCCTTTTTTCTCTTCGTGCTATTTTTCTTCTATTGTAATCGAGTCGATTACGTCACCTTCCGGACTGTCCGGGTTTTGAGATGGGTCACGTGCGGTAATCGCTTGAACCACATCTAACCCTTCAACTACTTGGCCGAAAATAGTGTAACTACCATCAAGAGTAGCTGCGTCGCCAAGTGTAATGTACCACTGACTACCGTTGGTGTCAGGTCCAGAGTTTGCCATAGCAACAGTCCCTAGTTCCGCATGCGAAAGACTCTGGTCAATCTCATTGGGAAGGGTGTAACCAGGGCCACCTAAGCCTGTACCGGTGGGATCACCTGTTTGAGCGACAAATCCGGGCAATACCCGATGGAAAGTTACCCCATCAAACCACCCTTGTTGAGCTAAAAAGACAAAGCTATTGACCGTTAAAGGGGCGGATTGAGGATAAAGCTCCATCATAAATTCATCCCCACTCTCCATCGTCACCGTTGCAACGTAAATCGAATCATTATTGATTGTAAATGCGGGTGGCGCGTCAAACTGCATCTCGGCCAATGCAGCCATATCACGTAGCTGAACCAAATACCCTTCCCATGATTCAAAAGGCGGTGTACCACCTTGTAAAAGGTTGCCATTTACAATGAGAGCTGGGGTTCCAGGCAATTGAAGGGCGGCGGCTTCGTCTAAGTGGGCCTCGACATATGCTTGGTATTTACCTGATTCAAGGTCTTGCTTGAGCATAGCCCCATCTAAACCAATTTCATCGGCAAGATTAGACAGGAAATCGGCCAATTGTGTTTTGTCTGTGGCGGCAAAGTCTTCTTGATGTTCAAATAGCGCATCATGAAATTCCCAGAAGCCACCCTGGGCACCGGCCGCCTCTGCTGCCTCAGCTGCCATAAAAGCGTTGTCGTGAATTTGAGTTAAAGGGAAGTGGCGGTAAATGACACGCACTTCATCAGGATATTCGTCTACCAAACGGCGTAGCAGCGGATCCACCGCTGCGCAGCCAGGTCATTGAAAGTCGCCATACTCAATAATCATGAGTATGGGTTCCTCTGCACCTTTAACCTGATCATAAGCTCTTTCGATCACAGCTTCTGCCACATTTGTCGCAGGCGTATGTGTCGGACCATCAGTTGCCGTTGCAACCTCTTCGGTTTCCTCGGCTGCCTCTTCTGGCACGGCTTCGTCTGCCGTTGGCTCCTCAATTTCTTCTTCTATTTCTTCTTCTATGACTTCTTCTATTGGCTCTTCGACAATAGGTTCAGCTTCTTCTGCTACTTTTTCTATCGCTTCTTGCTCAGCTTCAACTTGTTCAGCTTCGACAATCACCGGTTCTGCAACCTCTTCCACAACCGCATCACCGCTTTCAGGTGGTGCAGAGCCACAAGCGATCAGCAAACCCATCAAAAGGGTAAGCCATACTAATCTATAAAATTGTTTCATCTAAAACGCTTCTCCATATACATTATAAAATTGAAATCTAGTTGATTTTAATGATTAAGTTATTGTAACTATTCAGGTGCGATATTAAAATGTAGGAGCTATGTCATTTTTGTTTACAAAAATGGCTCGCCCCTACATAAACGGTGTTATTTACGGGGCGAGCCACCCTTTAAGGGGTGACATAGCCTCTACAATGAACCACACGGAACCGCACG
>JBLIMP010000195.1:0-8855 GCA_047638855.1 Cellvibrionaceae bacterium | reverse complement strand
TAAAAACCCCGCTAATCTGCGAATGAACGTATTTAGATTTTGATCATAAAAGCGATGCCAAAAGATGGCTTCGTATTTTGCCGTTTGTGCAATTTCTATCGCTAGAGAAGTCTTGCCGATACCCGCCATCCCACAGATGGCGGCAAATTTTTTAGAATTTAGCTGCTGCTTATAATGGCTGAGTTCTTGTGTTCGGCCGACAAAACCACTCGATGCAGGTGGACGGTAAGCGGTCAAATCTGGGGCCGAAGATATCACATCTTGAGAAACTTGATTTACTTCGATAGTGGTTGGGCTGGTTGGGAATATCCGCTCACAAGCCGCCTCTGGGTATGGATCTCCCCCCGCTTCTAAAAAGATGACAAGCCATTCTCGATTATGTTTGGGGTGTTGATAGCCGATTAATGTTTCCGCCAAACAGCTCAACTGAATGGTGGATAGGGCCGTTTTACGATAGCGCCACTTTTCAATCGTATCCCCTGTTAAAACCGGATCAAACGCATAGCCGATCTCGTCTTGCAGAATGCTGATTTTTTTACCCGTTTGCTGCTTGATATCATGAAGAGCATTAGATAGATGGTCACCCAAACTCAATGTCATCGATTCTTCCTTTCGCCAGTTTCGATCTTGATTAGACGATTGTTTTTGAATTATACCATGACGCGCGACGTCCATTCTTTCAAGCTTTTCGGCTTCAAGTAGCTAAGAAAACTGAAGATTGTCGATGGTTATAAAGGCTTAAACTGCTCAAAAGGCTCTAAACAATCATTGCAGGTCCAAATTGCCCGACATAATGTGGAGCCGAAACTATTTTGCAAACTTGTATTCTTCGAGTCGCAACGGGGGCACGGGACCAGATCAAAAAATGTGGCAATGACATTTCCATTATGCTGATGGGGTGGGGCTAACCCAAACGCTTTTAGCTTTGCTCGCCCTTGTGGGGTAATCCAATCGCTTGTCCACGGCGGGTTCATTTGCCGCTCGACCACCACTGTTTTAGCTCCTAAAGCTTGCACTTTTTCACGGATCAAAATTTCCATTTCAAGTAAGGCTGGGCAACCGGAGAAGGTAGGTGTCATTGTCACCGTCACATTGTTTGCATTTAGCTCAACGGCCCGAATTATTCCCATGTCCATCAGGGAAATCACCGGAATTTCGGGGTCCATGATGGTATTCATCGCGTTCCAGATGGCATCACTTGTTAGTTGTGGCTCATTCTCCATTTTTGTCGCGCTTAAACTCACCATTCTGCTCCGGGATCTAGTCGAGTGACCTGCTGCATATCGGTCAGTAGGTCAGTGAGGTAGGGTGTGTGTGCTGTGCGTTGAGCCATGAGCATGGTTGAGTTTTGCGACACACTTAAATTAGAGGCTTTTAGATGAGGCAGAACAATCTCCTGCCACTCATTTTTTAGCGTAGATGGCTCTGGAAAGATGCCCATGCTAACTAATACCTCGTCGCCCGGCATGGTCAGAAAGAATTGCATCGTGTACGGCCATATCACATCGAGAGCGGCTTGCATTCGGCCGCTTGACTCCGCCGTGCCAAGCCCCAATCGTTCAACCCACAAATGGCTATGGCGCAAATGGTACATTTCTTCACCACGGAATTTTGCAACGACATCGGCCAGCGGTTGATAGGTTGAACTCATCAATGCGTTATAGAGCACATGCTCATAGGCATCGAACAAAAATTGGCGCAACATGGTAAATGCCCAGTCACCTTTAGGTAATTCAACCAGTTGAATATTCCGAAAGCCGGCCGCATCGCGAAAGAAAACAAACTGATCGGGACTTTTACCGGTCAATGTTTCAAGCAGCCCATAAATCGTGGTGGCGTGACCTAGTTCGTCCTGAGCCAAATTGGCTAGGGCGATATCTTCTTCAAGGATGGGTGCGTGCCCGGTCCATTCAGAATCACGATGGGCCAAAATCAACTCATCATCTGCCATTGCTGTTAAGCGTGCAATAAGCGCCTCTGTTTGATCATTTGTCATCAGTTACCGATCCTTTGCGCCCCTCACGTAATTTGCTTATGAATCCATATTGTGACTGCTGTTTATACGTCTTTGTTTTAGCAGGATCAAACCAAGCTTCGGCCGCATCTTCTTCTGTTGAGACGATGGCAGACACGGGGATTACCCACCAAGCTAGTCCGGGCGGGTCTGCAAACTCAATCAGAGCTTGTTGCAAGGCCATTTGTGGCGTCCCGGCCGATAGTTCCCCCACATAATCTAGAAATGTGATCGATCGTCGATGGCTGGCCTTTCGAAAAATAGCGTAGCGTTGGGTCGATTCAAATCGTTCCGCATACGTAGGTTCATTTGCAATTTCTTGAGCCGTTTTTGAGTAGATGGCTGCGGCCGGAGCAACCCACAGGCTCACGGCCGACGGGCGGCGTACAAATACATTTTTTGCGTTTAGCAGCGCATGCTCCGGGTCAGCGGCATGAACCGATCCTACCGCTTGGTACGGCTTTCTCTCACTATCTTTTTTGAATACTTCCCATCGGGGCCATTGTGACATGAGTTAGTTTGTGAGTGATTAGTTTTTAGCCGATTGCTTTCTACTGTTCACTGTTTAAGCGGCGAAAGCCTTTTCGCCGTACTTTTTACTAGAATAAGCTGTGAGTGCATCACGTACCCAAGCACCGTCTTCGTGCGCTTTTCGACGTGCGCCCAGACGTTCTGCATTGCATGGACCATTGCCTTTAACCACTTGCCAAAATTCATTCCAGTCGATGGGGCCATGATACCATACGCCGTTCTCATCTTGAGCCAAGTCTGCATCGGGGATTGTTAAGCCGCCCGCCAGTAGTTCAGGAATTGTTTCCGCCATGTATTCTTGGCGAACCTCATCATTTGTTTTTGTTTTGACACCCCATTTCATGAGTTGATCAGTATTGGTCGATTCAGCATCATGCGGACCCAGCATCATGAGCGATGGCCACCAATAGCGGTTTAATGCATCTTGCACCATGTCTCGCTGTTTAGGGGTTCCGGCCGCATATTTGAGAACCATCTCTTTGCCCTGCTTGTGGTGGAACGTCTCTTCGGCGCAAATGCGTACCATTGCCCGTGAGTACGGGCCATACGAACATTGGGCCAGCATCGTTTGGTTTTTGATCGCGGCTCCATCAACCAACCAGCCAATCATTCCCACGTCAGCCCAAGAGAGGCTAGGATAGTTGAAAATACTCGAATATTTGGCTCGTCCTTCTAAAAACGCGTCGAGCATTTCTTCACGCGTTGCACCTAAAGTCTCGGCCGCATGATACAGATATTGGCCATGCCCCGCTTCATCTTGCACTTTGGCGATCAAGATCATTTTGCGCCGTAGGCTAGGGGCATGCGGAATCCATTTTCCTTCTGGCAGCATACCAATCACTTCGCTATTGGCGTGCTGTGAGATCATGCGAATCAACTGCTTACGGTACTTTTCCGGCATCCAGTCACCTGGCTCGATCTTTTCCCCATTGGCGATTCGCGTTTCAAATTCGAGTTCTTGTTGTTCGTCGTTCATAGTTTTTAGCCGCTCAAGACTGATCCTTAATTTAGCCGCTCAATAATCGTCGCTTCACCTTGACCGACACCCACACATAGCGTTGCTAATCCATATTTCATGCTTTCGCCCGCATTAGCCCGTCGGTGCATTTCATGGATAAGGGTTGTGAGTATGCGTGCGCCTGAACAGCCTAATGGATGGCCTAGCGCAATGGCACCGCCGTTCACATTGGTGATCTCTTGGCTTAAACCAAGTCCGTTTAATACGGCCAAAGATTGGGCCGCAAAGGCTTCGTTGAGTTCAGCCAAATTGATGTCATCAACCCCGATTCCAGCGCGTTTCAACGCTTTTTGGGTCGCACTGATCGGTCCGATGCCCATCACACGTGGGTCAACCCCGGCCGCGGCCGAACAAATCCAGCGGGCTAGCGGTTTGATACCCAGCTCTTTTGCTTTGGCGGCCGACATCAGTACCAACGCACACGAACCATCATTTAAGCCAGAAGAATTTCCGGCCGTCACGCTACCGCCTTCACGAAAAGCAGGTCGTAGCTTGCCTAATTGTTCTAAAGAGGTGTCGAGCATGTACCCATCATCAGTTTTTTTATAGCGAGGATGTTCATCTGTCTCAACCACAACCGGATCACCTCGACGTTGCGGGATGGTGACCGGCACAATTTGACTATCGAAATAGCCATTGTTCATAGCGTGGATCGCTTTTTTCTGGCTATTAAGCGCAAATTTATCCTGAGCTTCACGTGTAATCGTAACGCCGCCGTACTCGCCATCAAGGCTTCGTTCAACCACGTTTTCGGCCGTCTCTCCCATTCCTTCGAGTGGGAATAACTTTTTCATGACCGGATTGGGGTAACGCCAACCCAAGGTGGTGTCCCAACCGGTGATGTTGCCTGAAGGGCCAAAGCCAACCGGATTTTTTGGGACAGAGTAGGGGGCGCGGGTCATGCTTTCTACCCCGCCAGCTACAAAAACATCCCCTTCACCACATTTAATCGCTCTGGCCGCCTGATTCACCGCTTGCAGTCCGCTAGCACAAAGCCGATTAAAGGTGACGGCTCCAATTGTTTGGGGCAATCCGGCCAACAGGGTTGCCATACGAGCCACGTTTCGGTTGTCTTCACCCGCTTGGTTTGCACAGCCTAAATAGACTTCTTCTATTATATGTGGATCGATTCCAGCCTGTTCAACGGCCGCTTTAATGCTGATGGCCGCAAGGTCGTCTGGACGGACTTGGGATAAGGCCCCACGAATGCGGCCGATGGGGGTGCGTACTGCGCTGACTATGACTACTTCTTGCATGGGTTTTGGAATCCTTTTTCTAAAAGCAATGTGATTTTTGCACGGTCGTTCAAAAAATGCATTATAACGTTGGTGATTTAAAAGTCAATTTGACGTTATCAGGCTCAGACTGAAATTTCTTGCTGAATAGATACCAGGATTGTACATTAAGAATGAAGAAGGATCAGTCTAGTTATTGACCATCGTCAAGACCGATTTTGTTGATTTGCCCATCTTAAAAAAGCGATATATATTGACCTGACAAATTCCCTGCGCTGAGCAGGTTTAACAATCTCGTAGCTGATCAAGAGAAATATATGTAATCGGAGGCAAATTCATGAAAGAGTATCTAACCAAGGATATTAGGAATGTGGCGATTGTTGGCCACACCGGTTCTGGCAAAACAACACTTGTTGAAAGGTTGTTATTTCAGACCGGCGTTACCAAGCGGATGGGTAACGTGCAGAACGGGTCATCTATCATGGATTTCGAAAATGAAGAGATTGCACGTCAAAGTTCAATTTCCGCTTCGGTGGCATGTTTTGAGCGGAACAACGTGAAAGTTAACTTGATTGATACCCCTGGGTATATCGATTTTGTGGGAGAAGTAAACAGCTCGCTGCATGTGGCTGAGGGAGCCCTTGTTTTAGTAGAAGCGATGTCGGGGGTTGAAGTCGGGACAGAAATGGCATGGCAGGAGACGTCTAGACGCAAGATGCCTCGGGTGCTTGTTATCAATCGCATGAACCGAGAAAATGTGCGGGTAAGGCGCACGATGGAGAGCATTGAATCTAATCTAGACGGTAATTTTGTGCAGATGCAAATTCCGTTGGGCGAGGGAGCTGACTTTCGCGGGGTCATTGACTTGCTGGCGATGGAATGCCGTTTGGGAGACGACGACAGACGGGAGCCGATACCGGCCGATTTGCAGGAAGAGGCGGCCGCGGCCCGTATGGCGGTAGTAGAGGCGGCTGCATTAGGCGATGATGCGTTGATGGAAAAGTATTTCGAGCAAGATTTTCTTTCTGACGAAGATGTGGTGCAGGGGATGCGGAAAGCGATGTTAAAAGGAGAGGTCATCCCGATATTGTATGCAGCTCCTGAAGACGGGATTGCGGTGCTGCCGGTATTGGGCGCTTTGACACGGCTTATGCCTGCACCCAATGAGGTGATGCCCCCTATGGGCATGGATGCAACTGGCGAAGCGATAACTATCGACGTTTCGGCCGATGCGCCGCTTTCAGCTTTTGTTTTTAAAACTCGTGATGATCAGTATGGAAAAACGAGCTACGTCCGCGTTTATGGTGGTACGTTGCAGTCTGACTCGCGCATGATTGACGTGACAAACGACACTGAGGTGCGTGTGGGGTCTTTGCAAATATTGCATGGCCGAGAGCAAACAATGGTGAAGCGGTTGAATGCCGGGGACATCGGGGCGGTTGTGAAGCTAGGCGACGTGCCAACGAATGGAACCCTTTCAACCCCGTCTAACAAGCATTATCTTGAGATTGTGGGCCAGCCTGCGCCTATTGCGCAAATAGCCATTCACCCAGTTAACCAATCAGATGTTGCTAAAATGAGCGATACACTGAATCGACTCACGTCTGAAGACCCGACACTAAAATGGTATAGCGAACATTCAACCCATGAAACGATTCTAGCCGGAATGGGAACCATTCATCTAGAAATATCGGTCACAAAGGCTAAGTCAAAATACGGGCTAGACCTAAACACATCCACCCCTAAAATCGCCTATCGTGAGACGATCTTGGGGCAAAGCCAAGCGGAATATACGCATAAAAAACAATCAGGTGGATCGGGGCAATATGCACGCATCATGCTTCGGTTAGAGGCGATCCCTGATGAAGAGCAGTTTGAATTTAAGTCAGAGATCGTCGGGGGCTCTATATCGGCCCCATTCGTGAATGCAACTGAAAAGGGATGTCGTGCGGCTTTGGAAGCGGGTCCTGTGGCTGGCTATCCAGTGACTGGTGTCAGGGCTGTTGTCTGTGATGGCAAGGAGCATCCGGTTGATTCAAAAGAGATCGCATTCCAAACGGCCGGGCGTGAGGCGTTTCGCCAAGCGATGATGAAGGCCCAGCCGGTGTTGCTCGAACCGATTTATGCGGTGATGGTGACGGTTCCAGAAACCAATATGGGCGATATTTTAAGTGATATGAACGGCCGTCGTGGCAAGGTACAGGGGATGGATACGATTGGTGCTCGAAGTGTGATCAAGGCGGAAGTTCCTTTGGCGGAAATGCAGAGATATTCGGCCGATTTGCGCTCGATGACAGGGGGCCGTGGCATTTACGGGATGGAGTTTTCCCATTATGGACAAGTGCCTAACCATTTGCAGTCAAAGATTATCGGCGATTTGCAAGCTAAATCTTAGACTTGGAATCTTATAATTAAGCGTATCTAATCGGTAACTATTCAGCACCCGTTCGTAGGTGTGGCTTTAGCCATTGTTTTCCGACTAAAGCGACTAAAGGCGCACCTACAAACTCAATTTTTTTAGACTGCTGAGCTATTACCCATTTTGATAAATGGGTAAGCTGATTGACTCATTGCGCCCTCTTTTAAACTTGAGTGAGGGCGCAAGTAAGGTTGAAAGTCATGCTTCAAAAAGGGACATTTGCAAAAACTTATTGGATTAGAAAGAGTAATTGAACGTAAACTGACCCGTTATTGGGGTTTTATATTTCATAATTCAGTGGTTGCGATTTTCGATATTTTTTACGTTTGGCAAAAAACCGACCTATTATCCAACCAAATTTGTATAAATTCTATCTTTCTAGGTCTTTTAAAAAATCGATTTTGATAATTTTAATGGCCAAAGGAAATTTTCTTTCTGACGCAGAAAAGCTCTTTAGCAAAATTATTCTCATCATATAAGCAGAAATGTCAAAAAATATTTTGAGAGCTGTAAAATCACGTCAAAATATTTTTTTCTAATTCATTTGAAACCAGCTTTATGCTACTCAAAATTAATTTAGAATCGGGGTTGACGCTATTTTCAAAGGCTGTTATATTGGCCTACGTCAACTTGTTTGGCGCTTGCTAACTCGTTTAGCGCATCGGCCGCGAAGAAAGCTGAAGCGGACGAAATCTTTTTAGGAGACACCGGAGAAATAATGATGAATAACAAGTATCACCTTATCACGTGCCCCCCAGCCGTAGCATTTACCTTATCTTTCCGTGCCTGTGGCCTGAATTTTGAGAGTCATCCCGCCTAACTAAGACTCTAACTACTCAATTTCAAGACCACGGTGCACTCGCCCGTGGTCTTTTTTTTTGCTCTTTTGCTCTTTGAAGTCACCAAACCATGGGCGCTTACCTTAGGTGACTTTTTGTATCCCCATTTTCCAGCCGAAAAATAAGTAATCAGTGACCGAGTTGTTATTGATCAGTTATTTGCTTGTTGCATGACTGATTTTAATACCCAGTCACTGTTACCTAGCAACTGACAAAGGTGAAACCCTTGCAAGTAAACGAATTTGATTTAAAGAACATTGCTCATAGCTCCAAATTAAAAGGGGTCTGGCAACTGATGGCCGGCTATCGGAAGCTCTATTTTGGGGCTATTGCCGCGATTGCGATTGCGACATTTGCGCGAACAGGTGTTTATTTCTTGTTGGCATTTTTTATCGATAATGTGCTTGAGCAGCAACCGATTCGTGAAGGATCGATGTTGCCGGCCGAATGGCTAAACGGCATTGTGCGCCGTAACGAGATTAATGAAATTTTGCCATGGATAGCGATTTTGTTTGTCACTATGGCGGTGATACAAGGTGTATTCACTTATCTTAGTGGCCGATGGGCAGCTTGGACGGCCGAAACGGTTGCCCGTAAAGTGCGTGACTACCTTTACGATCATCTTCAGAGATTATCATTTACCTATCACGATCAAACACAAACAGGGGAATTAATTTCTCGTGTGACTTCAGACGTTGATGCGATCCGACTTTTCTACGCAGAACAGGCGATTGGCATCGGCCGGATCGTTTTTCTATTCGTCATCAACTTTATCGGCATCTATCTGCTCAGCCCTTAT
>JBLIMP010000194.1:0-8918 GCA_047638855.1 Cellvibrionaceae bacterium | reverse complement strand
ATTGCTCATGCACGGCTGATACTTTCGGTCCGACAGGGTAATCTTCTAATTTAATGTATGGGCAGATACCATCCCGCCCCAACCGGCTGATTAACGCAACTGACAAAATAACCGAGAACGAGGTGGGATAGTCGTGGATCATGACGGGGATTGAAATCGCGTCGGCCACTGTTTTAAAATGTTGGTACAGCACATCATCGTTTTGGACATTGACGGGGGCGACAAATACACAATTCGCCCCTAGGTCGGCCGCAATTGTTGCCTGTTCTACACACCCCATTGTTCCAAATGCACGGACGCCAACCCAGACGGCCAAGTCATTTTTGGCTTCTTCCATCACCGTTTCAATAATCAAGCGGCGTTCAGCTTCGCTTAAATGAATCGCTTCGCCCATATGGCCCAAAATCGCGACCCCATGTACCCCGGCTGACCGTTGAAACTGAATAAGCCGTCGCAAACTTTTGATATCCAACGACCCATCGTCTAAAAAGGGGGTGGGTAAAATAGGATAAACACCTTTGAATTTTTTCATGTCTATATGCCTTTTTCTTTGCGCCAAGCTTCAAATTCAGCCATTGTCGCATCTCCGGCCGGATATATCCCTACCGTGCTTTTGCCCGATTTCACCATGTCAATGACATGCATTTCTCGTAGCTCTTGCTCATAACTCGCATGGGCCACTGATTCCGCCACATGGGCCGGTATCGCAACCACTCCTTCTCTGTCACCTACAATCACATCACCAGGCTCGATCAAAACCCCACCACAACCGATGGTCACGTTCCAATCGGCCGGATGATGATACAAATTTGAGCGTGTCGCTTGCTTCTCTTTTAAATAGATGGGAAGGTCGATATTTTCACACGCTGGCGTATCTCGGACCGAACCATCAGTCACAAATCCGGCCGCACCCAACATCGCAATGCGAAGCGCCAGAATATCGCCAAAAACAGCCCCCCGGCCGTCACCTCGTGCGTCCATGACCAGCACATCCTCTTCCCCAACAGACTCTACTGCTAATCGTTGCGGATTTACCGACAAATCAGCCACTTTGGCTGGCATGTCTTCCCGCGCAGGTACAAATCTAACCGTCACCGCATACCCTATCATTCGACTATTGGCTTTCAACGGTTCCACCCCATTCAAAAACGTATTCTTGAAACCGTGCAAAATCAGTTGAGATGTCAATGTTGCGGTTGAAACTTTGCCTAACTTTTCTTTTGCATCTGATGTGAGCGAAACAGATCGACTTTTTTTCATTTTTCCTCTTTTGTTACACCACCCTAATCGTGAGCCTCTATTATGTATCGATACCGATTCATCGCCAATGCACGTTTATAGATCGGCCGTGTAGCAGAGGGCTTGTAAGCTGAATTATTGTTTTGGTATTGGAGCTTATGGGGTGATTGAGAAGTGCATCAAGGTTCAAATCTAAATCAGACTTTTTATAAGTTGCCCTTAAAGCGACTAAAGTCGCACCTACAAACTCAGATGTTTCAGTTTGATTTGCGAAAATCAACGGAATCATTGACGCTTAAGTTTCTAAAATTAGAATTGCTGTTGAATGATCTAAGTAGGTGAATTTAGATCGAGCGGCCGATTTGAACCAATAAGTAGGCATCACTCTAAATAGGGGCAGAAAGTAGAATGCCCTCAAAAAACCGGTTTTTAAGCCGGTTAAATGAGTGACTTCAAGCGAGCAGATAGTTCACGTAATTGCTTAAAGCTGACAGGCTTGACCAAGACAATAACACCACTACCGCCCAGCATAGTTGCCAAGCGTTGATCAGCACTGGTAATAATTACCCTTGTGTGTGCAAGCCTATCTTCGCTGCGTATATAACTCAAAATATCTTCGCCCGGAACATTGGGTAAACCCAAGTCCAAAATGACGAGATCTGGTGTATCTATCGCTAACTTCGACATGGCCACGGCGCCATCATATAGGGTTTCAGTTTGAAACCCTGCCTCGTTTAACGCAATGCTGTAAACATTAGCTAAATCTACATTGTCTTCAACGATTAAAGCAGTTGCAGATTGATTGAAATTCTGTGTACTCATAGCTATACAGTCTCCATTAATACGGGTTCATTAGGTAGCACCACTGTAAATATACTACCTTTCCCAACTTCGCTTTCAACAGTTATTTCACCACTCATAAGGTTTATTAGCTCTTTTACAATCGACAACCCTAGCCCAGTTCCGTTTTTATGAAGTTTTGTTTTTAAGTTATCGGTTTGCCAGAATGGGTCGAATATTCGAGATTGGTCTTTCAGAGCAATACCGATACCGGTGTCAGAAACCTGTAAGCACCAAGAGTCAGCCTCTGTTTGAAATAAGGATAAATGCACGGTTCCAGCCTCTGTGTATTTTAGGGCATTCATGATGAGGTTCATTAAAATTTGATAGATTTTTTCACGATCACCAGTCACAGTTGAAGGAAACCCTGACGGTATAGTGCTAGATAAGACTAAGCCTTTTTTATCAGCTAGTATCTTTAGCTGAGTGAGTACTTGCTCAACAAGTTCGATGGGTGAAAACAATTCGGTTTTTAATTGAACTTTGCCATTTTCAAATTCAGCTTGCGCCAAAAGCTGCTCAACAAGAGCATGCAGATAATTGGTATTTAAAATTACTTTGCCAATTGTGTCGGCCTGTTTTTCAGTAAGGGGTCCAAACGTTCCAACTTCAAGCATCTCGGAATACATCAAAATGACCGAGAGAGGGGTCCGTAATTCATGATTAACTTGCGCCACTAATCGGGATTTATAACTGATTGCAGATAAGGCTTTGTATAGGTTCGCATTTTTCAAAGCGATGGCGGTCTGTCGGGCTATTGCCAGTATCAAGACGACTTCATCACTGGTAAATACTCTTTTATAGCGACTTTCCCAAACCTCGATCGATCCAAGTAGTTCACCTTGGGCAATTAAGGCACCTTCAAACGTTGTTTTGCAACCATACTCCTCCATATGTATTCGATGTCCATTAGGCGTACTTGGGTCGTCAATATGATAGAGCAAACCTTCAGAGCCTGCGTGATTAAACCAATCGAGAGAAAGGTCAAAGTCATCTTCCATATTATAGACTTGCCCCAAATCTGATTGGCGTTCGAGTTGATTGGCATTTGGCGAAATATATTCTGCAATGACAGATGTGGTCCCTTTTTCTAAATCATACTCGCTAATATAAGCACTGGTTACATCAAAGATACGGGTGATTGATTCTAAGACTGTCTCTAAAATAAGTTGTAAATCTAGCGAGGCGGTAATGTTAATTGATAAAGAATTTAGCGTTTCTATTGTTTGCGTGCGTTGCAGTTGTGTCTTTTCAATTTGCTTTTGTTGTGTAATATCTCGCAAACTGATCAAGGTCCCATCTATCTTTTTATGATCATTTAAAATCGGAGAGACATACATTTCAAAATAGACTTGGCTGTCTGGGTGGTCAAATTTTATCTCGCACGTAAATGGGGTGACAGGCTGCTCAAATAGCCTTTTATCAGCCTCGCCAATAATAGGAATTTGGGATACCGGTTTCCCCAAGATACTTTTTATTGGCCCTTCTAAAATAGCCTCTGCGGCCGAATTCATGTTTGCAACTTGATGATTCAAATCTAGGACAATAAGGCCATCACGTATATTTTCTAAAGAGAGTTGCTTCAATTGTATTCCTAAAGTGCTGCGACGTTGCCGACTATGAAAGAGCAGCCGCAAAAAGTAAAAAAGCTATTGTACTGAACTCAAAGTTCATTGCTACCCGCAAATATTGTGGAACTGGATCAATCCCCAAGCAATTGATTAAAGTTTAAGCTAAAACGACTTCCACTAGGATAGAGCGAAAAGCCATATTTTAAAAGGGAGTTGTTTAGGACTTTTAAGGGTGTTTAGCTAGAAATTTGCAATGACTGGTACTATTCTCTTAAACGCTAAAGCTTTTGGAGTTCACAAAATCGATTTTTCAGCTCCGCCGCATGTGTGATTTGGGGAAACGAACAGCAATAAGATAAAGGGTCAATCGCCAATAAAGTGTTAAGAGGATTACAGTTGAAAGCGGGAATCACCTCAGATATTTCGAGTGACGGCCGCCTTCCCTTCGGCCGTGCGCGGCAAACGGGCCGTTAGATTTTCATGACCTGATTCAGTGATCAAAATATCATCTTCTAAAAATGTCGCTCCCTGTTTGTAAAGGCATAATTGAAAGTGCTTTTAGCCTAGAAACGCAAAACGGCCGTCAATATTGACGGCCGTTTTACTACGAGTTTCTGGACAACGTATGAGTGTCCTGCTTTTTATTTTTCGTCTCTCGTTTTCTGCACAATATTAATCCCCGCCTGAGACAGTTGGCTGATTTCGTCAAATCTTCGGCCGTTGATCAATTCATTTTTAACCATCCAGCTACCGCCACAGGCAACCACGTTTGGCAAGGCCAAATAATCGGGCAGATTGGCCGGATTGATCCCACCCGTCGGCATAAACCGAACGTTGCCATACGGCGCACCAATCGCTTTCAACGCCTTGACACCACCGGCAATTTCGGCCGGGAAAAACTTAACCACCTCAAGCCCTTTGTTTAAGGCCATATTGATTTCCGTTGGCGTCATCACTCCTGGCACAATCGGCATGTCATTGGCCAAACACCAATCGACAATCGCCCCGTCAAAGCCAGGGGTGACAATAAACTGCGCCCCATTGGCCAGTGCAACCTCAGCCTGTGCCACGGTTAAAACGGTGCCAGCCCCCACGCACATATCTGGGCAGGCGGCCGACATCTGGCGTATCGCCTCGGCGGCGGCCGGTGTTCTAAAAGTAATTTCAGCACACGGTAAATTGCCTGCTACCAAAGCATGACCCAAGTCAGCCGCATCGGCCGCATCTTTAATCGCCACTACCGGCACAATACCGATTTCACCCAAACGTTGCATCACATCACTCATTTAAATCACCTCAACCCTGGCCGCACGCCAAATTTTATACTCAGCTTCCGTTTCTTCATTGGGCGGATAAACCCCCAGAATAGGCGACCCTGCCGCTACTTTTTCTGCAAAAAACTCTTCCCGAATCTCCTGCTCATAGCCGTCATGGGCCACCGCTTCAGCCACATGGGCCGGCATCGCCACAACCCCTTCGCTATCTCCCACAATGACATCACCCGGCATCACCAACACCCCAGAACAAGCAATCGGTATATTCATTTCTAAAGGATGGTGAATCACAAACGACGTCGTCGCATGGGCCGCTTTAATATAAGTGGGCAGACCTAATTCTCTAAACCCCTCTGTGTCTCGTAATGCCCCATCGGTCACCAATCCGGCCGCACCCCGTGCCTGAATGCGGGTCGCCAAAATATGCCCAAACGATGCCGCCCGAATATCCCCACGGGCATCGATCACCATCACCTCGTCCGGCCCAATCGTTTCAACCGCAAGCCGTTGCACGTTAACCGTATTGTTGTACTGGGTATCAGTTAAATCCTCACGCACCGGCACATAGCGCATCGTAAAGGCGTATCCCACCATTCTTTTTTGCGGGGATAAGGCTGTCAACGGCAGAAACGTATTTTGAAACCCTTTGTTAATCAACTGAGTCGTCAACGTCGCCGTTGATACATGATGCAGTTTAGCCATCGCCTCTGCCGTTAGTTTTTGAGTCTTTTCTTCGGACATAATTTTCTCCTTTTCCAATCGCACCCTGTAGGGGCTATGTCATTTTTGTTTACAAAAATGGCTCGCCCCGTGAATAGATGATGTTATTTACGGGGCGAGCCACCCCTTTGGGGGTGACATAGCCCCTACGATGGCGACAATACCGCCTTCCAGCTCTGCTCGCCCCGTACCGCATCAATAACTTGTTGATAAATAGCCCCATCACGAAATGTCTGATAATCAACAGCCCCTTTTGAGCCGATGTGATTGACAAATTTACAGGCCAATATCGTCCAGTTACGCAACGTATCATCCTCGATATTTGGCAAAGTCTCGATAATATCTTCTGGCAATGGGATCGTTTGCCAACCCAACGATCGATCCGATTGATCATAAAAGTATAGTGGCCCCTTGCCATAATGGCCTTCTATGTAGATTGACCCTTTGTCACCATAAAAAGCGATGTAATCAGGCTGAAAGCGTGGCTGAAGCCCGCTGTGTTGGAAAGTTGCCGAAACAGGTTGCTTAAACTGTGGGTTGTCCATTTGTGCCAGTACAGAGTATGACCATTCAACATCGGCCGCGCCCCATTCTAAACCGGGATCATCGGCCGATTTCGGGACAAACTTACGACGCTCCCGAAAATCATGAACCCCAGACACAATCGGGGCAAAAGGCATGTCATTGCGTGTCGTTCCACAAACCCTGCTTACCGTCATGTCAAGCACACTCTCAACAATCGAAAGCTTGTGGGTAAAGTTATTGTTTAACCGACCGCCACCCGTATCCAGCCGGTGCGACCAGCCAAACGGAATCAGCGGGTCTAAATTAAAATGGGAGATACATTCCGCTTCTAAAGGCTCTCCGATTTTGCCTTCAGCCACAAGTCGTTTTGCCAACAAGACATTCGGCATGTACCGGTAGCAGGCGGCATAAGCTGTTTTAACACCGGCCGCTTCCCCTGTTTGATACAGAGCTTTCGCCCGTTCGGCCGTCTCTGCCAGTGGTTTGTCACAAAACACATGGCACCCTTTGGCAAACGCCGCCATGATCGGCTCAAAATGAGCACCGCCTGGGGTTCCAATCGAAACAATGTCCGGTTTGAGCTCATCTAGCGCCGCTTCCCAGTCAATGCCCGCATAGGGGATACCCATCTCTGCTGCAACTTGCTCAACCACATGCGCCGTTCGGCCGACCATTCCCACAACCTCGCAACCGGCCGTGCGGAACGCTTGAACATGCCCTTTTCCTGCAAAACCGGAACCATAAACCAATACAGTTAATGTCATTCGCCAATCACCTCGTATGTCATCCCCGGCTGTGCCAAGAACTTAATCACACCATTTTCGTTTGTTTTGGCCGGCATGGTACGAATAAAGTTGCCATCCTCGTCCAACTCATTGATCTCAGTTGCAGAGTCGAGAAAGCCTTCCATCGTGATAAAACTAACAAATTCGTAGCTGTTATGGACAATAAGGCGATCTATCACTTGCCCTGAGCCTGCCGAAGGGACCTCAAAATAAAGCCCCATCCCTGCCGGTTGTTCGTCCCCACTCAAATCTGATTGGGCCAGTCGCCAGCCGTCACCCACCAGTTCCGTACCGTTGGTGAAAGCCCAATGCAAGTTGCCATCAACCCGTGAGAGCCAGCTCCAAGTGCCGGTAAATTGCAACCCATCTACCTGTTTGGTGTTAAATTGTTCATCCAAAATCAACAGATCAGTCCCGCCGTCTCGCTCAATTTCAAGCGCACGGGCCGTTTCGCTATCAATTGCTACATCGATGGGGGTTAGAAGTTCGGCCCGCCCTGAGCCTGTCGAAGCGGCCGAATTTGAGTACGGCTGAATAATCGATGCAAACTGTGTCGATGTGATCTCTTGACGACGTGAAATCACCATCGGAATCGGTTGCCCCGCAATCTCGTCACCCGTGCGCGCCGCAATCGGCCCACGGGCGGTGACAACCGTTGTCCCTGGTTCACCCAGCAACGTTACCCGCACATATTTATCAGATGTGACCCGCCAATCCGCTTGTAGATCGCTATCAAGTTCGGCCGATTGTGCCCCGGTCAAATACGCATACCCATCGGTTCCCGCTACTTCAGCGACAGGTTCAAACCCTTCGCTCGTTGTCGAAAAGTTGCCCCGATTGCGATAGACCCAATCGTAAGTGTGAACATCTTCACTCGTCGCACGGTACAAATCGATTAGATAGTCATCGTTGAGCAACACCGTTCGCTGGAGCGCTACCCCATCGTAAAGATCAGCGCTTTGAACCTGTGCCATCTGCGCCGCACCGTTTGAAACAAATTTCGTTAACTCACCACCGGCCGCACGTTCCTGCGAAATGCCATCAACCACGAGGGTGTTATGCGCCAATGTTGTCTTGAAATACCCTTCCTGCTCCGGCAGACGATATTTGATCGAGCCGGTATCGGGCGAAAGTTCGGTGCCAGCCCCATATAGCACAAAGCTCAACTGGTCAGCGTGGCTATGGCCACCTTGATACCCCATGTGGTTGAGCGTCGCCTGAATCCCATCATCGGCCGTGCCAGAGCGCAGTACAGCTAGATCAGAGTCGGCATATAGCTCAGTTTTCCACTCTGGGAAGGCTGAATCACCCAACTCACCCACACCGTATAGCAGTGCGTTCAAATCGGTACGCCGTGACTCCTCTAGAATCGGTACGTAACGTGGATCTCTCAAGCGTTGATACGCCAATTCATAATAGGTCACCCGATCCGATTCGGTTAGATTCACAACCCGGCCGTCGTTGAGCGTTGGCATATCCAACCCTGGGTCAGCATAGGTCACCATAAAGTCGAACAGCCCTTTGTACTGTGGATTGTCATAGACATTAAAGCCTGCATGATGGGTTGCTTCCATCAACGGTTGGAGCGCACGTAGCACATAAAATTGATAGTGCATCGACCCCTCATACCACATGCCGTCAGCCGTCACGCTCTTGTCGAGCTGATAGTTAAGACTGCTGTCATCCTTGAGTAGCGAATACCAAATATATTCTTTCTCGCCCAACACAAAGCCGATCACCCCAACGCCCGAGTTGTACCAAGTTTGATGGTTGTGCCGCCCTTCATTGTTTAGCATGATTAGGTTGGCGGCCGGACGGAGCAAACCGTCCCCGATTGTTGTGCGCTCCTCTTCTGTCAGGTCGTTATAAACAAGGTCATACGCCCACGCCAGCGGGATAATCCAACGAGCTTCGTTAATTCCCTGTGCCGTAGCACGGCCGCCCGCACCTGCCTTGTCCCCCAC
>JBLIMP010000193.1:0-9050 GCA_047638855.1 Cellvibrionaceae bacterium | reverse complement strand
CCCAACTCCGGCTATTCCTACATTGCTCCCCACGCTGCCACCGCCACCGGTGGTAGCAGTTGCGCCACTTCCTACCATTGTCCCAACTTCTACCCCGGCCGGGGTTGAAAGTAATGATACAGCCCCCGCTTTATCAGGATTGGTGCTTTCGTCCCCAGAAGATTTTGGGGATAACCGAAACCCACTTACAGGTGAAGAAACAGACCCGGCACGTTTGTTACGTCGCCCATTGGCAGTAAAAATATCAAACTCTCCACCCCTTTATGTTAGGCCACAGTCTGGACTAAATGATGCGGACCTTGTTTTTGAACATATTACAGAAGGAAGCTTGACTCGCTTTACGCTGATTGTTTATGGCGATGACCCTGAAAAGGTGGGTCCGATTCGCAGTGCCCGTCTTATCGATGTTGAGTTACCAGCTATGTATGACGCTGCGCTTGTATTTTCTGGGGCCAGCACTGGGGTAAGCCGTAAACTTTTCGCTTCTGATTTCGCAGATCGAATTTTAAGTGCCGGTAATATCGGTTATTACCGTACAGGTGAAAACAAGCCGACTGAGCATACGCTCTATGGAAACCCATATGGGCTACGTGAATCCTTGGCAACCAAAGGGGAAAACCGTGCCCCAACTTTTGGTAAACGGATGTCGTTTTCGAGCGAGGCCCCGGCCGGAGGAAGCTCCGCTAGTAAAATCTCGCTTAACTACATTTGGGAGAATGTCACGTGGAGCTATGATGCGGCAACCAATCGATATTATCGATTTGCGGCCGGTGAGCCACATAATGACGGCAACACAAATCAACAGGTCAGTGCGAGCAACATTATCGTCCCATTTATTAATCACATCGATGACCCTAACATTTGTGAAGAGGTTCGTGATAATACCTGTCATTTACTTTCAGTTGAAATTCAGTTATGGGGTTCAGGCAGTGTCGCCATTTTCCGAGATGGGCAACGGTATGATGGCACTTGGAAGCGTGAAGCACGCAATGACATGCTCACATTTTACGATGCGGCCGATAATCAAATCCCACTCCAGATCGGAAACAGCTGGGTTGAATTGATGTCCATCTGGTACGCCGACCCATTGCAAGTTACTCCTTAAAATAGAGTGGTATAAATCTTTAGCTGAGATGCTTTTGAGGGTCTGCGCCAAAAAACTGAGAAGTTAAAGTTATGATTTTTATAAAAGGGTGATGTGTAGACTCTAAGCTTACACATCACCTTTTTTTGATCTTGTCTAACAATTGGGACCTTTAGGCTATGCCTTGCCTAGGGAACGGGACTAATGGCGAATTATTTCTCAACACACTTTCTTCTACAATTCTTCTATAAGTTATAAAAAAGTTATAAAACTCACACTCAGCTCTGTCATTAGAATGCTGTGTCTAGAATAGGATGGTTAACTTTGGGGATTTTTAGTTCAAAACAACCGGTAGAAAAAAAGCGCATTCAAAACTCACAAGCAAGAGAACCTCTTTCTGGAAACAATTCGATTTTGGGTGAAGAACCAGCACTTGCACCCGCCTCAAACTTGACTACCTCAAAAAACAAGCTCGAACATAAGAAACCAGAAGCTGCTTCTCAACAGGTTGTCAATACCGAATCAGATTTACGAAAAGATAACCCATTGCTAGTTGATATTGAGTCAGAGCCAGATGAAGCACCACGTCAGCGAGGCTGGCTGCCCGCAAATAAGCAGTCACAAATTGCGTTGCAACTACAGGTTGCCGATATGCTGCGTAAAAAAGTGCTCGCGCCTGACCTGTCTCTTGATATGCCGTTAGAACGAACAGAAGAACGAGAAGAGAAGGCTATTAGTGCAATTGCGCGTTTAATGGAAAACGGGCGTATTACACCTCCTGCTGATGAATCTGAGCAAGAACTGTTTTTCTCTAATATCCTGGATGAAATTTTTGGGTTCGGCCCATTAGAAAAACTCATTGCTTCAGAGGATATCTCTGAAATTATGGTTAACGGCCCTTATGTGATTTTTATTGAAATTAAGGGGCGCTTATATGAATCGGGCCATAAGTTTCTAGACGATGATCATGCTGAGCGTATTATCAAACGGATTGTTCTACCTTTGGGAAGACTAGCCGATGCTGAGAATCCGTTGGTTGATGCACGTTTGCCTGATGGATCGCGTTTTAATGCTGTTATGCGGCCGGTCGCAATTGACGGCCCAAGTATGAGCATTCGAAAGTTTGCCAAAAACCGTTTAGATGTCGCCAAGCTACTTGATTTTGGGGCACTTACCAAAGATATGGCTTACTTTTTAGAAGCCATAGTTGTTGGGAGACAAAACATAGTGGTGTCAGGTGGAACAGGCTCTGGAAAAACAACATTAATCAACTGCTTGTCAGGCTACATCCCAGAGCATGAAAGAACAGTAACGATTGAAGACGCTGCGGAGCTGCAGTTTTCACAGCGAAATGTTGTGCGTTTAGAAACAAAAAAACCAACACCACAAGCACCTCGGGAAGTTAGCATTCGAGATTGTGTTAAAAACGCACTTCGGATGCGCCCAGAGCGGATTGTGGTTGGAGAGTGCCGTGGAGGGGAGACACTAGACATGCTGCAGGCGATGAACACGGGGCACGATGGCAGTATGACAACTGTGCATGCAAACGATCCTCGCTCTTGTTTATCGCGTTTAGAAACACTCGTTCTTATGTCTGGTGAAGAGCTACCTTTGGCAGTTGTTCGCAAACAAATCGCTACTTCTGTAAATTTTATCGTTCAAGTATCCCGTCTGCGAGACGGGAGTCGAAAAATTACGCATATTACAGAGGTTGCAGGAATGGAAGGCGACACAGTTATCTTGAGCGATATTTTTAAATTTAATGATGAAGGGGATACAAGTGGCGGCAAAGTAAGAGGAGAACATTCTTCCACCGGCCAAAGACCTTCTTGTGAGCCTGTGCTTAAGCAATATGGTTATAGCTTACCTTCTTCATTGTTTATGAAACCTCGAAAAAGACAGGCGAATTAGAGTCGCAGGCGTGCATTATTTAGATTGTTTTTATATGGTGATTGGTGTTGACTCTAGAAAAAACTTGAGGCGACCAATTTGGTCGCCTCAAAACCCCACTACTTCCCATGAGTCACGCAAAGCGCAAACTCAATTAACAGTATAAAGGATTGAAAATCTTGTGTAACCTGGTAGGAGTGTAGATTTTCGGCCGGAAGCGTTTGTTTAATTTGTACACATTGCTCAATTGCTCAAATTTCACGCTTAGAAAAGGTACCAAATGGGAGATTGCAAAAAAGCCAACTTTTGAAAAATCGTTCGAGAAGGAACTTTGACCCGACCATGCAGTATAAGGAAGATTATACTGTATGCTTGTCTTTGAGAGACTTGTGTTTAGATTTGGCTAGTTACCTCAGTTTTGGATAAGAGATCAAGTTTCGTTAATCTCTGTCATTTGGCCGAAAAGCCTTTCAAAAG
Source organism: Cellvibrionaceae bacterium (assembly GCA_047638855.1). Taxonomy (GTDB): domain Bacteria; phylum Chloroflexota; class Anaerolineae; order Promineifilales; family Promineifilaceae; genus WTJY01. The sequence continues at coordinate 5,599 of JBLIMP010000193.1, read as the reverse complement.
TCAATAATATTGGCCAATGACTGGGATTTTGAGCGAAATCAACATTGTCCAGCCCTAAAATCCGAGTCATGCGGCGAGTAACTACTGAATTCAGCAAGTTGATTCGGCTGATGACAGGGATTGTCTGCCGGTTTTTTCTTAAGCAAAACTCAGGTTAGTTGGTTGATATTTTTCGTCTCTCAAGGCAATTGCAGACTCAATAATTCTTTTAGATCGGCTTAGGCGATTTCCGAGAATAAAACATGCAATTGCATCAACAAAATCGCCTCACCTCGTCAACTTGATTGACACAGCCAATTCCCCTGAGCTAGTTTGCTAGATAATTATTTTTCGGGGTTGGCCTTACATAAAATACAAGAGTTAAATCTCCCTGAATTGGGGCAGTCATAAGAGTTATGCATTTGTGTTATTGTCTGAGATTTTTCTGTTGGCTCTAGAAAAAACTTGAGGCGACCAATTTGGTCGCCTCAAAACCCCACTACTTCCCATGAGTCACGCAAAGCGCAAACTCAATTAGAATTATAGAGAATGCCGAAGCTTACTAATATCGGCAAATTGTCTTAAATTAAGAGTAATCTTTTTGTTTAGGTTATCCAGGGGGATTTCCCTCGAATAGGATTTTATTTATCCACTCTTAGCTGCCACAATTTAAGTGCCAGATGCAAGGCCAAGCGCATATCGGCTTGATTTAGATCATGGCTTGTTAAGTCTCGAATGCGTTCTAATCGATATAAAAGTGTATTACGGTGAATAAATAATGATTCGGCCGTTTGGCTAATATTTCCATGGTGCTCAAAATAAGCGGCAATTGTATTAACAAGGTTACTGCGATGACGCTCGTCGTACTCGCTTAAGGGGCCGATTATGCGGCTAGAGAACTCGTGTACCGTGGGGTTGTCATCCAGTTGGGTGAGAAGTTGATAAACACCAAGGCTGTCATATTCAACCAGTTTCTTGATTCCCAAACGCTGGCTCAACTTCATCGCCTGAACCGCATGTTGGTAGATTAGTGACCAATCGCTTAAAGATTCGGCCGGGCCTGCCAAGCCACTTAGCAAGACCACGTCTCTGTTTTCAAGTTCAAGGTATTCGCGTAAGCGACGCTCTAACTCACGCACGCTTCCAAGATCATCGTTATTTCGCATTCCTTGGAACAAAGTGACGATAGCACCACCATAAATATGGACAAGTGCCGGTCGATTATGGCTCGAAAGTACCCAATTAATGGCTGTCTCTAAATGGCGAACGGAATTTTCTTGCTCATTGTTCCAGCTAAAAGTTAGAACAGCATGCGGTTGATCGGTATCATGGTCGAGTCGCATTTTTAGCCGTTCGATTTCACTTCGGTCAACAGTACCAGCTAAAATTCCTTCAAGAAAATCACCTCTAAGCTCCTTTTTAGCTTCGCTAACTGCCTTGGCTTTGGCCATTTCCAAGGCACATGCAGCAGCGCCATGCTCAGTTGTGAGTTTATCAAGCATATCGAGTTCGTCGGCCGGTCCAATTGTCGATAAATAGCCACGCGCACGATCACCTGAAATAATTGGGGTTAACAGACGGCCGATGTTTTCTACAGGCAACAACTGTTGCCAATGACTTTGGCGGGTGCGGGCTGCCGCTTTTCGATTGCGTAAAACGGGTGGCAAATCTTCACGTTTTTGCAATGCCGCTTTTAATTGATCAAGATCAATCTTATTGTTTTCCGGCACACTAATCGCTTGAATTTCCAGACGTTTATCTTGCACAACTACAATTTTACTTGTTACCCGTGACATCAAATCAGTCATCGCCTGAAGCCCTTGCTCTTCACGCGACATTTCAGACAGTTGACGATAAAGTTGCATGCCACGTTCCGAAAGTGTTGCTTGGCGGTCAAGCAATAAAGATGAAACCGCCTTTAAAACATCCCGCATTGGCAAATCATCAGTGATAATCAATAAGGGAAGCTCGATATTACCCGACTCAATTTGAATCACCGAATCAACCTGTTGAAATACAACGATACCGGCTACCGCTAAGGCTCCCATTGTCTGCAATCCGCTCAAGAGTTCCGACGTAGTCGCATTCAATTGAAGATTCAATGGGATAATGACTAAATCACCCAATTGAACTTGTTCTCGAATTCCAATCCAATCGGTCAGGACTACAACCCAATTGATTACCCGAGATTGGTGATCTGCACTCCCTGTTGTTATCGTGTTCATTGGCAGAGCTAGTTTCTGCACATCTGATAGTGTTACTTGTCCCTGATCCATTTATCGTTCCGTTGTAGTTGTGTAAATAGTTATCCTCTAGCTTCTCAAACTGTAATTGTGTCCTAACTAGAGTACAAATAACTTGATTAGGGTAGCTAGGTCATATATTGTAAAAAATCGCTAAGGAATACATCTCTATTATTTAAAGCTTTGATCTAATGGGAAGTCGGACAAGGAAGGTTGCGCCTTCCCCGGGGGAGCTTGTTAACTCGATAGTGCCGCCATGTTGATTGACAATTCTTAGGCATGTGGCCAAACCAAGCCCTGTTCCCGATCCGGGGTCTTTTGTTGTGTAGAATGGTTCGAAAATATGCGTTGTTTGAGCATTAGAGATCCCTGGCCCATTGTCAATAAAGACAACTTCGACAAACTGATTGTCATCATGAGCAGGTCTAGTGATAATTTCTAAGTGGGGGTTTTTTGCACCTGCATCGCGCATCGCATCACGTGCGTTAATCATCAAATTTATCCAAACACTTTTGATATGTTCCGGACTTGCTCCAATTCTGGGAAGCTCTGGGGAAAAGTTCCGAGTCAGTTCAACTTGAGCACTTCTTAATTGATATGATACCAGATTTAATGCGAGCTGAATCGAATCATTAAGATCAACTCGCTTGAATGTGTACTGCTGCTCACGGGCAAAATCAAGTAGACCTTTGACTACAGTTTGAGCACGCTCACCACCCTGTAAAATCAAATCTGCGGATTCATAATCTTCACTATCTTTGGGCAAACTCATCTTTAGCATTTCGGCATTGGCGATGACAGCAACCAGTGGATTGCTGATTTCGTGCGCAACCCCGGCCGAAAGTTGGCCAATCGCTGCAAGCTTGCCTGTCTGTATGAGTTGATCTTCTAATCGTTTTTCTTCGGTTCGATCTTGCCATACTACAACGGTTTTTGCCACGCTTGTGTCTCGTCTGCTGCTTGGCAATGGGTATGCGTTTATGTCCCACTCCCGGGGTAAATGATCTTCACCCCTCCACCGATGGGACCAAACTCTGGGGAAATGTGAATGGATTGTTTGATGAGCTAAACAATGCTCGCAAGGGATATCTCGATTGTAGAATGCTTCAAAACAATGACGTCCAGTTAAGCTACCTGCGTCTTCTCCGATCTCAGTTGCACGGGCTTGATTAACAGCCACGAGTTCCCATCGCTCATTGACTGTGTATATGGGATGTAGAATGCCATCGATTATCGCTTGAAGTGAGTTGCGATTTTGCTGTAGATTTTTAACAAGGTAGGCGTTGTGGATTGTATTGGCAAGAGATGTTGAGAAAGAAGCGGTTAAATCGACATCGAACTCGTTAAACTTGCTGCCGATCTTGTTAAAAACGGCGATTACCCCCCAAGTTCCTCCGCCAAGTAAGACTGGCAAGCTCAAGATTGAACGAACATTAAGACCCGGTGGGGAATCATGCTGGGGATCAAACAGCGTGTGCTTATGTGGGTCATTCACTCGCATGACGGCCGGGCGCGTAATTGTACTAGCTATAATCCCACTATCTAACGGGACGGGGGGGTAGCTAATTTCTGAGCCCAGCTCTTGAACGGTGTCTTCGTGTAGATCGAGATGGTGACATAACAGTATCCCTTTATCCTTTAGCTGTACAAAAAGCGCGGCCGCTTCTACATTTAAGATTTGCCTTAGTCCATTTGTGGCTAAACGATAAGCAGCACGCATATCAAAGGTTGATGATAGCTCTTGGCCTACTCGATTAAGCATGGCAAATTGTTCACGCTGTTGCATTAACTCTTTTTCAAGTTTTTGTGATCGCAGAAGGGTTTGAGCACGAGCCAATAGTTCGGCCGAATGGAACGGCTTGGTAATGTAGTCATTGGCACCGGCTATTAATGCGTCAATTTTTTGACTACTATCATCAATAGCGGTCAACATAATCACGCGAATATCCCGTAACTCAGCCGTGGGATGCCCACGAATCTGACGTAACACTTCAAGACCATTCATATTTGGCATGAGCAGATCGAGCAAAACCAAATCTACAGATTTCCGATCTGGAACGTTGCCAACTGAGGCTTGAATTAGGAACTGAAGAGCCTCCTGGCCAGTTTCAACACCTGACGTGGTATACCCTTGCATCTCTAGTATCTGCATGAGCGTTTCACGAATATCTAATTGGTCATCAACAACCAATACGTGAGCATTTTCTAAGTCTGGCGAAACCTCATAAGGTTGTTTAAATTCAGGATTCATAAGTTATACATTTAGACGATCTTAAAGAATAAATTGTCGAAATAAATCCTGTAGATCGTCTCACACCTATCCCGTAAACTGCACCATTGGGTATTTGTTTTCTTGGGATGGCCTTAGGTGATAGTTAAGCATTGATTGCCAGCTTTATCAGGAGAATAGGTTTAGACAAACGACTTAAAACAAAAAAAGGTGTGATCCAAACGATTACGTTTGTTCACACCCTTATTTTTATTACAAGTTTCCGTTCAGTAAGTAAACTGTGTATTTAGTCGGGTAGCGCAAATGTGTAACCATGCCCTTTAATCGTTCGAATATAGACTGGCACGGCCGGATGTGGCTCGATTTTTTCGCGCAAATTTTTCACATGGGCGCGTACCAATTCTGGGCTACCTGTATCGCGGGGATAATCCCACACATCTTGAAGAAGCTGTTGGCTTGTGAAAATCAACCCAGCATTACTCATGAGGTGATAAAGCAGATCAAATTGAACATTGGTAAGCAAAATTTTGCCATCTGGTGTTTTTACTTCAAATGTGCGGCAATCAAGGGTCACTTCACCTACTTCAATTTTTTGTACTCGTTCGTCTTCGGACTTTGCAGTTGCGGACTGAAGGCGTCGCAAGATCGCCTTAACACGCAGATGCAACTCTTCCATATTGAAAGGCTTGGTCATGTAGTCGTCAGCCCCAGCACGGAACCCTTCAATTTTATCTTCGTCTTTAATTTTGGCGGTTAAAAACAAGATAGGAATGTCTTGAAGTACAGGATCACCTCGAATTTGTCGAGCAACCTGATATCCATCAGCCCCGGGCATTACAACATCCAAAACAAATAAGTCTGGACGGTGCCTACGGGCTAACTGGAGCCCTTCGGCACCACTGCGAGCTACCATTACATGGTAACCGTATAATTTTAGCGCACGTTGCACGGTACGCGATACGAGTTCATCGTCATCTATTGCTAATATTGATGGCATGATACTACTACCTCGACTTGTATAGATTGGTAAAACATTATGTTGACAAATTATACTTACCCGAGTAAAAAATGCGAACTAGCTACTTGCGAGGGTGCATAGTTTGTAGAAAGCAAGCCTATACAGCTAGTTAAAAAGGAATAAGAGATC
>JBLIMP010000192.1:0-9056 GCA_047638855.1 Cellvibrionaceae bacterium | reverse complement strand
CCCCACTTGCGCCCCGTTCCGTCATCCGATCCAGCACCCTACACACCAGCGGCCCGATAAACGGCACCACCTCCGGCGAATAATCAGCGTAAGCAGATTCCCACAAATCCCGGCCGGGCAACTCATTTGGCAACCCCAATTCAAACGCCAACATATGCGTAATCCACTCATCCAGCCCCATTTTCGCCAATTGCACAAACTTTTCCGGAGCGATATGCCCCCCGCTGGCCCGCTTGAGCACAAACGGCACCGGCTGGCGAATCCCTGGCTCAGAAAGGGCATACAGCCACCAAGCGGCCAAAGTTGTCAGCGGAACCTCTGCCCGTAGCAATTGCTGGGTCAGGCTTCCACCTGGATCCGCCCCGATTGAGCGCAAAAATTCGGCCGGGCCGCCAAACAGCGTCTGAGCAACCGGTTCATTTCCAGAATCTGCACCCATACCTGAACCAGCAGCCTGCAACAGAGCCAAGTCTGACGGCTCTAAATCTTTAGTGAGGGTTGAAAGGTTTTTTAGGTGTTTAAATAAGTGATCTCTTTTTGATGCGCTGACCGGTTCAATAGAGGACGCTCCCCCATTCATCTGTGGACCCTGCTCAACGGCTAAAATAGTGTTCTGCTCAATCGTGTGCGCTGCTCCGTTCATCTGTGTCACACTGTTACGCTCATTTCGGGCCGATGGGCTATCACCTCGCTCATTCATGTGCGCTGATAAGATCGAGGTCTCGACACTGTAACGTTCATTTTGTACTGCACCCCCGTCCATCACAGGAGTTTCGCCCATTTTGTACCGCTCATCGGTGTGCGTAGGTGTCAAAATCAATACCGGTTCGTACCGCTCATTTTGAACCGGTGCCATTTCACCCTCTTTCTCTCTCTCTTCCTTTCTACTCTCTACTCTTATCTCCCCTTCTGCCTCTCCTTCTGTCAGGTCATCAAATCGCTCTAGATCAACGGCCGTCAGCGGTTCAAACATCCCGATCTTAAAGGTCACCAGCACCGAATTGTCCGGTTGCTTTATCCGACCCAACTCTTCTACAAATTTGAACGGCTGATCAGGAATTTGTTCAAGTGCCTTTAACCAGCGATTTAGCGCATTTTTATGGATACCCAAGCGTGCAGCCAGCTCAATCTTAGAAAGTGATAGCTCATCCCGTATTTCACCCGTTGTTTCGTCTAAGAAGCAGTAGCTGCGTAACCAGGTCAATAGCCACGCCGGGCCAGCACCCACAACCGGTAGCCAGCTATTCCGGAAATACCGGCGGCCGATCACATCTCCGGCCGTGAGCCAACTGTGGAAGGCTTCCGCTTGTTCCGCCACCGCCACATGCTGACTCAGCTTCTTTGATGTAATCGCTTCGACAATGTCTGTCACGTAAATCGCTTGCCAGCCCCCGTACACCGCGCTTGTTAGCTCGCTTTCGGCCGCATAGAAATGACTGCTTTTCTCAAGCTCTCGGCATTCTTTTAGAATATTTACAATCTCTTCAGGTTGGGTAGATCGGTTGATTCCAGCTGCACGGAGTGCCGTTTCAACCTGACGGGCATCGGCCGGGGTCAGTGGGTCGTCTAAACGCACGTTATAGCGGGTTCTCCCTTTGCGCACCCGGCCGTCCCCTTTGTTGATGTAGCTTAACGATCCCTTTTTCAAAAAGAGCGATAGAGGGCCATTGCCATCTCCCATCTCACCCTTTAAGCGTCGATAGTGTGAATTGCTTAGATTGGCTTCCCCGGCGATTTCGTTGTCCCATGCCTTAAAGTTGCCCCCCTGTTCCTCAGACAAATAGCTGAGGTGGCGGGCAGCAACCACGGCCCAAAAGCGAGACGGCTCTAAAATCGGCCCCCAACGCCGAATAAAATAGCGAGATACTCGCCATATCTGATTCGGCCGCACGATTTCGTTATAGATTTGTCCGTAAAATCCCACCGCAAGCGGAGAGGAGGCTGTGTGATTCACAGCAATATTCCTAGATTCAAGCTCAAAAAGAGCCTTTATCGGTATCGGGGGATGAGGTGTAGGCGGGCTAAGTTTGGATAAGTAGATAAATACTAAAAGTGATAGTTAGAAAATATTAGGTAGGTTGTAAACCTAACCAGTATTTGGTATCATTCAAGTATCAAATTTCTACGGATGCCAACCGTAGCCTTAAAACCCTCGATTCCCCCGAGGGTTTTTTGTTGTCTAAAATCCGATTCAAACGATAAAGATCAATCCCTTTTTTAGAGTGCGCCAACACTCGGGCTTCATCGCTGTCTGTTTCAGATGGGATTTAGCAGATCAAACAAGCTGATTCGCCTGCCTAGTCTGGCCGTCCCATCAAAAAGGTCATCGGATAATCTTAGAGAGTCTTGCTAAATCAACGTCAACGTCTTCCAGGCTAATCAACATACACCATTGGGCTGTCCAATGCTTTGTGCCAACCTTTCCTTCGTCTACACGATTTACAAAAGTAAGTGCTTCTTCATTCCAACCCGCTTTTGAAAAACAGGTGAAATAAATCTTCCAATCAGACGTATCTTTTGGAATAATGGCAGAGGTTTTATTTGTGATCCCCTGCAAATCAACGAGTCCGGCCGGTTCACTGTTCCAGAGTGCCATCCCTAGAACAATTTCTTTTGAACGGTGGTTAATGCCCACAACCGGAATGTCTTGGTAACCGGTCCACGCGCTGCCAAGCTCGTCAAAACGAACCTTTGTTGGCAACTCTCCATGGACCGCCTTGCGCTGTAGCCAATCACGGCATAGCTCGGGCCAAGTGTTTTCTTCAATAAATCCAGGTAATGCTTCCATGATCTCTTCTAACGCCTGCTCCTGCCCGCCAATGGCGAGCTGGGTGCGGTTTGCTGAAAGATACCAATAGTAAAAGCGTAAAAAGGGGTCACTGACAGAATAGCGGCTTTTACGGCTGCTTTCGTTTTCTGTCACTGGGGTACGCCGATCGACAAAACCGGTGTCCCGCAGTAGACCCAAATAGCGAGAGACATGCCCTTTTGCAAGGCCGGTCTGTCGTTGAATAGCGATATTGGTTTGATTCCCACCTGAAATCGCCTGCAAAATAGCGACGTAATAGGCTGGGTTGTCGATATGATCGAGCAGCAGGATGAGTGGTTCGTCAAGAAGATAGCTGTTTGACAATAACTCGTAGCGAATGTTGTCCCCAAGGGGTGCTGTGGGGTTAAACCGCTCCCAATAAGCTGGAATGCCTCCAAAAATTGAGTAGATGGCAACCCGCTCTTCGGCCGTGTATTCGGGGAAAAACTCTTCTGTCACCCCAAATGGGAGCGGTGATAGACTCACTAGTTCGCTTGCCCGACCATAAAGAGGTGCTTGATAACTCAGCACCTGCTTTTCCATCATTCCCATGTGGCTACCGCTTAGCCCCATCATCAGATTGGTTTCTTTTAATTCTTGGTCCCACGCTTTTTGTAAAGTACCTACAATGGTGCTATCTGCATCCAATAAGTAAGTAAACTCATCGATGAAAAGCGCAAAGTTTATGCGGCTCGCAATCCGGCCGACATGCCAAAATGCTGTTTCCCAGTCAGAGTAGGTGATTCCGGCCGGAATCGAACTACCTGGGTTCTCAAAGCGGAATAGAGCGCGTGAAAAAGATTTAAGTTGATCGGTAGGTGCGCCTGGCTCCGCTACCCAATACAAAGCATTATCGCTGTGATGTTTGCGCCAATGGGTAAGCAAGCGGGTTTTGCCCACTCGTCGACGGCCATACAAGACAAATAGCGTGGCTGCATCGTGTTCCCATAAGCGGTCCAGAACAGCTATCTCTTGTTCACGACCTTTGAATGATGTTCTTGTGCCTGATGTTCTTGCAACCATTGTTTCTTGTACTTTGAATTAGTATAAACTTGTTTAGACTAATCTTGTTTAGACTAACTTCGAATTCTCTATTAAATCGCTTTTATTCGCTTAGTTTACCCTTTGCTAAACTTTGGAAGGTCAGACGAAAAAACTCACAATTGGCTTAAATCATCTCATTGTGATTGAGACCAATTGCGATCAATAACTTTGTATTTAAGATCTAAGCTTGTGCATCGTTTAGACCTTAATGGTTCTAACTATGCGACGCTAGACGTTGATTGGTCAGTCTAATTAGTATAAGGCTGTTTATCCAATACGTCGTAATAATAAAGTCAAGTTGGATTATTGTCAAGCAATTGTTGTAGTACCCCGCAGTCACGCAAGTTTTTTGGCCGTTAAGGGCTGTTTCTTGCCCAAAACTAGGAGAATAAAGGCCGATATCGCACTTTCTGAAGTGCTTAACCCCAGTTTGAGAACCTTGGGCTAATTGGGATTCAGCTTAGGTCTAGCTTGAATATCACACTTCTAACCGATTAGAATCGATTCCAAGCTATTTCCCAATGTAAATCAAGCTTGTTAAACTGAGCGAGACGTTGCGAATTCCTACAAACGTGGGTGCTCATTTGATCTATGTCAACCTTGCCATAAGGAATCTTCTGTTAAATGATCGCAGCTTAGATGGGTTTCGCTTTGTTATCCGGCCCGAATTTCCCCATCTGTCCCAGCTACCCACAGCACCATGCCATCTTTTCCGGCAATTGCTTGTGCTTCTTCAAACGTGTGCTCTACAACTTCCCCATTTTCAGCGGCCGCTTCCAAATAGCTCTCAAATGCCAGGTATCCGGCCGCGGCATCCTCTGCACTTAATTCAAGCCATCCGCCGTTTGCCTGTACTAAGAACAGTTGGCCGGGCATCACATCGTTTAGTAGTTGGTTTAAACGATTCCTCAATGTCACAAGGTTCAGTGCTTGCTGAGGTTCATTATTCAGGTATATGCGAAATTGATCTGTTGTGTTTGAATCTAAGCTATCAAGTGTTTTTCTGGCGGCTTTGGCTTTGGCAACAATTTGAGTCGCAATGGCTGAAAGCCCCCCACTTGAGCTACGAGTTCCTTTTTGGGAAGACGGGCTTTCACCTGCAAGAAGCTGATCGATTAATTTGTTGAGCTGTTTTGGCCCGGCCGGTTGATCATTGGCCCGCCACTTGAGCAAGGTATTGATTGCACTCACTTGTAAACTGGCCGCCTCTTTTCGCAAGCGGTCTGCAATCGGCCGTATTGCGTTTTCAGTCACCATATGATCTTGCATCTTTTGCTGTACTTCGGGTGCAAGTTCAATTAGATGTAGGTAGCGCGAACGCTGAGCACGGCCGATACCGGTTGCGATTTCGATCTGTTGCCAAGGGTTTTTGACACCGGCAGCCTTTAATGTGTCATAGCTTCCCTGTAGCCCTATCGCTAAATCGAGCGGAGGTAGATTGCGCCTGTGCAAGTTTTCAATGAGTTGAACCAGCTGTAAATTGCTGGGTTGTACCAGACCCGCTTTGATCTTGCCGACATCCTGGCCTAAGGCGTTGTTGTCGGCCGACAACAAATAAACATGCGCCCACCAGCGCCGTTCTCCAAAGACAACAGCATATTGCACGCTTTCTGGCTTGCTTTCTCTTTCTATAGAAGAGGCAGTAACAGAAGAGGCAATTTCGCGAATACCAATAGGCTGCTGCAATCCGGCCGTTTCTATGGTTGCTGCCAGCGCCTCAATCTCTGTCATTTCTTCTTGCTGGGCGGGTGACGCGGTTTCTTTTGAGCCAAGCCAATCGGTGATAACCGTTTGGGGCAATGCACCTTGGTCCATTGCTGTATACGCACTCGCTGGCAACAGTGTTCTGGGTTGGCTGGGGTCAGGACGTGCCGCCAGAATATCAATCTCGCCAAAGGTTGGCCCCGCATTTGAATCATCAGCGGCCACTGTCTTTGATCTTCGATTACGCCGTGGTGGGTTGGAACTGTCTGGGGTTGATGCTAAGCCAAAAATTTCTTCAAGACCAGTTGCTTCTCCACCTGGTTCAACACCTAAGTTTTTAAGTCCTAAGCGGACACCTGTTTTTTTCGCCATAGTTTTCTTGCTCCTAACTTTCTTGCTCTTAGGTTAATCAGATTAATTCGGCCCGACGTAGAACTTCGGCCGAAAATGTTCTAAATTCAGCGGCCGATTTTGACTTTGGCTGATGGGCCATCACATCTACTTGGAAACTTTGAGCATCCCCAATCGCCACCCGATCATAGACAGGTGGAAGCAAAATCTTTTCAAATGGAAATAGCTCAGGGGCCAACTCTCGAATTCCAGAAGCTGCTTCAAACGTATTGCGTGCGAGCGTTGTGTTGCGCACCTTGTTTGGCCATACCCCTAAAACGGCCAATCGGTCATTCAACTTTGCCCGGAAGCGAACCATCGCTTGAGTCAGCTTTGCCAGGCCATCGATTTCAAATTGCCCTGGGGTAATGGGTATAACAACCCAGTCTGAAGCAACAAGCGCATTTGCCATCAGGCCGCTTAAGTTAGGTGGGCAGTCCATCACAATCAGCTTGTACTCCCCGTCAATGTCTGCAATTTTGTCGTTTAAAGTTTCCAGCTCATTAATCCCCTGGTTGAGTGGCCCTTCTAATTGTTTGAGGTAGCCGGTACCTGGCATTATATGAAGGGTAGATCCTGCGATTTTGTTCTTCCAATTAATTTCAGGCAGATCAACAATGCGGGCTGCATCTAATAATGAGAGATCGCTTTGCAGGACTTCCGCCATAGTCGGGTCATCAAAATTTGGTTTTTCGCGCATGGAGAGTTCATTCCCCAAAAACGCACTTGTAGAATTCCCTTGTTGGTCCAAATCAAGCAAAGCAACTTGATCTGGCCCTAATACGCGAGCGGCCAAAGCGGCAAAATTTACGGCACCGGTGGTTTTGCCGACACCCCCTTTTTGGTTGGCAAAGCTGATGACAACAGTCATAGAATTTTCCTTTTTTGCATAATAATCGACAAATTGCATTGTAGCGACTTGTGAATGCAATAACCATTAATTTTGATTGAATTGGCCCTTGTTGTAGATAATGCTGAACAAAAAAGAGGGAAATAGGATAACTTCTCAAAAAAGGGGGAGCGATATCCTGAGGTAAGCGTTTGACTGAGCTCGTGCCGAAGTTTCAGAGTGCGCACCCTGAGCTTGTCGAAGGGTGCGCAATGTTGTCGGCCGACAACACTTAACCTCTACCATCTTCTTTTAAAGAAAAATGATTTGGAGCTATAATTGGAAGTATGGTCACAAATATTAATCCCGTACTCAAACAACTAGGTCTAGCTGAAACTGATAAAGCGGTTGTATTCCATGCTGATGATATTGGCGTTCTGAATGCATCTGTCACCGCTTGGAGTGATTTGGCTGCCTCATCACCTATGACAGCTGCGTCTGTCATGACCCCATGTCCGTGGTTCCCCTCTGCTGCAATTGAAATTGCAAAGCATAAAGATGCTGATGTTGGGGTGCATATGACTCTGAATAGTGAATGGAACGCGATGCGTTGGAGGCCGATTTCAACATCAGACCCCGCTTCAGGTCTTTTTGATGAAGAAGGATACTCCCCACGTGATACTGAATCGGTTCAAAAGAATGCGAGCTCAGACGCAGTTGCGGCCGAACTTCACGCCCAAATGGATCGCGCGTTGGCGGCCGGGATTGATGTGACTCACATCGATACCCATATGGGAGCACTGTTTCATTCTCGATTTCTTGAAACTTATGTGCGCGTCGGGTTTGCCTATCAAGTGCCCGCCTTCGCGATTCGGGCAGATCAAGAGACTTTGATTAAACGCGGTTATGCCAAGTTGGAAGCCAGCCAGATTTCTAGCGCCCTTAAGTTTATCGAAGCGCAAGGTATGCCGATGTTTGATTCGGTGACACTGTTGCCATTGAGAGACTCTCAATCTTTGGAAGAACGGAAAATAGTGGGCAAAGAGATTCTTGAATCATATGGCCCTGGTCTACATTACTTCATCTTTCATCCGGCCGTGGCTACCCCTGAGCTTCAAGCGGTGGCTCCCGATTGGGCGGCCCGTAATGCTGACTATGAACTATTTATGGATGATGATTGGCCGAAAATAATACAAGAGGCTGGCGTCATCCCTGTGACTTGTCGACAGCTTCGTGACGTTTTCCGCAAAAATATCAGTGAAAGATCCTGATTGAGATTGGTGACAAGCGATGAGATGATGAAATGAATGCAGAGTGCATTGTCCTAAATGTGATTACTACTTTGTACACATTGCCGAATCCGGCTTCGACAGGCTCAGCCTACTTGCAAGAAGCCCCCTGATCCTGTCGAAGGGGCGATGTCTAAATGGGCGATAATTAAAAATGTTTGCGAAACACTGTAATTGAGTGCCGTCAATCATTTCATCATCTTGTCACCCCAAAGGAACCTGACTTTATCAAGATCATTGGCCGTTAACCGATTGTGTTTCGCTCTTGTAAATCGTGAGCGATTATTTTAGCGGCCGCTGTTTGCCAATTGTACAAAGTGCGCGGGGGAACCTCTTGATCAAACCAGGCAAGTGCTTCTAGCTCAACCGAAGATAGCCCGTTGTTTTCACCCCTTCTACCATAAGGGCGCAACCCTTTCACATAGGGAAAATAGAGGGCATTATAGTGTCGCCATCCTTTTGTGCTCTTAAACCCATCTGTCAACGGTTCTGGTTTTAAACGATTAATCGACTCAACGAGGAGTTGTTTAAGTTCGGCCGCTCGCATCAATGTGTAAGGCTCATGTCCTTTTTCAATTAACCGTTTTTCAATCACTGGAATATGAATCAATGGATTAATAGCGAGTTTTGGCAGATTTCCTAGATGACTTAAAGCGATACGAGTATGCTTAGAGATGTTGTCGGCCGACAACATCTCTGTCTGAGTAGGGGAGGTTGACTTAGGCAACGCCTCTGTTAATTCGCGTAGCAATGATCTCTCTTGGCTTAAACTTGGAACCCGATTAAAGATTAACTGGTCAAGGCGATCCTGAATTTGCCGTGCAAAAACGGTGAGTAAGATCGATGAACCTACCACAGCGAACAAAAGGACCACGAGGCCAAACGTCACGCCGGTGCCCCATAGCATCACAGCAGCTACCTGCAATCCAAACAACGTTGCGATAAATTCCGCTTCAAGGGCGGACCGAATAAAGTCAGGAAGCAGCATCTC
>JBLIMP010000191.1:0-9111 GCA_047638855.1 Cellvibrionaceae bacterium | reverse complement strand
AAAGCTGGAGACACTCAAGCCGCTATCGAAGCCTGGCAATTGGGTATTAGCCAATATCCAACAGCTTACGAAAGCTATTTAGGGCTGGTGGATTTGGTAGATCGCGAGGTTCCCGTCGATGCGTTTCAGCGAGGCTTGGTCGATTATCATGCTGGGGTTTCTGGGCCAGCCATCGATGTATTCAACGAGTATATCGCGGCCAATCCCGACAATTATCGGGCCGACACCCATCTGTTTTTGGCATGGGGGCTGGAACAGACGGGGCAACTTGATTTGGCTCTTGCAGAGCTAAACAACTATCTATCGCTGGCTCCTGAAGATTCAAACGTCATCGGCCGGTATTACACCGAAAAGGCGGCCCTCGAAACCCGCTCAATCTCAAATCAGCAGGCGGTTGAAACGCTGACTGATTTTATTGCCAACTACCCCGATCATCCGGAAATGGCTTTTGCTCGCTGGCGGCGGGCCGTTTTGGCTGACCGCTTTATGCTTCGCCCCGATTTAGCGATCCCGTATTATGAGGAGTTTGTCTCGTCGCATCCGGTCGATGAGAACGCATCATCATCGTTGCTGCGTTTGGGCGTTTTGCATGACACCGCAGGCGATCAATCGGCCGCGGCCGATGCCTGGCAACGCGCGGCACAATTCGGTGACGAAGACGGCCGTGCCGGATTGTTGTGGCTGTTGCGTAGTGGACAACCGATCAGCGACACGCTCCCCGCTTTGGCAGGGGTCACAGCAAACCCAAGTAATTACTACAGTTTACGGATTCAAGCCTTACGCACAGGGCAGGTCGATGTCCCGTTTACATCGGCCGAACTCAATCTCAATATCGATGTAGCCGCCGAACAGCTAGAAGCTGAGCAATGGCTGGCCGCTACCTTTGGCGTAGAGACGGTTAGCAGTCAGCTTCCCCCAGAAATTGCAGGTGATGGCAGGCTGATTCGCGGCCGGAATCTGTGGCGCATCGGCGAATATGATGATGCTAAATGGGAGCTAGAATCTCTGCGCCAAGCCTATGAGAATGACCCGATTACTAGCTACCAATTGGCACTGGTATTTAAGCAGATTGGGCTATATCGATCCTCGATTATCGCGGCTAACACTATACTGTTTCAAGCCGGTCAGTCAGCGTTTGAAGCTCCCAAAGGGATCGGCCGACTGGTTTACCCGATCTATTACGATGACCTAGTTTTGCCACTTTCAGACGAGTATGGCTACGACCCACTGCTCCATTTTTCACTCATTCGGCAAGAAAGCTTGTTTGAAGGCTTTGCCACCTCATCCGCCTATGCTCAAGGGTTAAGTCAGATTATCCCTGACACCGGCAACTTTGTGGCGACACGGCTGAGTTGGCCAGACTACGAGAACGAGGATTTATACCGGCCGTATGTCAACCTGATTTTTGGAGCCTATTATTTTGATCAACAATTAGAGCTATTTAATGGCTTTTATCCGGCCGCTTTGGCCGCATACAACGGAGGACCTGGCAACGCCATCCGTTGGTATGAAGAAGCGGGGGCAGATCCTGACCTGTTTTTAGAAACGATCAATTTTTCAGAAACACGCCTCTACCTGCGTACGATTTATCCAAACTACCAGATTTACCGCTATTTATATGGGCCGGAAAACTAGATTATGTGTAGAAATATTAAAACCCTTTATAACTTTGAACCGGTTGCGACCGATGAAGAAATTCGGGCAGCGGCTGTTCAGTTTGTACGTAAAATTAGTGGGTTCAAGGCTCCGTCTAAGGTGAATGAACAGGCTTTTGAGGCGGCGGTTAACGAAATCGCCCTGGCATCCAGTAGGCTGATGGGGTCGCTGGAAACAACGGCAAAGCCGAAAGACAGGGAAGAAGAAGCGGCGAAAGCGAAAGCACGTTCGGCCGCCCGCTTTGGACCGCGTGCATAAATCAAAAGACCCCACCAAATGGCGGGGTCTTGATTTAATATTCAAAACTATTCAGCACCTGTTCGTAATAATGGCTTCAGCCGTTGTTTTCCGATTAAAACAATTAAACGAATTGGAAATGATTAGCCAATCGACGCCAAAATATCATTGAAGATTGCACTCGGCCGCATCGCCGCTGCACCCGCTTCGTTATCCGGCCGATAATAGCCACCAATGTCCATCGGTTGCCCCTGCACCTCATTTAGCTCCGCCACAATCTTATCCTCGTTCACAGACAATTTGGCCGCAATAGGTGCAAACATGTTTTGCAGTTCACTGTCGCCAGATTGTTCAGCCAACGTTTGTGCCCAGAAAAGGGCCAGATAAAAGTGACTGCCACGGTTGTCTAGCTCATTTACTTTGCGGGATGGGGATTTGCGATTCAAAAGTAGTTTTCCTGTTGCCGCATCTAACGCATCTGCCAAAACTTGTGCTTTTCGGTTGTTGAACGTATTTGCCAAATGTTCTAGTGAAACGGCCAAGGCTAAAAATTCACCCAGCGAGTCCCACCGTAAATGGTTTTCCTTTTCGAACTGTTGAACATGCTTTGGCGCAGAGCCACCAGCCCCCGTTTCAAACAAACCACCACCATTCATAAGCGGCACAATCGAAAGCATTTTTGCGCTGGTTCCCACTTCCAAAATCGGGAAGAGGTCGGTTAGGTAGTCGCGCAATACGTTTCCGGTAACCGAAATCGTGTCACTGCCATCTTTGGTACGCTCAAGGGTAAAGTGCATCGCTTCAACCGGTGGCAAGATGTGAATCTCAAGGCCGTTTGTGTCGTGGTTTGGCAAGTAGGTATTTACTTTTTGAATGAGTTCTGCATCATGTCCACGGTTTTTATCAAGCCAGAATACGGCCGGAACGCCGGTAGCACGGGCACGATTCACAGCTAGTTTGACCCAATCTTGGATAGGGGCATCTTTTACTTGGCACATACGCCAAAGGTCGCCAGTCTCGACTACTTGTTCGAGCAAGGTTTTGCCAGAGCCATCGACCACTCGGACCGTTCCGTTTGCAGACATTTCAAAGGTTTTATCGTGCGAGCCATATTCTTCGGCTTTCTGTGCCATGAGACCCACATTGGGTACGCTGCCCATTGTTACAGGGTCAAAAGCTCCATGTTTTTTACAAAAATCAACCGTTTCACGATAAATTCCAGCGTAAGAGCGGTCAGGAATCACAAACTTAGTGTCTTTTGCGTTCCCATCTGGCCCCCACATTTTGCCCGATGTCCGAATAGCGGCCGGCATTGACGCATCGATAATGACGTCGCTGGGGACATGCAGGTTGGTAATGCCTTTGTCAGAGTTGACCATTGCAAGGGCAGGACGCTTGGCGTAACAGGCTTGGATATCAGCCTGAATTTCGCTTAATTGTGTCTCTGGCAAAGTGGCTATTTTCGCTTCTAAGTCACCCATTCCATTGTTAGGGTTGATGCCTAGCTCTTCAAAAACGGCCGCATGTTTTTCAAACAGATCGCTAAAATAGACAGAAACCACATGACCAAAAATAATCGGATCAGACACTTTCATCATGGTCGCTTTTAAGTGGACAGAAAAAAGAACGTCTTGGCTTTTAGCATCGTCAATTTCTTGAGCCAAAAATGAGCGAAGTGCTTTTTTATTCAGCACGGCCGCATCGATAATCTCGCCAGCTTGCAAAGCGACTTTTTCTTTTAAAACGGTGACATCGCCGTCTGAGTTCACAAACTCGATTTTTACATCACCCGCTTCGGTGGTGGTGATTGATTTTTCACTGCCATAAAAATCGCTGTCCCCCATGCTGGCTACATGCGATTTCGACTCTGCGCTCCAAGCACCCATCGAATGTGGGTTGTTACGAGCATATTCTTTCACGGCCCGTGGCGCGCGTCGATCAGAATTGCCTTCACGCAATACAGGATTTACCGCACTGCCCTTAATCGAATCATAGCGGGCTTTGATCTCTTTTTCGGCCGCATTTGCAGGATCTTCAGGATAATCGGGGAGCTTGTAACCTTTGGCCTGTAGCTCGCTAACGGCCGCACTAAGCTGTGGGATCGATGCACTGATGTTGGGCAACTTGATAATATTTGCGTCTGGCTGTTGAGCCAGTTCGCCAAGTTCGGCCAAGTCGTTTGACTGGTGTTGCTCAGCCGTTAGAAAGTCTGGAAAAACAGCAAGGATACGAGCAGCAAGTGAAATATCTCGTGTTTCAACAACAACACCGGCCGCATCGGTAAAAGCCTTAACAATGGGCAAAAACGAGTACGTTGCCAATGCTGGAGCTTCATCCGTAATTGTATAAATGATTTTTGATTTTTGATTGATCATATTCTTTCTTAGAGTCTAAATTTTTAATATTTTGCAAAGACGCATCGCTTGAGAGTTGGATATCCAAGTATAGGACGGTTTCAAACGTTAGTTTTTTAGGGTGAGCAGGCCAGTCATTATACCACCCAATTATTTTTTAGCGGATTTACTGATCTAAAATTTGCGTAATTTTTCAGCAGGTCTATTTTCGGCGGAAGGCTGAACTGTTTATGCCCCTCCTGAATAATTATTCTTTGGTTAGACGCACTTCTTGGGGAGATTTGTTTGGAATTCGTTCAATTTGGCCTCGGGCTTCAAGGTCAAGCTTGACCGAAATGGTATACCAGCCAACAGACCCTTCAAACGAGTCGTCTAAACGTCGGCCGACCTCGTCTGTTAATCGCTTAAATGGGAACGTTTCGTGCTCGTTCAAAACCGCTAGGATAGCGTCACGCACCATCTCGTATTTCCATTGGGCGATATTAACCCCTTTTTTCCCTTCGGGATGCAGTGTTAAGATTTTTTCAATCATGTTTCATCCAGTTCAATCAGGCAAAATTCCAGTTAGCCTACTGCTATTTTGCATGTTTGGTAAAATCTGACAACATCTTTTTTAAATCAACCCCCAAAAAACTATGACTCCAAATATAATACCCTTAGAAGACATTCGAGCCGCACAAAACCGTATTGCAGATTCGGTTGTGCGAACACCACTGATTCGCTTAAACGTTGATGACGCTCCGGCCGAAATCTACCTCAAACTCGAAAACCTCCAGCCAATCGGCTCGTTTAAACTGCGTGGAGCAGGCAACGCCATCGGCCTTGCCACAAAAAAGCAATTGGCAAAAGGGGTTTATACCGCCAGTGCGGGCAACATGGCTCAAGGGGTTGCTTGGAACGCTCGGCGCTTGGGACTGCCCTGCACCGTCATCGTGCCAGACCATGCACCCCAAACCAAGCTAGATGCGATTGAGCGTTTAGGTGGAGAAGTGATCAAAGTTACCTTTGATGAATGGTGGCAAATTATTATGACCCATCAATACCCTGGGCAGGATGGGTTCTTTATCCACCCGGTGAGTGATCCGGCCGTGATGGCGGGTAATGGGACGATTGGGTTAGAAATTGTGGAAGATTTACCCGATGTTGATGCGATCATTACCCCGTATGGAGGGGGTGGCCTTAGCTGTGGCATTGCGTCAGCCATACGGGCGGTCAAGCCAGATACAAAGCTGTATGCGGTGGAAGTGGATACGGCCGCACCGCTGGCGGCCTCATTGGCGGCCGGTTCGCCGCAAGAATTTGACTACATCCCCACGTTTATCGATGGGATGGGGGGCAAAGCGATTTTGCCTGAGATGTGGCCTTTCGCCAGCAGCTTGTTGGATGGCTCATTGGTGATGACGGTGAAGGAAATAGCTGAGGCGGTAAAGTTGCTATTAGAGCGGAATCGGGTATTGGCGGAAGGGGCAGGCGCGGCTCCGGTGGCGGCGGCGATGTCGGGGAAGGCTGGGTCGGGCAAAGTTGTGTGTGTGATTTCAGGTGGGAATCTCGATTTTAGTAAACTGACTAAAATTTTGAATAGTGAAATCGGGTAGGGTTCGCCCCTTGTGGGCGAACCCTACAAGAAAAATCACCTACCGCCCTAAATACGCCACCTTCAACTGCTCATTGTTCAGCAAATTCTCAGCCTTATCCGACAGCACAATTCGGCCGGTTTGCACCACATACCCCCGATCCGCAATCGAAAGGGCCATATTCGCATTTTGCTCAACCATAAACACAGCCGTTCCCTGCTCATTGATCGTCTTGATTAACTCAAAATTCGCCTCAACCAAAACCGGAGCCAGCCCCATCGATGGTTCGTCCATCAAGAGCAACTTCGGCCGTGACATCAACGCCCGAGCCATCGCCAACATCTGCTGCTCGCCACCGCTCAGCGTACTGCCCAGCTGGCTATAACGCTCTTTTAAACGGGGGAACTGGGCCAACTGCTTCTCCAAATCCTCTTGAATCCCATCTGTATCATCACGCAGATACGCCCCCATTAGCAGATTTTCACGAATCGTCATCGTGCCAAAAATCCGGCGATTTTCCGGCACAACCGCCATCCCGTTTTTGATCCGGTGACTGGTCGATTTGTGGGTCACATCTTTGCCATCAAACAGAATCGTGCCGCTTTTCGGCCGGACAATGCCCAACGCCGTTTTTAGCGTCGTTGATTTACCCGAGGCATTCCCCCCCAACAAACAGACCAGCTCACCCGGATAAATCTCGATATTGCTATCTTGCAGAATATGGATCAACCCATAATAAGTGTTGACATTGTTAAACTTTAAAATCGGTTCGATTTGACTCATGTTACCCCAGCTCCGTGTGGCGTCGGCCGAGATACGCCTCGATCACCTTTGGCGCACTTGTGACCTCATCAAACAGCCCTTCCGCAATCTTCTCCCCATGATCCAACACCACCACTCGGTCAGAGATTTTGCCAACCACCTTCATATCATGCTCAATCAGCAAAACGGTGTAATCCCCTTCATCACGCAGTTGACCGATCAAATCGGTCATTTCGCCTGACTCTTTCGGGTTCATTCCGGCCGCTGGTTCATCCAACAACAACAGGCTGGCGTTGGTCATCATCGCCCGTGCAATTTCTAAGCGACGCCGATTGGCGTACGACAAGCTGTAGGCCGGTTGATCAAAACGATACCCTTTAAGGCGTTCGCCAAAAAAGGCGAGCTTCTCTTCGGCTTGTGCTCGAATCTGCGCCTCTTCCTCACGCCATTTTTTAGTACGGAACACCGTTTGAATCATCCCGACACGGGTGTGGCAATAAGCGGCCGACATCACATTTTCGATCACGCTCATGTTCAGAAAAACGCGCAACGTTTGGAAGGTGCGAGCCACCCCCATCGTCGTAATGTCGTGCGACTGGCGGCCGAGCAACGAATCCCCCTTAAAGCGAATATCCCCTGTGTCAGGGGGATAGATGCCGGTGATCAGATTAAGCAAAGTTGACTTGCCCGCCCCATTTGGGCCAATGACGCTGACAATTTCTTTTTCACCAACCTCGATATCTAGGTTGTTAATGACGTGCAGACCGCCAAAGCTTTTGTTTAGATTGGTAATCGATAGCATCGTTATATCACCTTGACTTCCGCTTTGCCCAGCAACCCTTGCGGCCGGACAACCATCAGAATCACCAGCGTCACACCGATAATTAAAATACGGGTGGCGGCCGGTTCAACAGAAAATCGAGTTTCCCATGCAAAGGCAAACATGTACACCGACAGGCCGAGCAGCGAGTAGTGCCACCCCGGCCGCTCGCGTAGCAAAATACAGGCGAGTAATGCAAACACCGCCAAGATGGCGATCACATTGCCGACCAGCTCGTAATTTTGGGGGATGATGAGCCATCCTTGAATGACTTTGTTCAGGATAGATGGAGCCTCTGGAAAGCCAGAGTCAAGCACCGGAGCCACAAGGTTGATCAAGAGTTTGGCTGCAAATCCGGCCGCAATTGTCCCCCCCATCACTTTGAGCAATCGGCCCCACGGCTGAAGCAAATAAATCAAACCGATTATCAATCCCCCATAAACCAAGATTCCGGCCAACGTTGGGTTACGCAACACCTCAGGTAGTACGGTAAAAATAAACGCCCCGATAATCGCCCCTGGCAAACTGGCCGTCCCGCCCAATACCATCATGGCGTATAGGTTGATGAGGGTCAAAATGCTGTAGCGGGGATTGGGTACCACATTTCCCTGGAACGCCACATCCACAGCACCGGCCAAAGCGGCGATGCCTGCGCCAATGGCAAAGGCTGATAGTTTGAGCCGACGTGTTGGCATCCCCATCACTTCGGCCGCCAACTCGTCTTCCCGAATGGCGCGCCATGAGCGGCCGATGCGCGACTGGTTTAAGTGATGCACAACCAGATAAACGACGATCAACAAAACCAACAGCAGGTAGTAATAGTGTTGGGTTGATTCAAACGTAAAGCCAAAAAGCGATACGTCATCGATGCCGTTGATGCCATTCGGGCCACGCGTAAAGTCAACCGGCCGGTCATAGCCAGGGACCTTGACCCGAGTCGCAGTCAGAGCCAGCTGGATAAACACCTGCCCAAAACCCAGTGTGACAATCGCCAAGTAATCGCCTGCCAACCTAATCGACACCGCCCCGATGCCCCAACCGATTGCGGCCACAATGAGCACAATAATCGGGATGCTGATAACCGCTGGAATCGCTAGACCATAAGGAATAACATTTGGAATCTGGATAAATTCAGATGACATATAGGCGTACAGATAACCGGCGATTCCCATAAAAGCGATATAGCCTAAGTCGAGCAGACCCGCATAGCCGACAACGACGTTGAGGCCGATAGCGAGAATCGCAAAGGTCAAAAAGCGCACGCCAGTACGCAAAAGAAAGGCATTGTTGCTGATACCGGATGCGCTTAAAACGGCATCTGTCCCGCTGATAATCGGGAAGATAAAAGCGAGCAAGATCACTAAGGTGTATCGGCCGGTGAGCGGGATCGCCTCCCAACGGTCAATGATTTGGCCGAAAAAGCCAGATCGGCCGGATGTACGTCCTTCGACTTGCGACACCCATTCGTCAGTACCGACTTTTTCATCACTTGTGTCAAATGTTTCCGGACCTGAATCAGGCGGGTTTTTGTTTTCGTCTTCTAAGCTCATGTTACCCCCTTAAACCTTTTTCACAATCGGTTGACCCATCAAGCCGGTCGGCCGGATCAGCAGAATCGCAACGAGCAGAAAGAAGGCGATGGCGTCTTTAAACGTGATCGAGATATAGACACTTGTGAATGCCTCGGCTAATCCCAGCAAAAAGCCAC
>JBLIMP010000190.1:0-9123 GCA_047638855.1 Cellvibrionaceae bacterium | reverse complement strand
CGACTGCCATCGCAACTGTAAGTGGTTAAAAACATCGATTCACCTGCTAAGCTTCGGGCAAAGCCTTTTAGAAAACCACCCTTGGTGTTGGTTTCCATTGCGATGTTTCCAGACATCCAAGCCATGCCACCAGATTCGGTGAAAACCGATTCTCCATGATGTAGGGTGATGTCGAGCGTTTGCAAGGTTGTTCCATGAATTTCGTATTCCATATGTTAGTCATTCTCCAAAAGATCAGCCTGTCTTACTTTGATCTTACATCGTAACTGCAGTTCAAATCCCTCAATAGAGATTAAATTCGTAACAGACATTATCAAATCAACCCTTTATCACAGGTTGATTTGATAAAATGATTATACCAATGAAATTTCTAGAAGTTGGTATATTATGAAAATCGTGGAGAGGATATTTGATGACAAATTGGAAAAACAAATTGGTTTATCCAGAATATGGGTCTGGTCAATCACACGGCACTACAATCGCAAACATCGCCCCGACGATGGCGGCATTATTAGATCGGCCTTTCGTTGGTTTGCCACCGTTGCCTGAAGCATGTTACCGGCCGCTACAAGCTGCTGGTCCAGTTGAAAGGGTTGTGTTCATATTGTTAGATGCGATGGGGCAAAATCTAATCGATGATCATCCGCAGATTCAAGAGATGGGTAAACGAGCAGTTGTCAAAGAGACAATCACCTCAGTTTTTCCTTCTACGACTGTGAATGCACTTTCATCGATTTGGACCGGACATGCTCCTGGGCAACATGGGCTTGTCGGGTTGCGTTTGCTTGACCCAGATTTCAATTCTGTAAACATGATGATCAACTTGCACCCGCTATATTTGCGTCAGCGGGATGCGATGGTGCAGGCTGGATTTGAACCTGAAAAATATTTAGCCGCGCCGGGAATCGCTGAACAATTTGCGGCCGCTGGCGTGCCGACAATTGATGTGAAAGGGCGAGAGATTATTGATTCAGCCCTGAGTAGAATGCACGGCCGGGGAGTTGAAGAAAAAATCGGGGTGATTTCGTTTCCAGAGATGATGTGGCAGATTAAAGATCAGCTTGAGAAGCGTAGCGGGCCGCTGGTCACCATCGCTTATTGGCCCAATATCGATACCCTTAGCCATATTCATGGGCCAGATCACCCGGCTGTAAAATTAGAAATGCTTTCTTGTTGGCGAGAAATTCAGCAGACCTTGTTAGATGGATTGTCTCCGGCCGCACGTAAAGGGACCGTTGTACTTTTGGCCGCTGACCATGGGCAAGTGCGATTAAGTCGTGAAAAGCATATTCGGCTAACCGATTTCCCCGAAATTCATCAGCGGTTGATCATTAATGGTGCAGGTGGAAATCGCATTCCATATTGGTACATTCAGCAAGGCGAAGCTGAGGCGGTTGCTGAATTAGTTAAAAGCCAGTTGGGTGACCGTGTTAAAGCGATGACACGTCAAGAAATGATGGAAAGTGGTTGGTATGGTGAGCCACCGTTTATGGATATGTTTTCAAAACGCATTGGCGACCTTAATCTTTTGATGGAAGACGGCGGCTTAATGATCGACCCATCGGATGCAAATGTTGATAAGTTTTTGCGAGCAGGGTCACACGGTGGATTATCACCAGATGAAATGCAGGTCCCGTTTTGGGGATTTCGCTTAGATTAGGAGCAGAGTGTGCAGGTGAACGAGAAGAAAGAAAAGAAAGAAAAGTTTGATTTTACGCAGTGGGCTAGAGATGTGCTTGATTCTATAGCTGGCCCATTCTTAGGTATATTGGCCCGGCTTGGGGTTACCCCCAACATGCTGACTGTTGCTGGAACCATAGGACATTTTGCGGCCGTGTGGTTTCTCGCTCAAGGGCGCGTAACAGCGGCCGGATTGTCGCTACTTATATTCGCGCCTTTAGATGCGATGGATGGTGCGTTGGCTCGTAAGATCGGTCAAGGGTCGAGCCTTTTTGGAGCATTTCTCGATTCTACCCTTGATCGGATTTCTGAGATCATCCTCTTTGGCGGGATTGTTTATTATTACTACACAACCGGAGATTCAGTCATGATGGTTGTGGCTTATGCTGGCATTGGGGGGTCGTTGATGGTGAGCTATGCGCGCGCCAAGGCGGAAGTTCTCAACTTAGATGGGAAAGTTGGATTTTTCGGCCGGTTAGAACGCTATCTTGTCATTGTTAACCTCATGATTCTAGGACAACTTACCCTCGCCATTATTATTGTTGCTGTTCTTTCATGGATCACAGCAACACAGCGGTTTTATAGCGTGTATAAGCAACTGATGGCACAAGAAGCGCGCGAGCAAGATAAATGACCCGATACTCTTTAAAACAGTTAAATATCACGCTTTGCCTCACGGCCGTTTTTGGATTGCACTTGATTGGATTAGCCGGTTATTTGATGCATTTACGAAGCGGCTTTATGCTCGATCCGGTTCTTGCCCGGCCGTACGGACTGTTTTCTGTTTATTGGTACGGGGTTGTTTTGCTCGTTTCTATCGGCATTGGATTTTGGGCAGTTGCCACTCAATCAGCCAAAAGTGACGTGCTGCCCAGCTTTTCAGTTTGGCGATATGCCATTTCGATTGTTCTAAGTGGGATTGTGGGGGCGCGTTTGTTTGACGTCGTATTTCTTTCCCCCATTGCGATATCACAAGGTATTACAGGGACGTGGGATTATTTTGACAATCCGGCGTTGCTGTTTGATTTTAATTGGGGTGGGCTAAACATTTGGGGTGCCTTATTCGGTAGTGTTCTGATGTTGTACTGGGTTTGTTGGCGGGCCGCTATCCCACGAATTCTTATCTTTTTTAAAGCGACAAGTGGCTTTTTGATAGGACTAAGCCTGGTGCAATGGGGGCACTTTCTGAACCAAGAGCTATACGGTGTACCGTGGAATCGACTGGGGAGTATCCTGATCGAGTCCATTCACAGGCTACCACTTTATGCTGGAGCTGATCGATTTGTACCATTGTTTTTACTTGCGGCCGTCTGGTACCTTGCTGGCGGCATGTGGCTATTTTTCGGCCGTCGCTGGCAGCGTACCCTAGTTGATCAACTTGACGGTATTCTATTTGGTTTGATCTGGTTTGCAGTCGGCCGCCTGTTTCTTGAATTGGTGACACCTAACAGTCTCTTTAATTGGCTTCCAGCATCTATGCTTTTAGCTATAATTTTCATCACGGTTTTTATCCGCAAAAATATTTAGCCTTAAGCCATAAGGAATGAAATGATCGAAGCGATAGATTTGGTTAAGCGGTACGAAGATTTTGAAGCGGTAAAGGGGATATCGTTCTCAGTAAAAGAAGGGGAGCTAATGGCCTTATTGGGCCCTAACGGAGCAGGTAAAACCTCTACGATCCGTATGATTAGTTCGATACTAGCGCCCACATCTGGCCAAATACTTGTGAATGGCCAGGATACGGTAAAAGAAGCTGATGATGTACGCCGATCTATTGGGATGATTACTGAACAGCCTGGCTTGTACGAACGGATGACCGGCATGGAATACCTCATGTTTTACGGCCGTCTGTACGGTCTACAAGATAAAGCTATTCTTGAAAGAGGAGAGCGGCTTTATAAGCGATTTGGTATGGAAGAAGCGATTGACCGACGTTTGGGCGGCTTTTCGAAAGGGATGAAGCAAAAGGTAGGCTTGATTCGGGCGATGCTCCATAACCCACCTGTTTTATTACTCGACGAGCCAACCTCTGCTATGGATCCCCGCAGTTCGCGCCAAGTGCGAGATGCGATCCAAGAATTGGGGCAAGATAACCGTGCGATTATTTTGACAACCCATAATTTGAATGAGGCAGAGCAGCTAGCCGACAGAATCGCTATTATCAACGATGGGGTGATTGTGGCGCAGGGGACGGCCGATGAACTGCGTCGGCAACTTTCTGGGGACCGTTTGATGAAAGTCACTTGTGATAAACCGCTTCAATTTACACTTGAGGAAATAGCCACTCACTTTCCCGAAGTGAAGGTTGAAAGCATCGAGGATTGCGTCATTCGCTATCGATCAAATAACCCTGTTCTACATAACCCTCAAATGATTCGCTTTTTGGCCGGACATGGAGTGGGGACAGTGATGCTTAGTGAAATCACCCCATCACTTGAAGAAATTTATTTAAGCATTGTGAAAGAAGATCCAACCGAATAGCCCTAAAATTATGATTGTAGACATTAAAAACTCAACCCAGTTGATGAATTCATTGCGTTTGGTATTGGTTGTAGCCAAACGAGAAGTCAAAGACACGCTTCGAGATTGGCGCATCATTATGCCAATTGCAGCATTAACCCTTTTTTTCCCAGGCTTAATGGTTTTTGTAGCGGGGTGGTTAACCAGACTGGTTGATACCTATAGTGCCGATTTGCTGAGCGAGCGGGCTTTGCCGATATTGCTATTGGTTGTTGGTTTTTTTCCAACGTCGTTTTCGCTTGTGATTGCACTTGAGGCGTTTGTAGGTGAGAAAGAGCGCAAAAGTCTTGAACCTTTGCTGGCGACACCGCTCACCAATCGGCAATTGTTTGTGGGTAAGTTATTAGCGGCCGTATTGCCACCGGTTATGGCCAGCTATGTTGGAATCGCTTTTTATGCTTTAGGGGTTACCTTTGTCGTTGGCCCCATGGACGCAAGTGCCATTTGGCTGGTAGTGGCTTTGACAACGATTCAAGGCTTTTTGATGGTGGCCGCCGCTGTGGTCGTATCGAGTCAAGCGAACAGCACACGGGCTGCCAATATGCTCGCCAGCTTTATTATCGTGCCGATGTCTCTGTTTCTACAGGCAGAGGCGTTTTTAATGGCGTTTAAATATTACAGCGCATTATGGTGGCTGGCGTCAGGTGTACTTGTAACAGCGATCATTTTTACCCGTATCGGTATCCAGATATTTAATCGCGAAAACTTGTTAGGTAAAAATCTTGATTTCCTCAATGTGGGTTGGATTCCCAGGTTTTTTGTCGGCCGTTTTTTGGGTCGCGAAATGGATGGGGTTGGAAATGGAGTTCGGGGCTGGTATCGGCAAAACACCAGCTTAATTAAAGAATTAAAAACGCCGATGATCATTCTAGGGCTGATGTTTGTCGTGGCCTGTGTAGCAGGAGCCGTGGCCGCTTCGTTGTATCAATTGCCCGAAGAGCTATTGCTAGGATTACGCAGTGAGCGTACTCAGGCCAATGTCGATGTCATGCAACAGGTATTTGCTGAGCTGCCACTCTTCATTTTTGGGCATAACATGCAAGCGGTTTTGATCTTGGTTATTTTGGGAACATTTACTTTTGGGGTTTCCTCGGTTTTGATTTATATGCTGCCGTGGATGGTTATCGCATTTATAACCGCTCAGTTTGCATTGGTGGGAGAGAACCCATTGGTGTTTTTGAGTGCCACGGTTTTGCCCCATGCATGGGTTGAACTGCCGATTTTCATTTTGGTTACGGCCGCAGCCCTGCGCTGGCAAGCTGTTGTGATTTCATCCCCCGGCAGCAGGCCACTCAGCGAACTATGGGTGCAACATGCGGCTGATTTTAGCCGGATTATGATCGGTTACGGGATCCCCTTTTTCTTGCTCGCCGCATTGCTAGAGTCATTTTTCACCCCAGTGGTGATTGGTTGGGTATACGGGTAATTCAACTGTAGGCCAAGGTATTCCCTTCGGTCGGGGCGTCGTCCTCTGCTACTTTAGTTCCATCCTAAAACGTTGAGAATCCACTCCAACGCCCCCAAAATCAAAACATAACGCCATCCTTTGCCGACAAACGTCCATGCTAAAAATTTTGGCATACTCATATTTGTCGCTCCTGCAGCCAAGCAAATGGGATCACCAATAATGGGCAAACCTGCCAGTAGCAAAGAGGGCGCCCCCCACTTCTTGAACCAATTTTCAGCCTGCTCTAACCGCTCTTTTTTCACCTTGTACCGTTTCACTACGTAATCTGTTCCCTTTACCCCCAGCCAGTACATGGTTAAAGCTCCAATGAGATTCCCAATAGTTGCGACAATCCCAACCAGCCACGGGTTAAACCCGAGCGGTGGCATCGCGATGACTAAAATTTCGTTGGAGAGCGGCACGATTGAGGCGGCAATCGCTGAAATGATGAGTAGACCCAAATAGCCAAATTGGAGGATGAGTTGGTCGGTAACCATATGAGTTTCCTAGCTTAATTGTAACGATTCAGCACCTGTTCGTAGTAATAGCTTTAGCCATTGTTTTCCGACTAAAGCGACTAAAGCGACTAAAGTCGCTACTACAAACTCAATTTTTTTAGACTGCTGAACAATTACGTTTAATTTATTTTTTTAATTTAATACCGTATTGGCTATCTGGTAAAAGTTCACCGTCAAGCATGACAGCCAGCCTTTGGCCGCTATTGGGGTCATATAGACCAATAGCGATTTGGGCTAGTTTTTCCGGCCGGGGGAGTGTCACGGAGTCGATGATTACTTCGTTTTCGAGCCACAAATGGGTGGGTTTCACCGGAGATCGGTCGAGCTGTTCGATAATCTCGCCATTTGCATCTTTTAAATGCACAAACATCGTTAGCTCATTCCCATCCGGCCGGTTGGCTTGCCAGATCAGATCAACTGTCACCGAATCGTTTACGCTGACATCGATATGTTGCAGGATAACGGCCGACCCAAATTGTACTTGAAGCGGATCGATATCGGCCGGAAGCGAAAACAGACGGTCACGCTCTTCGACAATTATTTGGCCGATTGGCTGAAACACTTGAGCAGGATCGTTGACCCGGCCGATGGCGAGCGGAAAACTGCCCGCTGGAAAATCAACCGGCACAACCCATCCCGATTTAATACGATAGGTATCACCCAGCCGCCAGTCTTCCATTTGTAGCGGAAACTGTAGCGGATACGAAAGAATGTCATATCCGATTTTTAACAGCAAAACATCATTTGATTCTCCATCCTTTGGCTGTTGCAACCAAAGGTCAAAGGATAATTTTTCGCCTTGCCCAACATGGGTCGGTGGGGTTGAGTAGCCCACAAGAGGGAGGCTGGTTTGCTCACTGTTGTCAGCACTGACTTTGGGCTGATTATTTGGTAACGGGGATTGGAACAGGCCCACAACGGCCGATGTTCCCTGAAACTGCCCATCTGTTCCAAAAACGCCCAAACGGCTGCCGGTGGCATCGAAAACTTCTGCCTTGAGCAGATAATGATCCGGTGGCACATCGGCCGGAAGCGTCAGTTTTTGAAAGAGCCGTTCATGCTTTTCAGCCGCCCAGTGGCCCGATGGCAAGCCTGAAACGGCTACAAGTGGCTCTTCTTGTTTCAACCACACATTCCCCGCTTCATCTTCAATTGTGAGTACCAGCCGGTATTCTGCACTCAGCATGGCTTGCCAATCTGTTTGAACAACCAAACGATGTTTGTTTTGAGGAATCGAAAGAGTGGCTGCGTTTAAGAACAGATGCTCACCAAAACGCAGAGTGGTATTCTGGCTCACATCTTGATTGGCGTGCAAAAGTTCGGCCGGGATATTTGAGTATAGCCACGCACGCTCTAATCCGTTAAATGTGACAGTGTGAATGGGGCGCATATCGGCTGGAAACTGTTCGGCCAGCGGCCGGTTTGAGTCGGCTTGCCAGCGGCCGGGATCAACCTGCTTAACCCCGAGCGGGATCAGAACAAAATCATCCGGCCGGATAAGATTCACCGTTTGATCATCAAGTAGAAAAACGTCACCTGGGTAGAACGGGGCAGCGGCCGGAACGTTGGTGGTAAATAATGTTCGTTGGCTGGCGTTTGGTTGAGCCGCCGCCCAAGCCGCCCCTTGGCTTACCCCATCTCCCCAGCCCAGCGCCACCTGGTGCGCGCTGGTTTGAGGTCCGCCAGTGATTAGGTTGGCCGTACTCAACGGGAAACGCCAGAACCATGCCATCCAGCCAATTTGCAAGATGAGAATGAGCCAGATCGATTTCGGCCGGAAAACGGCAAGAGACAGTCCACCCAATAAGGTTAACGTCATAGAAATCGGGAGCGCATAGCGTACAAATTCGCGAGATGAAGCGGTAATACCGCCCCAAAAGAGTAGGCAAAAAAGCAGAAATGTGCCGATGAAAAGTTGGTTTGAACGGCTGATTTGGCGGCGTGTTAAAAGCCATCCGCCAGCGACAACCCCCAGGGTGACGAGCGGAGATTGGCGTATGAGTACTGCCAATGGGTAAAAGTGCCAGCCTAGATCAAAGTCGGCCGAACCCATAAAAAAGATCGGCGCACGTTTGCCGGTGATACGAGCACCATCTGTCAGAACGATGTTGACCACGGCTGCTGGAGCCGCCCACAGTGCGGGTAGCAGAACGACACTGATGGCGAGCAGGCCGAAAAGCCACCATCCCAATTGTTTGGCGAATCGGGTTAAATCACGGTGGATGATAAGCCAACGTGTGAACAGTATGGCCGGTATTAGCCCGAGCAATATACCTGCGGGCAGTTTGTTTAAAATGGCGAGGCTTGTAAATACCCCAGCTAAAAGCATGCGACGAGATGAAAGTGCTTGATTGTGTAGCACAAGAATCAGGGCGATAAGCATGAACGTGGCGAGCAGCGCATCGACATGAAGCAGGCCGGACAACCCGGCCGTCCATGGATCCAGGGCGAGGAAGGCCGCCCCCACAAAGGAGGTTGTCGGCCGGAATTGTTTGGTCAGCAGATGATAGATTAACCAGATTCCGGTCGAGGTTGCCAAAATAACCATGAGTCGGCCGCCGGTTAAAAACGGGGCCAAATGTTTGTGGGCTTCTCCAGAGATTGGGGGAATCCATGCCAAGCGGTGTATGAAATCGAGATCGGCCGCTGTGCTGGGGTTAAACCAAAGGGTGAACTGTACGCCGATGGCTCCTAGCCAAGTGGTGATCACCCCCGGATGCCCCGCTTGAATGGTATTTGTCCAATCGGCCGTGAGTATGGCTTGGCGCATATCGGCACTGCGCTGGACCCAAGCAAGCTCGTCGGGGGTCACATATCGGCCGATACTGCCTAGCCGAGCAAGCATTGCTGCCAAAAACAGAATTGGGCCAGCAATGGCTGAATTTGTGAATTTGTGAAGGGTTGAATGGTTAATTCGCATCTGCCCCGATTGTTATTTCGACTTGATCGTTGAGCAAT
>JBLIMP010000189.1:0-9125 GCA_047638855.1 Cellvibrionaceae bacterium | reverse complement strand
CAGGTTTTTAAGTCACCGCTCGAAGAAGTCTTTTACTTCGAGCTCGAATAACCACCACATTTAAGTAAAGCGTACAGCTATACAAGAGGTATCAACATGAAAGTATTTATTTATGAAAAATACGGATCACCCGAAGTTCTTCAACTCAAAGAGCTAGAAAAACCAACTCCAAAAGATGACGAAGTGCTGGTAAAAGTACACGCGGCGGCCGTTAATCCTTTAGACTGGCATTTCATGCGTGGGACCCCCTATTTTATGCGCTTGATGGTTGGGTTTCTCAAACCAAAAAACAAGTTTCTAGGTGTTGACATGGCCGGAACGGTTGAGGCGGTCGGCCGTCATGCAACACAGTTCAAGGTAGGCGACGAAGTGTTTGGTGATATTTCTCCCGGTGCATTTGCTGAATATACTTGTAGTGCTGAAAAGCTACTGACTCATAAACCAGCCGATATTACATTCAAAGAAGCGGCCGCAACGCCGGTTGCCGCCCTCACCGCACTGCAAGGTTTGCGGGATGCGGGTGAACTAAAGCCTGGACAAAAAGTGCTAATTAACGGCGCTTCCGGCGGTGTAGGCACGTATGCCGTTCAGATCGCCAAAGCATTAGGGGCCGAAGTCACGGCCGTATGTAGCACACGAAACGTCGAAATCGTACGCTCGATTGGAGCTGATCGGGTCATCGATTACACCCAAGAAGATTTTACGCAAAGCAATGAGCTGTATGACCTCATCCTTGATAATGCTGCTAGCCGTACAATTGCTGAGTATATGCAGGTTTTAAAACCCGGGGGTAGGTGTGTTCTCGTCGGTTTTTCAATGAGCCTGATGGTAAAAGTTGGCATTTTCGGCCGTCTAATATCAAAACGCTACGGCAAAACAATCACGATGATGTCAGCCAAAGCTGAGCAAGATGATTTACTCTTTTTCGCACAGCTTTTCGAAAAAGGGCAGCTTTCGGCCGTTATAGACAGGTGCTATCCGTTGGCTGAACTGCCGCAGGCGATAGCGTATCTTGAAGAAGGACATGCCCAAGGCAAAGTTGTTATTTCAGTTTTAGAAGCGTAGGCATCCCTTGTTGAATTCTAAATCAGCACGATAATCACCCTATGCAAACCTATTCTCATTTCATATTAACGGCGGTTAGCAACCGGCTCATGAAGCAAAACCGGCCGGACGAGCGTCGGGTTCCCCCGCTCGATTCAAAAGCCCTTCTAATCGGCTCGATTGCACCTGACATTCCCCTCATCTTAATTTCGGCCGGTGTGATGCTGACAGACCTGAGTCAGGGCAATTTCAACAATGAAGCGGTTACGCCGTACACGGAGCAACTTTTCCAAGATTGGTTTTTTAATACCATTTGGGTCAAAACCGCTCACAATATTTTCCATGGGCCGATTCCGATTCTGCTATATATTTTGATCGGTTATTGGGCTTGGAAAAACGGCAAAAAATGGGGAGCGTCTCTCTTTTGGTTCGGTGCCGCTTGCATGGGGCATACGCTCATCGATATTCCACTACATTTTGATGATGGCCCGTTGCTACTCTTTCCGTTTAACTTTAATCTACGCTTTTATAGCCCAATCAGCTACTGGGACCCGAAGCGTTATGGCATTCCTTTTACTATTTTTGAACACTCGCTGATTGTGCTTTCCTTAATTTGGATTTGGCGAGATTGGAAAAAAAGCAAGCGACTAGAAAATCCTAACCCGAAATTTGATAGTTTTTCAGGGACTTAAAACGATGCAAACAAAAGTTACAACACTACTCGATCAAAACAATATCCCCTATCAACGTCTGCCTCACACTGAGGCGGTGTTTACCATGGAAGCGGCCGCGGCCCAGCGTAACGTGGTGCCAGAAGAAATGCTGAAATCGATTCTATTACGCGACAAAGATCACAAGTATGTCATGGCCTGCATGCTGGGGTATGGTCAGCTTGATCCTAAAAAGGTGCGTGCCTTGTTTCAAGATGGGGCCTTTCGGCGGCTTACGTTTGCTTCGGCCGAAGAGATCACCGAACTAACCGGTTATACCAAAGGGGCAGTTGCACCGTTTGGGCTACCAGACACCATCCCGTTGATCATTGATCACAATATCACCCAGCTTGAGCGTATCAACACAAGCAGTGGTGACCATATGCTGGGGATCGAGCTAGCTACGGCCGATTTGTTGACAATTACAAAGGCGCAATTGGCCGATATTCAAAAGAGCTAGGAATAAAAAATTTAGCAGAGCACCGTTTCGCAAACGGCACAGCCTACTCGTTCAAATGGCGTAAAATGTTTTGATAGTTGTACCGCTCCGCAATCGCAGCAGGGGTGTCTCCATTGTCAGCTACGATAGGCAGTAGGCTCTTCTTTAAGGTCGATTTTCGCTACAACAATTAAAACATTTACCCAATCGATCTATATAAATTCAACCTTGTCTTCCTTCAATTCTTTGGATAAATGGTCGGTAGAGCTAGATTTAAGTACCCAACCGGAGGACTGTTTCTCTAAGATCGTTATGGCGCAAGTCTCCGACTTGACGCCGGTCCGACTACCGGTAAATGCCTCAACCAACGTCATCACAATCACTCCATGTGTGACCAGCAAAACAGGACCCTCATTTTCGTAGATTAGATGCCGGGCGGTGTAGTTTCCCCGGCCGCCTGCGACCGATTCATGGTTTTCTGGATAACGCGGTTCGACCAACGGCCGGTAATCTGGCGCAATACGCGGAAATTCATTTAGTCGTGATTCTATAGACTGCTGCCAACCGTCATAATTATACCATTTTGGATTTAGCCACTCGATAATACCGTTCTCCAAATGAAGAGATAAATTTAGCATATCGGCCACAGGGGTTGCTGTTTGAACCGCCCGCCGCAATGGGGATGAGTAGATGGCTGTAATTCCCTCATTTTTTAATGCTACGGCCGTCTTATGGGCCTGCAAATGTCCTACAGACGAAAGCGGGGAATCAAACGGCCGCCCGGCCGTTGTTTTCCAGTTTTTATCTTCATGATCAAGTCGAAATCCGTGCCGTGTAATATAAAGTCGTTTCATATTTTTTTGATTGATCAAAGTATGACATAATCTATGCTACAAAATGTTTCGGGCAGTTCCTGACCAATTACCCATCATTCTATTCACAAAAAAATCGAGCTTGCACTTAAAGCAATCCAATCTGATTCGTAGTTTCCAGACACCCTTTTAAACCCATAGACTGTTTTTTTTCTAAAATACCATGATCGACCTGATTATCTACTACATTACTGAAACCGACTATCTCAAGCTATTTTCAATTTCTATTTTGCCGATTTTGATGGCACCTTTAGTTGTTTTAATGTTTACCCGCTACGTTTTTCAAATATTTGATCCCCATCTCAAGAAAACTGGGGTGAAAACGTTCGTATTTGTCAGTTTGGCGGTCATCATCAGCTTAGTGAGCATGCTTATCTTTCTCTACATTTTTCTGCCACCTGGTACGGATTTCATGCTTCCACTTCTCACCACGCTAGTGGTCTTTGGGCTGCTCGGTGCTGGGCGTCTTTATTTAACTGATCCTCCCTCTCACGAGTAAGGTTACTCCAAGGCAGAAATCCTCTAAATCACCTGAAGGCTAATTCTTCTAACTATCAGCAGCCACTCTATTTTCTAGACCATGACGAAACAAGTGACATATGGAAAGTTTGAGGATACATATCAAAACCGCTGACCTTTTCAGGCTTATACCCAGCCTTAGACAATAATTTGCCGTCACGGGCCAACGTTGCCACGTCAGAGCTCACATAAATCAACCTTTTTGCTTTCAATTTCATGATCTCTGTAAAAGCATCTTGGCTTAAGCCGGTTGCAGGTGGATCAAGGACGATTAAATCAGGCTTTACATCGATCAAAGCGAGGACCTCTTCAACCAATCCCTCGTACAGACTTACGTTTTCAGTTTCAGCCAAATTAATGGCTGCATCGCCAATCGCATCACCATTGCGTTCAACCCCATGCACCTCGGCCGCCTGCTCAGCCAGATGTCTCGTCAGCAATCCTGGACCCGAATAAAGGTCAAGCACTATTTCAGAGCCCTGTAGCGCAGCCAGCTCCATCACCCGATTGGCCAACAAACCCGCTACCGGTGGATTACCTGAAAATTCAACCCCGGCCGATATACGATACAAATGATCGTTCACCTCACGCACCACAAAACTGTCGCCAATTAAATTAGCCGCGGTACGGTTAGGCAGTACAATGGCGGCCGAAACTGGAAAATCAACAGTAATTTCAGGAGGTTCTATATCGGAAACTTCTAACGCCACCAATTGATCCCCTCCCTTTGTTGAAGCACGCAGTGTCAAGCGTCGCAAGTCAGGCAATTCAAAATCTAAATCATTCATTAAATCTTGCAAGGCTGGGATCAATGTTCGTATCGCCTCTTCAGGGGGGACAACCTCACTCACACGAGGATTCCACAAACCAAATCCACCAACCGGTGTTGGGCTTAAAATCACATCATGATCATATCCCCATTCTTCTGGGGAACGGACAAATGGATCAATCTTAACTTTCAGCCCACCTAAACGCTTCAACTGATCGGCCGCAACCATCCGCTTATATTCAAGCTGCGCTTTATATTTGATATGAGCGTAGGCAAGGCCACCATGCGGCCCAAGGGTCGAACCGCTAAACGGCCGTCGATTTGGAGATGCTTTGACTACCCGAACAAGTCTGGCAGAAAAGTATTTTTTCTTACCTTCAATCTTTTCAGTCTCAATCTCAACCATCTCGCCCGGAATACCACCGGGTACAAAAATAACCTGATTGCGTTTGTCGCGGCCAAGGGCCTGGCCACCATGAGCCATTGCTGTGAGTTTTAGTTTAAATTGAACCATAATTAAGGTCACTATACAGGGTTTCTCAAACAGCGACAAAACCTGTTATCTGTGTCAAAGCGAGTTAAACATCATGATCGATCACCCACAACGGATGATACGTACAACATACAAGTAGCTTCATCAAGCAAGTCAAGAATCAAGTCAAGCAAAACAACCCGCATTTTGAACATTTGGTTTATACCAATGATGCTATCAAGTGGCACAATACCAAAGTCTAGGGCGATGAAGCAGATTCATTTTAGATCAGAAGTTTACTCCCTTAAAAGTGCGAACCGCTGAAGGTCGTGAGCATTTCCAAACCAACAACGTCTTGGTATTTTTTATTGAAAAGCCGTAGGCCCACGTACTCTCCCGTGCATCTCTTTTGAAACATACTATAATTAAAATTGCAAATCGCTTTACAAATGACAACAGGGGCAAAGTAAGTCATGTCAACAATCAGGGGTGGGGATATTTTAAACGACCGATACGAGGTCGAACGTATGCTAGGCCAAGGTGGTATGTCTACCGTGTGGCTTGGGCACGACCCACGCCTAAACCGTCCAGTCGCTATTAAAGCCATCCATGGTTTTCTAGTTAATCATTCCACTTTCCTCGAACGCTTTCAACGAGAAGCGGCCGCCATTGCTAGCTTGAACCATCAGCATATTATTCAAGTCTATGACTATAATCAGCATGAAGATACTCATTATATGGTCCTTGAATATGTTGAAGGGAATAATCTCAAACAAGAGTTAGTTACAAGCCTTCAAAACAAAAGTCTGTGGGGTACTGAATCAGTTCTTAAGCTAATGATTCAGCTCACTGACGCAGTTGGTAATGCACACGAAAACGGGATGCTGCATCGAGATCTAAAACCTGACAATGTTATGTTACGGCTAAACGGCGAACCGGTTCTAACCGATTTTGGCATCATTAAAATGTTGGTCGATGACAGTATTACTCGTGTGGGAACAGTTTTAGGCACGGCCGCTTATATGGCTCCTGAGCAGATCGAAGGTGACCTGGTCGAACGCCCGGCCGACATCTACGCTTTGGGCGTCATATTATTTGAGCTTATGTGTGGTCAAAGACCTTTTACAGCTGATTCCCCCATTCAACTGATGCTAAAGCAGACAAGTGAACCACCACCCGCTTTGTCTAGTCTGATGGATGAGTCTCGCAAAGACGAAGGGTTAGACATGGAACCGGTTATTTACAAAGCGCTGGCCAAAGCACCAGAAAATCGCTATCAAACCGCTACTGAGCTACGGCAGGTTTTGAGTCAAGTGCTAGAGTCGCTTACTATCCATAGACCTCGGATCGTATCAACTTTTCAAAACACAAATATTTCAGACCCTGCTTACCTGACTTCCATTGATGAGATCGAAGTCACCACGCAATCAAGATTGGTGCATTTTGTAGAACCAGACATTGCCAAACAAGACGCAATGGCCGAAATTGCAAAAATCAGCAAACTGCTAGAGGTTGACCCCTTACGAGAAGATCAAGTACAACAGCAGATGATGCTATATGCAAGAACTTGCAACTACGCAGGTTCACTACAAGCTTATACTCGGCTACAGCGCCGTTTCGCAGATGAGCTAGGCATTGATCCATTGGCAGAAACGGTTCATCTAAAAGATAGCATTTTATCAGCCCGTCTTTCTCAACTGCATAATCTAACTCCAGATGCAAGTCAATTTGTCGGCCGGGAAGCCGAGTTAAACGCTATTGCGGGTCGTCTTACATCAGAAGAATGCCGTTTACTAACGCTTTTGGGCCCTGGCGGAATGGGAAAAACACGCATCGGTCGGGCAGTTATTCGCAAACTAGCCTCGGCTGATTGGCGTTACTTTTTGCATGGCGCATGGTTCGTTTCACTCGCACCCATCAACATAAAACAAGACCCTCAGGCTCTTATTTATGCGATAGCACGTGCCTGTAATATCCCAATATCCGGCAAAGAATCCCCAGAAACCCAACTGTTTAATTGGTTTTCTGAACGAGAAGCTCTTTTAGTTCTCGACAATTTTGAACACATCATGAGTCAAAGCGACTGGGTTGATGAGCTTCTTCAGCAAGCCCCCAAGCTACGAATATTGGTCACCAGTCGCCAACGTTTAAACATTGCAGATGAGCACATCTATCCTATTTATGGATTTTCTCAATCACCTGTAAATTCCAAAGCATCGCCACGTGAAATGCTCGATGATGGCTCCCGCTTGTTCTTACTCACCACCCGCAAACTTCAACCCAATTTTCGGCCAGGTGTAAGCGATCTACAAAGCATTCGGCGCATCTGTACGCTTGTCAACGGGATGCCTCTTGGTATTGAGCTAGCTGCAAGTTGGACCCGCATGCTCAGTTGCGCTGAAATTGTTGGGGAAATCGAAAAGAATATTGACTTCCTAGAGTCGAATTTAAAGCGGTTGCCTGAACGCCATCGCAGTATGCGTGCTGTTTTCTCTTATTCATGGGACTTGCTCGATGAGGTTGAGCAAAAGGCCCTTATGAACCTATCCTTGATTAAAGGGCAGTTCAACCTGGAAACCGCTCAGGCAGTAGGCGATGCTTCGATTGATGTAATCACTAGCTTAGTTGACAAATCGCTCGTTCATGCCTTTTTTGGCTCCGACAGTGAAGATACGATTAGTGGACGCTCTTACTCTCTACATGAAATTACTGCACACTATGCAAAAGAGGTCCTTTCAATTACACCTAATGCATGGCAAGAAGCCCAGCAGCGACACAGCGATTGGTTCTTATCAGTGCTGAGTACTCAATATGCTGAAATGTTCGGACCAAACCAGCTCAGAGCAGTTGAAGGTGTCTACTTCGCCTATGATGATATTTTAGATGCTTGGCAAACATCGCTCCTCACGTTTGGCTGGAGCAGAAATGACCTAAATACAACAACCCTCGCGCTCTCAAAATACTTTCAAATGGATGGCCTTGAAAGATTAGGAGCCGATATTTTTGCTAAAGCGCTAAACACACTGCCGACGGCGGCCCCAAGTAAGCTTAAGATTATTTTAGAGGTCAGTTTGGCGGGGTTTTTATATCGCCTTGCAGAATATGACCAAGCTGAAGAACTAGCGCAAAAAGCGTTAGCCAGCGCAAAAAGAGAAAATGCATTGGCTGAAGTCGGCAGAGCGTTCACTGTGCTTGGTGACATTAACATGAAAATCGGCCGGTTTGTTGAAAGCATCGACTATGGTAAAGAGGTCCTCAAAATCGCCCAGCAATTAGACGATGTCAATGGCCGAGCCATCGCATATAACCTGATGGGGAATACCAGTCTAGTGTCGGGGCAATTCGGTGATGCATACACATGGCTGGAAGAAGCGATAAGATTTTATCGAATAGTGGGAGACGAAACGAGTGAGTGGCGCATCCGCGCTAGACTGGCCATCCCAACCGTGATGGTAGGTCAGCAGCACCAAGCCATGGAAATTATCAAAAAAGATCTTGAAATCTCGCGTAGGTGGCGCAACAAACACCAACTGGCTATTAAACTACTTAATTTAGCTTGGGTGCGAACATTTGTAGGCGAGTTCAAACAAGCTGACGAAGAGATGGATGAATGCATGGTCTACTATCGCGAGTCAGGTGACCTTGAGGGGGAAGCAACGGCGTTCATCGTCATGGCCGATGTTGACCTTAAACAAGATGATTATGTAGCAGCTCGCTCTCATTTTCTTGACTCAGTCAATATCGCTTATCGCATACAGGCGATTCCGAAATTAGTCGAGGGCATAGCAGGGCTTTCTTTGTTTTTGCATGAAATTGATAACAACCCCGAACTAGCATGGAAAGTGGCAGAATTCTGCCGTCAGAACTCGCTGATGGGTTCGATGGGCCTCTATCGATCAGAAGAAGTGCTTCAACGCACAAAAAACCTCATTACTGACGAGCGTAAAGCAGAGCTAATTGAAGAAGTCAAGTCTTATACGCTTAATGACGTGGCCTCAGCTTTGATCAATCATCAGTTAAATAAACTTTAAGGCAAAGGCCTTCTAAATTTTCCTGAGTTTATTGGTCTATATAATTTCTTCACTTTTTTCTCTTTCTTCCCAATGACGCGCTACCCAATTCCGGCCGAACAGACTCAAACTGAAATTGAAGTCAAAAAGTCTCGTTTCATTGCGACGGCCGGACCTGTGTTTTCAATCGAAGAAGCCAGAGCTTTTATTAAAGCGGTCAAAGTTGAATTTGCAGATGCCTCACACAATGTCCCCGCATTTTTGGTTGGATATGGCTCATCAATCACAAA
>JBLIMP010000188.1:0-9152 GCA_047638855.1 Cellvibrionaceae bacterium | reverse complement strand
AATCTTGATCTAAACGATCGGGAAAATATGACAAAAGTCTATGAGCAAATGCTGATCTTGTATGAGGCCGAAGGGATTTTAGGGATGCAAACATTCCTTGATGGCTCAGGAATTATGAGCTCATTAGGATTAGATGCGACCTATATCGATTTTGTCTTAGCATACGAAACAGATGGCTGGGAAGGAGCAGAAGAACTTGCCCGTCGGCGAAAATTGATCACAAATAATGATGAACTACGCATGCTTTTGGTTCTCGACACATTAAGTAGTCCAGATGCTGAATCTGGGGCTGAAGCATTGGGCGTGCATGTGTTATATACGGGTGACTTTGAAATTGAGATCGGAGTACCGCTCCAGTTGTTAAAAGATGCCGAAAACTCTGAAGCCGCATTGGCTAAGCTCGTCGCGCTTACCCGGCTACCGGGTGTGGCACGCGTCCGTGTTCCTAGAGTATCACTGACAAGTCAAAATGATATCCTAGACGGCGAAGGGCCAGAAACAAC
Source organism: Cellvibrionaceae bacterium (assembly GCA_047638855.1). Lineage (GTDB taxonomy): Bacteria > Chloroflexota > Anaerolineae > Promineifilales > Promineifilaceae > WTJY01. Next base: position 8,649 of record JBLIMP010000188.1, on the reverse strand, counting down.
GGCCGCATTTGATGCCCACAGTGCAGGCATTACGGGGGAAGGGGTCAAGGTTGGCGTAATTGATCCAGGCGGCTTTTTTGCGTTTCAAGATTTGCAGGACGTCGGCCGCATTCCGAAAGGAAGACAGTTGGTTGTGATGCCAGGGCAAGATCGTGATTATTTAAATGATGAAACCGGGAGTCATGGCACGGCATGTGCCGAAATCATCTATGAAATGGCGCCTGACGCAACGTTGTATATTGCGCATGCCCAATCGGGCTTAGAGTTAGCGGAAGCGGTGGAGTGGATGATCGACGAAGGAGTTGACATCATCAATTATTCGGCCGGAAACATCTCAGTTCCTGCTAATAACTCAACCCCATGGAATGACCTGGTCACCGAGGCAACTGATGCCGGGATATTGTGGGTCAACTCGTCTGGAAACTTTGCAGAGGCACATTTATACATGCCGTTTACTGACGAAGATGGCAATGGAGTACACGAGTTTCCAAACGGGGAGGAGTATTTCCCATTTGTACCCCTTGAAGGGTCACCGTCTGTTTCAATTGGTTTGGCTTGGGTCGATAGTTGGGGACGTGCCAAAAATGACTTTGATTTATTTGTTCTAGAGGACAATGCCAAGGGGGATGACCTTGAGATTGTTGAATCAAGCCGTGAATTGCAAGATGGAAAACGGGGCAGCTATCCATCTGAAGTGGTTGATGCTTATACCGAAGATCAAGTATATTACATCGCGATTGTGGCGGATGGTGCTACCGAAGGGGCGATGCTCAATTTGATCGGGTATTCGGCCGAATTCAAATATTCGATGCCAGAATATAGTGTGACTGTTCCAGGCGATAGTCCTGACGCACTGACGGTTGGGGCGACCTATTGGAGCGATGACGCGCTGGAGCCTTACAGTTCACAAGGACCAACGTTAGACGGCCGTGACAAACCTGAGATTTCAGGGCCAGCCGGAGTCAGTAGCACGGTGTATCAGGGGCCATTTTATGGCACTTCGGCTTCAGCCCCCCATGTGGCAGGGGCGGCCGCTTTGGTTTTGCAAGCCAATCCCGATTTAGACGTAACAGGCTTGCGCAACTATCTAATCGCAACTTCAGTTGATTTAGGGCCAAAAGGGTTTGATTTAGCCTATGGCTTCGGTCGAGTCGATTTGGAACAATTGGCCGAGGGCAATCTGCCTGTGGCAGCAGCCGGGAACTCAAAATCGGGCAGTTCCGGTGGTGATGTTCCTATCGAAGTCTTCTACGCTTTTGACATTCATAATATTGACCAAGGTGACGAAACCGGCATGGTCATCAAATCAAGCTTATCGATTTTGGAACCAAATGACTACATTGGTGAATCAGGCACCGTCGAGGTGGCATTTGAAACCAAAGCGGGCAAAGCGGTTACAACACTTGAAGCACCCTGGAAAATTAAAAGAGGTGAGTCATTTTTACCTTTGATCGAACAATTTATCTCTTACAACGGCTTTGGTCTGCCAAAGGGTAAACATAGCTTAAACTATACTGTTTCAGTTTTGAGTGATTCAGGTGAACGGCTGAATTCAATCGATCCAGTTGACTTCTTTGTTGAGGTAACCGGTCAATCTAAAGCGGCCGCTGATGGCGATGGGTCGGCGCAACTTTCAAACGTTAAGGTTGACACAAGCATCACGTCACGTGGGGCCGATGGAATCGGGATCTCAATGGATTTAGATGTTCAAGATCGAGTTGGGCTAGAGACGCAAGTTGTCGTCTACTTTTTCCAAGATACAAACAGCGAACCACCGCTTAAAGACTTCAATGATAAGTACGCAACACCTCAAGGCAATGTCGCCACTTGGCTAACATTTACGCCGGAAGAGGATGACGAAAGTTGGGAAACTAAGTTGTTTATCCCATATTCAGAGCTACATCTTGCTGAAGAGACACGCTACTCATTAAAGGTAGGGGTATTGGTGTTTGGTGAGCCAGATTGGGATGTGGATTTAGCTAGTTCAGACTGGGTTAAGTTCCGAGTAGATACGGGTGATTGGGAGTAGATAGATAACTAGTCTAGCGAGTCAGTATGTCAACTTAAGCTGAAATACTGGCTCGCTAAAAACAAAGCCTACTGAGTAACTGACCTGCTATAATTCCCCATCTTGAAAATTCTCTCAATTATCCATCGTTATCATCCGGCCGTGGGCGGGGCTGAATCCTACATGGGTACAATCAACAAAATGCTGGTTGGGCGGGGACACCAGGTGACTGTTTTAACCACAGACGCGGCCGACTTTGAGCTATTCTGGAACCGCAGTGCAAAACGGTTTACCCATCTAAAAGATTCGGATCACGGGGTTGAGATTGTGCGCTTTCCCGTGCGCCATTTGCCATTCCCCAAATACGCCTTCCCCGCAACCCGCTTAGCCACCGCCCAAATCTCAAAAATCGCCCCCAATAGCCGGTTGGCTGACTGGATGACGACACTCACCCCATTCGTGCCTGCGATGCGGCGTTGGCTTGAATCCACTTCGGATCGCTTTGACGCCGTCTTGGGTACAACCATAACACTGGAAGGGATTTTGAAATTGGGACAGCAGTTCGCACATAGACAAAATATTCCATTTATCGTTTTTCCACTTGTGCATCTAGGGGGTGGAAGCGCCCCTGGAACTGAGCCGATTAGCCGTTTTTACACATTACCTCAGCAGCAGCAGCTTGTACTGGCGGCCGATGGGCTGGTGGCGATCAATCCGGCCGAACAGGCTTTTTACATGGTACAAGGGATGGCAGAAGAAAAAACAACGTTGGCCCCACCCGCCCTGGTGGTTGCTGACCTCGTGGGGGGCGATAGGGATCGATGGCGAAAAAGATTTAACATTCACCCAGAAACCCCCGTTGTTTGTACTGTTTCTGCCTTAGCTAAAGATAAGGGAGCAATACAAACGGTTGAAGCTTTGCGCCATTTGTGGCGTGCCGGACACAGAATCTGTTTGGCAATGGCAGGCACGCCAATGGCCGATTTCAGAGCGTATTTGGCCGATATTCCGGCCGATGAAAAAGAACAGTTACTGATGCTAGGCAAGGTCTCGAATCAAGATCGTAATGACTTACTAGCTGCGGCCGACATCTTTTGTATGCCCTCAGTGGTTGAGTCGTTTGGACTCGCTTTTGCCGAAGCGATGTTTTTCAAAAAGCCGGTCATCGGGGGAAACGTTTGGGGAGTGAAAGGGTTTGTGATCCGGCCGGGCGAGAACGGCTTTTTGGTTGATTCTGCTGATGTAACGGGGTTAGCCGAACGGATCGAGCAGTTAGTGAATGACCCAAGGCTGGCGCAAAAACTGGGTGCGGCCGGATATGAGTTTGTGACCCACGAGCTTTCTTGGAAAAAATCGATCGATCAAATTGAAAGGCTTTTGCATAAACTCACCGGTTTAAAAGGTGATGTCCTATGAAAATTTTACATATAACGCCTCGATATTTACCAGCGATAGGGGGTGCAGAGCAGCTTTTGGCTGAGCAGTCGCGCCGTTTTGTGGCCGGGGGGCATGAGGTCACAGTTGTAACTTCTGATGCGCTCGATTTTGAATATTTATGGGACCCCACCAAGCGGCGAATTTCAGAGCGGTCGGCCGTTATCGACGGGGTACAGATATTGCGCTTTCCTGTCCAACATTTGCCCTTGGCCCCGACCAGCTATCATGCGGTGCGCCGTTTGCTATGGTTAACTGGGCTAACTGGTTTTTCACGAATGGCTCCGAAGCTCAAAGGATTAGATGGCTTTTTAGATAAAGAAGGGGCTAGCTTTGATCTGCTGGGTGGTATGAATATCGCTTATGAGGGTGTGTTGCAGTGTGGCTTAAACGCTGCGAAAAAACACAAACGACCGTTTGTCGTTTGCCCATTGACTCACTTGGGGGCAGGTGACCGGCCGGGGGGTGATTCTCAAAGTCAATTTTATACAATGCCGCATCAACAAAGATTGGTTCAAGCGAGTACCGCTCTCATTGCTCAAACAGAAACTGAAGCTAAGTTTTATGCTGATCGGGGGTTCCCGTTAGAGCAAATCACTGTATCTGGGCCGGGCATTGACCCACAAACGGTACAGGGGGGCGACGGCGATGCATGGCGTCACGCGCATGGGGTGCATGGACCTTTGGTTGCCTGTATCTGCACCCTTTCACGGGATAAGGGTATACCGGAGCTAGTTGAGGCTTTTAAGCGATTGTCGAGTGAAAACGTGACTTTGGCTCTTGCCGGCCGGATAACGGCGGAGTTGGAGCCATTGCTAAAAAGTCTAAATGATCAAAATATTTTGATATTGGGGCAAATCTCGCATGAAGAAAAATGTGATCTGCTAGCCGCATGTGATGTTTTTTCGATGCCGTCTCGCATCGATTCATTCGGCATTGCATATTTAGAAGCTTGGGCAAATAAAAAGCCGGTGGTTGCGGCCGAAAGCTGGGGGGCGGCCGATGTTATTTCAGTTGGCCATGACGGACTACTGGCGCCATTTGGGGATGTGGCTGCGTTGGCTGAAAAGCTAGACTATCTGATTAAAAACCGGGCTGAGCGGGAACGAATGGGTGAATACGGTTACCAAAAGATTGTGAACTCACAAACGTGGGATACTAAATTCAAATTAGTTGAAGAACAGTATCAAAAGCTGGTTTAGTTATATAAACTGACGATTTTCTCAACATGGGAGTCTAAAGAGAAAACAGGGCGGATATTTGCTTGCAGACGTTGGCGCATTTCTTGATCTGTATAAATGAGATGCAACGCCTTTTTCCAAGCAGGGACATCGTCACTGGGGACAAGCCAGCCGTCTATATCGTGGCGAATTTTTTCGGTTAGTGCGCCGATTCGAGAAGCAAGTAGCGGGGTACCGACGGCAAATACTTCATCAATAATCAGAGGGGAAGCTTCGTACCAATGGGTGGGTATGGCCACAAAGTCGGCCGTTGCCATAACGGACCATATCTGATCGTGGGGTAACCGGCCGGCCAAGGTAATTTGGGGATGAGTGATGAGCTGACGCAGTTGGGAGACGTAATCGGGGAATTTATCTAAATCACCGTAAATGGTTAAAGTCGCATCATCGGGCAAGTCGTTGAATGCTTGGATAAGCGTATGTAGTCCTTTTTGAGGGGCGATGCCACCGATATAGGTGACAACCAATCTAGCCAACAGGGCGGAGCGTTTTTCAAAAGCGGTGGCTTTAGCCGCTGAAATCAGCTCTTCGGGCAGTTTGATTCCATGGGGAACAAGTGTGAAGTTTGTGGTGTTGAATCCCATCTGCTCATAAGCGGTTTGCACAAAACGGGTGGGGGGAATAACGGCTTTGGCATAGGTTAGGGCTTGACGGAGTTTGTGCTGTCGGTAGCCCATCAATGGGGCTAAGGTTGGCGCTAAATATTTAGCCACCTTATCTTGGCCTGCGCGGGAGAAGGCACACCGGCCGCAGTTGGTAAATAAGCGGTTGGGGCCGGCGCAAATTGTTTGGTCGTAGTTTGTCAGCAATTGGGCGTTAGCGCAGCCGTACCAATAATCGTGTAAGGTCACAACATATGGGGTTTTCGCCTGCACAAGTATGTCTATGATGGCTGTAGGTAACCCCATCAAATGTTGAATATGTACGATATCAGGGGCAACTTCAGCAAGAACCTGTTGGAAGGCCGATACGATAATGGACGAGCTGTAAAGTGTTTCGGCAAATAATTGAGTTGCAGAGCGTGATCCGACTAAAACACGATAAACGTTGATTCCGTTTTCATCATTTTTTATGAGAGTCTGGTTTGTAACTGTCGGTGCTTGAGTCGATGGAACAAACACGCTTACTTTGTGATGACGTTGTGCTTGTTCTGCGGCTAAAGTTGCGGTGTATAGCTCAGTTCCACCCACAAAGTCTGGTGCGTATTGATGAACGATATGGAGTATTTTCATATTGTCGATGACGTTAGAAAAAATGTGAAGTATGGTTGCAAGCGTACTGTTTTTGTAGATGGCTTGCAACTTCAACGGCTCTTGATCAAACCCTTCTTTTGCCGATAAATCGTAGACATGCCCCTTGTTTGTTAACTGACAGTTCTGTGAGACTCTTTTGTTGAATAGTATTCGATGCTTATAATCCTAAGGGGTTATTTAAAGTTGACTCAAATAATCGTTTCGATTTGATTGAGTCAATTCCGGCCGAAGTGTATGAGATTCCATCTCAAGTTTATGCGGTTTCCAGCTAGACCATTCTCTAATTATTCAGGTAATCAAACTTGGTTGTAAAAAAAGCAAAACGTCCACTCAATTTGATGCATCGTTTAAGCGAAATGCGACGGTTCCAATTTCTTATCCAGAATTTAATTATTCGGGATATTAAAATTAGGTATCGCAATTCGTTGTTGGGGGTATTATGGAGCCTGCTGACACCCTTGTTTATGATGCTGGTATTCACCTTGGTTTTCACGATTGCACTTGGCAATACGAGTGTACGCCAGTATCCGGTTTTTGTTTTAGTTGGACTTATCCCTTGGAATTTTTTTAATGGTGCGTTGCGTCTAGGGACAAATTCTTTTCTGAGCAATGCAGTTCTGATTAAAAAAGTTTATTTTCCCAGGGAGCTACTTCCTTTCTCCGCAATAATTGCGGAGCTGGTTAATTTCGGTATCGCTTTTTTGGTATTGATTATCTTTTTATACGGATCAGGTCTTTCTCTCACCATTCATGCCTTGTGGGTTCCTTTCATTCTGTTTACCCAACTGTTGCTAACCGTAGGTTTGTCATTGCTGCTTGGGTCGATCAATGTCTTTTATAGAGATGTTGGAATGATTATGGATGTGGGATTATTGGCTCTATTTTTCCTTACCCCCATTATGTATCCGTTAGATCAATATCCTGAGGTTGCGACTCTTTTAGGTGTTCAATTTGACCCAGCACAAGTGATGCGTTGGATTAATCCTATGGCTTCAATTATAGATGGGTATCGAACGGTTCTATGGGGAACAACGAGCAGTAATGGGCCGGTTTCTATGCATTTCCCGTTTTTGTTGCGCACATTTGTCACATCCTTGCTTATTTTTATTACTGGTTATCTGTTTTTTCTTCGAACTGAATCGCAGTTTGGGGAACGACTCTAAGTTGAGGTCAGGTTCTCTAAAATGAAAAATTGGTTCCTGAGATTGATTTCGATTGTGGTTGTGGTTGTGGCGATTTTTGCTGGTGTATTCTGGTTCCGGCTGACGGCCGAAGAAGCAGCGGTTGAGTTAGCAAAGTTGCCGTCTCAAGGGATTCAAGGTGGCTCCAGAGGTTCTGGAAAGTTAGCGGCCGATATTCCCACTCTTGACCCAACAGCCACACCACAAAGTACATTTACTCCAATTCCAACCTTGACGAATACGCCCCCGGCCGGGGCTTCCTTAACGGCAACATCTCAACCTACAGTTGGCACAGTTGGCCCGAAAGGCACACCGACTAGTATCCCGCTACCGGATGTGGAAATTGCGGAATTTGAGGGAGAATATCCGCCACCAGAGGGGGTTGCCACACCAGTTGAAATAATTGATATGCCCAGTGGTGTAACGAATATCCTTTTAATCGGCAATGACACCCCTTCCGATGGGGGCAGCTTAGAAACGGTTCGTACTGATTCGCTGATGATTGTTTCGATAAACCGTGAATTAGCAACCGCTTCTATCTTATCGATCCCACGTGATTTATATGTTTTTATTCCGGCATGGCGTGACGGCCGTATCAATACTGCTTTTGCTCGTGGGGAGCGTGTGGGTTACCCTGGCGGTGGCCCTAAGCAGCTAATGGACACGATTTTGTATAATTTTGGTATTCCGGTGCATTACTATGCTCGCATCGACTTCTCTGGCTTTGAAGGGGCTGTTGATTCGATTGGTGGCATCGAAATTGTTAATAGTTGCTCGTTAACTGACTGGATTCTTAAAGAGCCAGGCCTGGATATAACAGTTGAGGAAAACTATGAGCAATTCACGCTAGAGCCAGGGATCCATCAGATGGATGGCTTTACAGCGCTTTGGTATGCGCGCTCACGGCGCACAACAAGTGACTTTGACCGCGGCCGCCGTCAACAGCAAATTATGAGTGCGATTCTAAGTAAGGGGCTAGATCTAAATCTTTTATCGCAAGCACCCGCTATGTGGGAATCGTTCCAAGAAACGATAGAAACAGATATGGATTTTGGCAAGGCACTGCAACTGGCCGCATTAGCCCCCAGTATTCAAGAAAATGGAATTCAGCACCTGTCTTTAACTAGAGGTGAAATTCAAGGTCATACAATCCTTGAGTCCGGTGCGAATGTGTCACTGCTTGTGCCAGATGAGGCACGCAAAACTTTAAGCCGCCTTTATGATGTGTCTGGGTTAAATCGCAGCACGCGGTCTCCTATTACTGTAGAGCTTGTAAATGGATCAAGTAATCCTGATCTGCCGTATATTGTGGCTTCGACGTTGGAATGGTTTGGAATTGCTTCGGTGATCTCTGAAGAAGTGCCGCAAAATGACTCTTCGGACATTTCTTCTGTTGAAATTGAATATTTTGGGCAAAATTTTAAGGGGTCTTATAACTGGTTGGTCAGTTGGGTATTCAATGTCGGCCGGAGTGAGATTGAGTTGTCTGATGAGAAGTCAGATATTAGTTATCGTGTGGTTTTGAAGGATGG
>JBLIMP010000187.1:0-9165 GCA_047638855.1 Cellvibrionaceae bacterium | reverse complement strand
AGAAATGCAATTGAGCCCTCTACTAAAGCTGAATCCAAAAATGCCTGAAACTTAACAACATCAGACCACAGGTGTTTTAGAATCCTAAGGTCTTTATTTATCTAATTTAAATAGAAGGAAAACCCCATGAAATTAGGGCTAATTGGTATCGGAGAACTTGGCATCGCAGTTGCCAAAAACATGCTCAAAGCTGGGCATGAGCTAATGGTTTACGACACACGGCCGGAAGCGGTAGCAGATTGTGTTGCACGTGGTGCAACAGCCGCTAATAGTGCGGCCGAGCTTGCCGCCCAAGTAGAGGTAGTACTCACCGCACTGCCTACCCCGCCAGTCGTCGAAGACGTGCTCATAGGCAGTGGTGGCGTTTTGGCCGCTATGCAGCCAGGCACCGTCTGGATCGATCACAGCACGACGGATCGGGAATTGTTGATGAAAATCGCTGAAATGGCGGCCGCAAAAGGGGTCGATGTCATCGAAGCCCCAGTCACCGGCGGTATCCCGTTGGCGCACGAAGGTTGCATTACTGTTTTAGCTGGAACGACTCCAGAGGCATTCGCAAAATACAAACATATTCTTGACATCACCGGTGAGCCAGTACTTCACATGGGTCCGGTCGGCTCAGCGTCAGTTGTGAAAGTGATGACCAACATGCTTGCGTTTATACACCTGTGGGCACTCAACGAAGGGTTGATGTTTGCAACAGCGGCCGGGCTTGAAACCGGTGTCGTATATGAAGCGATCAAAAACTCTTGTGGCAACAGCTTTGTAGCCGAAACCGAAGGTGTCCCAATCATGACTGGCAGCTATGATTATGGCTTTACAATGGAGCTGGCGATGAAGGACATGAAGCTAACTGAGAAAATCGCAGCCGAAAATAATGTGCCACTTTTGATGGGCGGCTTGGCAACCCAAGTCTTGCAACGTGGCGTCGCCAAATATGGCGAGAAAGCGTGGTCAACCGGCATCGGCCGTTTGCTAGAAGACGAAATGGGGATCGATTTACGGGCTGACGGATATGAGACAGATACACGTTGGGCTGACTACGACAAGAAGTAAGAAGTAAGAAGTGACCAGTACGCTTCGCTTCAGTGGTCAGTAAGACTGATTGTACGCGACTGGTCACTTCGCCGAAGGCAACTGGTCACGGATCACGGAAAGAATGAACAAACCCCCACTCGACAAACGCGCCTTAGGCACTTGGATACGCGCTTGGCAATTAGCCGGTAATCGCTGGCCGCCTGAGTCGCGTGCGATTGCGCATCAAATTGTGATGATGCTGGCCCATCAGTTAGAGGAAGTTGCAAAAGGGAGAATATCGGCCGATGATGCGTTTTTACTGGCTCGTGAAACCATGTTACCTTTGTTGGCCCAGCGCTTCTACACCGGCAGTGAACAAGACATCGCCATTGAACGGATTCAAGAAGCACTTAAATATGCAAGTGAGCAAAACGAACCACAGTAACCCAAAATAGTAAGCGCTCGCAATCTCAAAATAGATAACCCCCCATCAATAATCGAGAATCGCCTAATTCCGTAAAGTATTAATATTCACGATGTAAACATAAACACTAGAAATAAAACTATACACTAGTATAGTATTCAGATAGTTCTTCTATACGTAGAAATACGACTAGAAACGTAGCAATTCTGAGTAATACTTAGGCTTGCATCGTATGGCAAATTTACGATGACTGTGCAAATTCTCTCCCCCCCCTTTCCATGCATTAATAAAACTTAAAGTGATTGAATCAGTTCAATTTGCAACCTAGCCATCTAAATCTGGGCTTTAAGTTCTACCACTTAACAACTGCTTAATAACTTTGTGCTATATACATACAATATATTCAAGCTATAGGTTTTCAAGACATGAATAAATTACGAAACATCGCTCAAGAAGAGTTTCAAGGATTAAATCTCCGACTCTTAATCATTCAAATATTACTAGCCCCGCTACCTTACTATGTGGGAAGTCGTATTCGTACTAAGGTATTACGTCTATTTGGATTTCGCGGTATTGACTCAACCGTTGTCATGTGGGCTCTACCCACAATAACCGGCAAAGGTGATGTCTTCAAACGGTTAACTGTAGGCAGAGTCTGCCGGTTTAATGTAGGGTGTTTTCTCAACTTGGGTGCAGAAATCAACATTGGTGACTATGTTGGTTTTGGCCAACAAGTTCTAATTCTCACCGAGTCACATGAAATCGGGACATCAGAGTACCGTTCTGGGAAATTAATTCCGAAACCGGTCACCATTGGCAATGGCTGTTGGATTGGTGCACGTTCTACGATTTTACCAGGGGTAACGATAGGGGACGGGGTAATTGTCGCAGCAGGGGCCGTTGTTACAAAAGATGTCAAACCCAACGTGCTTGTGGCTGGAATCCCGGCAAAAGTAATCCGTGAATTAGATCCTGCGACTAAATGGGAACTATCTAACCCGACATTTGAGTTGGAACACACAAGACACCTAGAAATGCAATAACAGATCAGGCAAAACAGAAATCAGATAGTTGCCTGATGATTGAATTTGTGGTTACCAGGGCCTTTTATGTATGTTTTGGAAAATGACTAAACACGTTCCAAAACATAACACATTCTAAGCTGCAGCCTTTGTAGCTATCTGAGCCTTGATTTCATTGCCTACGCTTAAAATACCACTATCAAGAATCCGGCCGCGTAGCCCCCCATGATGGACTAAGTCGGGCAAAACGGCCGCAGTCGTAATCGACGCCAGATAAGCGCACGGTTCACAAAGCTCCGCCCCATAAACACGCAAATCGCCAACCATAAACGTTTGCCCTACAAGTTCATTTAGATCAATTCCTTGAGTGACAATCCCTCTGCGAAACACACCGTTGGCAAACTCTGTGCCATGTTCGCGGTTAAAGTGCTCAATTTGCTCAACTTCGATCAAAGCGATTGTTTCATCAGCAGACGCGCCGAAGTATCGATCCCCAATCATTCCCTTGTCAGCCACAACCTCAACTTGGTCAATTGCTTGCATCTTCCCCTCGCTTTCAGGGGTGAAATAAATTTCTATAATTTTTCCGCTCATCATAACCTCTTAAAATCGATAGGGATAGATAATCCCTATCTCCATTCTCTATGCTTGCCTAATCCACAATATGGCCACCCGCATCGGCCGTTGCCAACACCGCTTGGATCGTCCGCACCAGCTCTTCGGCCGCCGCCACACTCAACTCAACCGCTACCCGTGCGCCAGGACCTTGCGACTCGTTCACAAAATCGATATTCAGCGAATGTTCAAGCGGTGCGTGAAAAGGATGGTCATACGACACATTGGCTTGATTCACATCAAACCATCCTTTTGTCCCTTTTCCAAAACCATCGATTTTTATTTTTTCTGCAATCATTGTACACATAATTTTATAACCCCTTTACCCTAAATGCCGCCCCAAAAAGCCAAACATCTTTGCCCAACCGTCAACCGCCTGCGCCTGACGATACATCGGCCGATTGTGGTAGAAAAATCCATGGCCTGCGTCGTCATACCGGTGGAACTCATAATCCTTATTGTGCTTCTTTAGCTCCGCTTCATGCACATCTACCTGTTCGGCCGTTGGGCTATGATCGTCGTTACCAAACAATCCTAGAATCGGGCAAGACAAATCTTTGGTGTAATCGAGTGGAGCCACCGGATTATTCGGCGTAAGGTCCGCTTCTGCCATCACCACCCGGCCGCCCCAGCAGTCAACCACGGCGTCAAATCGATTATCAAGACATGCAGCTAAATACGCATGTCGGCCGCCAGAGCAAGTTCCCCAAATGCCGACTTTTCCATTGGTATAAGGTTGAGCACGCAGGAAATCCATCGCACCCACCATATCACCCACCGCCTGATCATCTGGCACCCCACCGTTCGCCCGCACAGCCGCCGCCACATCTTCTGGCGTGCCGTGGCCATTCCGGAAATAAAGATTGGGTGAAATGGCGGCATAACCCATGTGAGCAAACTTGCGCGTCGCCTCACGGAACCATTCATCCCACCCAGGCAGATGATGAACCACGACCATAGCCGGAAAAGGGCCAGGGCCCAGCGGCCGAGCATAATAAGCGTTAATCATCTCCCCATTCGCTCCGCGCATCATGACGGTCTCAGCAATCATTCCTTCATACATATTTGTTTCGTACATGTTTACCTCCGGTAAGCTGATCAGCTAGTCAGCACGCTTAGTGAACTTCATTCACACGCTTTCAGCATTTCAGCTAACTAGTATTTAATTCCACATATATTTTCAATCAAGGCGACCTGCAACCTTCAACCTGACGCCTCCAGCTTCCTACCTTAACGCTTCCAATAACAAATCGACATCCTCATCATTGTTGTAAACTGACACCCCGATTCGGATGCCACGTACATGTTCCCGTTCGCCTTTGTCATTTTTAAAATACCAATTCCGAAACGAAATGACCTGCTCACCAAACGCCTTATCGAGCTTCGCTTGTGTCTCCTCAATATCGCCCTTCGGCAAAAAGCTCACAATAGAAGATGGGTTTCCAATTGGCGATATCGGCCGGTAACCCGATCCCAATCCTGGCAATTCGCTTTGCAACCGATCGATCAGCGGCCGTGCATGTGCCCGAATCGCCTCAACCCCTAACTCAGTCATATATTTAAGTCCAGTCGCCGCAATCACACCTGGCAAAAATCCCATCGAGCTAGTCCCTTCATAGATAGCGGCCCCGCTGTGTGGGACAAACTGAAAGTCTTTTTCCGACTTCACCCGGCGCAGTCCATGTCGAGTCGGTTTTACAACCTCCTCCTGCAAGTCCCGTCGGATGTATAAAAAGCCGAAACCATGTTCGCCCATCAGCCATTTATAGGTACTAGACGATGCGAAATCAATCCCCATCGCTTGCACATCAATCGGAGTATTGCCTGCCCCTTGGATAATGTCAGCAAACAGCCAAGCGCCTTGATCATGGGCCAAGTCACTGATCGCTTTCACATCGGCCACATAGCCATTGATTTGCGATACCAGTGCAATCGAAACAAGCTGGGTGTTTTTATCGATGTGCTTGGCATAATCGGCCGCCGTCGTCTGCCAATCTTTGGCCTCTATGATCCGCAGTTCAATCAGCCCTTGCTCTTGCAACGACGTATACAAATATTTTGAGGCCTCAAAATGAAGATCATCGATCACCACATTGCCGCCACGCTGGGTCAGACCAAGCCCTTCGAGCACGATGTTTTCCCCATCTGTTGTACTTTGTACAAACGCAATCTCATCGGCCGATGCATTGATCAAATTCGCAAAACGCTCTTTTGTTTCAGCTTGTAATTCAGATGTGAATCCGAAACCATAGCCGCCGAAAGCCTGGCTTTTGGCGGCCGTATACGCCTCAATCGCTTTGATCGAATGCACACTCAGCGGGCAATATTCCGCCCCAGCGAGCCATGTTTTACGTGCCGCACGTGGAAAATCAGCACGGATCTTTTCAAAATCAGGTTTCACATTCATATTTTTCTCTACCCCTTTATATTCAATGCCTATTGCCCAAAACTCTGGTGATCCCCACCCAAATACGCAACTTCTTCAGGCGTTGACTCACGCCCCAAAACAGCATTCCGATGCGGGAAACGGCCAAACTGCTCAACAATGGCATGATGGCTAACAGACGCATCCAAGTATGCCTTTACATTTTTTGTCTCGTCGGCCACATACGGTTCAAGCGTTTCGCGGAACTTCACCATACACAACTCCTGCATCGCCACATCTTCCGCGTGTTCCAACGGCATATACATAAACACCCGTTGGATCGGCTCCAATTCTAGGTCGTGGCCCTGCTCGATCCCTTCCAACGTGAGTCGCAACGCATCAGAGTCATGGGCGAACGCTTCGGCCGATTTGCGGTAAATATTACGGGTAAACTGATCCAACAAAATAATGTGGGCCAGCCGCCCTTCGGCCGTTTCTGTCCAACCGGCCAGCTCTCCATTGCCAGCCTGTACCACCAGCACGCCAAAGCGATCCCGAATATTTTCGTCGATCTTTTCTCCACCCGCCCACCATAGCCAACCCATATCATCGGCCGTAAAGCCATCTTTTATATCCCCAAACCAAAATCGCAGAATCTCCTCGATTCTTTCATCTGTCTTACTCATCCATTCCTCCACACAGTCGTCTAATAATCATCTCTTCTGCCCCTTCAAAACCATCACCCCGCCACGCCACATGTTGGTCCGGCCGGACGATAGTCAGTTTATGCTGATAAACATCAGCCAATTCTGACGGCAAGTCGGCCGCGTCCACATCAATCACCTTTAACGGCAAGCCTAAACCTTTAGCTGCCAACAGTAATTCGTGAGTCAAAATTTTAGGATCAAAACACAAAAGAGCATAGCCAGAACCTATCAGATCATAAATTGACCGATCATGCCCGTCTGCGTCAGCCAACCAAAAATGGGGCAATCGACACCCCGGCACCGTTGACGGTGTGGCGGTTCCCATCGTATAAACCGGATGCGGTTCGCCGTCATACACAATCAGCGGGGATTGGTTATAAAAGTAGCCAAAGTTCAACCCTTCACAACAATATTGATTCACGTTCAAATCATAAAGCTCTTGCCCAAACTCAGCCCGCACCGTATCACCAAGCTCGCTCTCTGCTTCAATGTCAGATGGGACCATACGCCGATTCCTGATCATCTTACCCGCATAATTCATCGCAAAACGGGACACCTGTTCGGTAATCGGCAACCGTTCTTTTTCATACGCATCAAGCATTTGTGGCCCGCCCCATCCGTTTAAATCGGCCGCCATCAGCCAAGCCAAGCTGGCCGCATCTGCGATTCCGGCGTTCATGCCGTATCCGCCATAAGGCACCCAAATATGGGCCGAATCGCCGCAAATAAATACCCGGCCGTTGCGCAGTTTGTCAGCCACCAGCCGTCGGCCGATCCAATCTTCTTTATTTAGGGTTTCATACTCAAAATCAGCATCAACGCCCAAAATCGTGCGAATCGACCAGTCCCGATCAATCGATTCAAAATCTTCCTCTTCCGGCCGTAAATAGTTGTGCACAATCCAACGCTCTTTTCCATCGATAGCGTATAACGTGCCGCTGCGCCGTGGGTTCAACGCCACAATCCCCCATGCAGGGCCAGCCTCCATCATTTCCAATAGCTTCGGCGCGCGAATATCAGTCGACTGCACTCGCTGAATCACAGCATCCCCGACAAAGTTTGCCCCCATTTGTTTGCGAATTCCCGACCGTCCGCCGTCGCACCCAACCAAATATCGACTCTCAATTTCAAATGTTTCACCGGTGTCAACCTTCTTTGCTTGCGCAATCACGCCACTATCGCTCTGCGCAAACGTCCCGATTTCTGTCCGGTTTAAAAGGGTGATGTTTTCATGCGCGGCCGCAAAATCAAACATAATCGGTTCGATAAAAAGCTGGTTCAACCGTTGCGGCGGCTCTGGGGTTAGCCAACTCCCATCGGGTCCGCTTTTGTCGCTGTAGCGCGTCGCCCGGCCGGGGATGTGAATGCGGGACAACTCTTTGCCGATCACCGTTGTTCTAAATGACGCATCATGCGGATATGTTTCTGGAAGCCCCGCATTGCGCAGATTTTGAGCAACCCCCAAACGGCGAAATATCTCCATCGAGCGGGCCGAAATATGGTTACATCGAACAGTAGGCACCTGGCGAGGATGGCGCAGTTCAGCCACTGTCACCTGTACCCCACGCTGGGCCAAATCAATCGCCAATGTCAACCCAACTGGCCCCGCCCCTACGATCAACACATCAGTTTTTAATTTTGTCGAATCATTCATCTAAAAGCATCCTACCAATAAACAAACTAACCATCAAACCAACCAACAAACTGCCAATCTAAACCTGTCATATCTGAAAATTTGAGAGATAATGAAAATCTCAGTGGCTCCTGCGCCTCTGTATTTTAAAACCCCAATAGGATAAAGCCATGTTTGATTTCATTGTAATCGGCAAAGGGATGATCGGCTCAGCGGCCGGCCGTTACCTCAGCCAAACAAATAGCAATATTGCTCTCGTCGGCCCTGACGAACCAGAAAATTGGCAAGCCCACAACGGCGTCTTCGCCAGCCACTATGATCAGGGGCGCATCACCCGTATTTTAGACACCGATCTTATTTGGGGACGGCTGGCTCAAATGGCGCAAGATGCTTATCCAGAAATCGAAAGCCAAAGCGGTATCAAATTTCATCATGTGGTCGGCGGTGTGCGGGCTTCAGCCGTTTCGGCCGATCCTATCAACACAGCTGAACATGTCGGCCGCCAATTAGGCGCTGATTTCGAGAAAATCTCTCCATCCCAAATCAACCAGCAACTTCCCTTCTTCGATTTTCCAGAGCAAAGCCACATTCTGTGGGAACACAGCACGGCCGGATATGTTAATCCACGCCAGCTTGTTGCCGCACAGGTCAAAGTCGCAGAACAACAGAGGGCAAGGATCATCCGTGAAACCGCTCTTAAGCTAGATAAACATCCCACTCACATCACAGTCACAACTGATTCCGGTACCATCATTGAAGGCAAACGTGTGTTGATTGCGGCCGGTTCATATACCAACATGCTATTGCCCGACCAGCCGCTTGAGCTTAAGCGTGAATCCCACATGATTTTGCGGGCCGAGGTAGGCCCGGCTGAGCAAGAACGGCTAGCCGATATGCCCACCCTCATCTACCAACTGCCCGAAGGCAGTGCGATGTTCAGCCTCTACATGCTCCCACCCATCAAATACCCAGATGGAAAAACGTATATCAAACTAGGTGGGAACACATTTTGGGAACCTGAAATTTTTGAAGATTGGGAACGTATCCCTGAATGGTTCCACTCTGACGGCGAGCCGAAAGAAGCAGAAACGTTGAAATCGGTTTTGCACCAGACACTTCCCAATCTGAAAGTAGACAACTACACTACCAAACCGTGTATTCTCACCTATACACCTTCGAACTATCCGTATCTTGATCAGATCGATGATCGCTTGTTTGTCGCCACAGGCGGCTGTGGCGCAGCCGCCAAATCGTCAGACGCCATCGGCCGATTGGCCGCCCTGCGGGTCTTGGGGCAAGCTTGCCCAGAATCATTTGGCTGGGAGCCGTTCAAGGCGATTCCGGCCGGATAAATCTAAAAAGTTGATATTCCTTTTAAACAA
>JBLIMP010000186.1:0-9173 GCA_047638855.1 Cellvibrionaceae bacterium | reverse complement strand
GGAAAAAACAGCGGCCGGTGTGGCAAGTTAAATCGAATATAAGGATCGCCGTCCCAAAAGAGCATCAGAATAGTTCGGCGCAATCCCTCCGGTATGCTCATTTCATCGGATGCTGATACTTGGCCGATGCGAACCCAAAAGGCGTCTGGGTTAAGATAAAACCAATAAAGCAGAGGGGCAAGTACGATAGACGCAACCAAGCCGGTTAATCCAAAATTAAAAAGCGTTTGGGTTAGAACGTTCGTTTTCGGCCGCATAGCGTACAAAAAGACAGCAAATAATAGGAGCGGAATAGCTAGTGCAACGGGGAAAAGCCTGGCCGCGAGATAAGTATGTGCGGTCAGCCCCAGAAATAGTCCTGCAACTGCAAACATGATCTTAGCTGGCCGATGGTCGTACAAACGACGCAATCCTTCAATCAAAAACAGGACGGTTAGTGCCTGGGTAAGCGGTTGGGATATCGCCCGAAAGCCTAAACGACTAAACAGCAAATGTGCGAAATTTACAGTCAGAAAAATAGCAGCAATCAAGGCGATGCGTCGATCACGAAATATGGCGATCCCCAGACGATAAGTGGCCGCAATCGTCAGCAGTCCGAAAAATGCAGCGGTAAGCCGCAAAGTAAAAATCGAGGCCCCCAAGCGGTTCATCACACCACCGGCCGCATAGAAAAACAACGTTTCTTTACCGGTATAGCTTGAAATAAAGATCGGCCGATAGTGATCAAAGGCGATTTCGCGAGACAAAATAGCGTTAGCGGCCTCATCAAAATGCAATCCGGCCGGGAATTGCTCTAGCTGATGGACACGTAACCATAGAGCTATGCAAAGCATGACCAAAATAAGTAAGCGCTGTATCCAGCGAAGCGATGTCATAAAAGAAGTTTATCAGCCATTTTAATGTTTTTGCACCTTTGTTAAATCAGTTACACAGTACCCGTATAGTAAAGCTCTCTCTGGAGTTAGAACCTGCTCAATTGTGAAAATTATCACTTGCGTCAGTTTTGCGTAGGGTTTACGTATTTTGTCCGTACAGTTCGGATCACTCTTTACACCTTATACTCTTCTTATCAATTCTTCTTCCCCTGAATCAGGGTTACAGATTCAAACGTAAGCAACAATCTTCTTCTCCTCCTTTGATAAGACCCGATCCACTTGATCGGGTCTTGTCGTTTCTGGGGATATTTTCAGTTTTAAACTCAATCCCTACATCAGCCACCTATACATTCAACAAAACACATTGATCGATGCTACTGTAATAAGGTGCTAAGGTGCACCAAAGTTGACGGAGCTAACCTACAAAGTTTTCGCCCCCATATTCGAAAATTGGTATTCTTTATCTCATGAACACCGACCCTGAACACTTGGCCAGCCATGATCCGCTGCAGCCGCATTCGCACGATAACAACCCACAACCACCAGATAACAATCCAACAATCTACTTCTACTATCTGCCCCAAGATAGCCCGTCCCAAGATAAACATGCGGCCGCAAGCAAAAAAGCGATTTCGCTTGCAGATTTAATGGCCGACTATGTACAAACAGTCATTCCAGCTTACACCTACATGACCGACCATGGCATACACGGACCCTATAAACTTGAAGGGGTCGCCTTGCTTGATCTTATCGAGCAAGAAGTTGGGAAAACCAGCCAGTGGAATTCAGTTGAAGTTGTTAGTGCAGACGGGTTTGGCAATAGGCTCATGCGGGATGAGTTGGTTCCGGCCGACAACTCGCTAGGTTTGGATTATGCTCCTGCCTTAATTTGCCATCGCTCAAATGGAGAAATGCTACGCAGAATGCAGGGGCTGGTCCGTTTGGTGGTTCCAACAGAAACAGACAATGCGTTGCGACAGGTAAAATGGGTGCGCGAGATTCGGTTAGCTTAGATGAGATTGTGTACGCAAGCTGAGCGGCAAACGGTTAAAGAGAACCGTCGTCAAGAAGCTGCTTTTCCAACGCCATAGGGGACGTGACTGGCAATTGGCAAGCAAAGTTACGACATACATAAGCAGAAGGCTGGTCACTGATCATCGGCCGGTTGTGTAACAATGGGATTGCGGAATTACTTGTGCCTACGGCGATCACATCATACGGCCGATAGTTTTTCTGAGCCATCTCAATTAGCTCTTTGGCCGAATTTAAATCGCCACGATGCACAATCGCAATCTCTCGGCCGTTACCCATGATTTGCGCGGCTGTGTTCAACCATTGCCCAAACCCTAACGGATATTGTTCAAGCATTTCAGTCATGGCCCCCACCATCTTTTCCGCCATTTGTGCAGTTTGCCCATCGCCGGTTAACAACGCCAAACGAGCCAACACCAACGCCATTGTCGAATTGCCACATGGAATGGCATTATCTTGCAATTCCTTCGGCCGAAAAATCAGCTCTTCGTGATCGTCAGACGTATCAAAAAAGCCAGAGTTTTTGTCATCACTAAAATGCTGTGTGACGATATTGACCAGTTCCAACATCCACTCAAACCAGCGTTCGTCAAAGGTAGATTCGTATAATGCCAACAACCCATCTGCCAGAAAAGCATAATCTTCTAAATAGCCGTTGAACTTCGCTTCCCCATTGCCATGACTGTTTGGCACATCTTTCCAAGTGCGTAATAGTCGGCCGTCGGCCGTGCGCAAAGCCATGCGTAAAAACTCCCCGTTTTGGATCGCAATCAACGTGTAGTCCGGCCGATCAAGCACCCGCCCCGCTTCTGCAAAAGCGGCCAGCATCATCCCATTCCAACTCGTCAGCACCTTGTCATCCAGTCCCGGCCAAATACGC
Source organism: Cellvibrionaceae bacterium (assembly GCA_047638855.1). Lineage (GTDB taxonomy): Bacteria > Chloroflexota > Anaerolineae > Promineifilales > Promineifilaceae > WTJY01. The sequence goes on along the minus strand of JBLIMP010000186.1, from coordinate 6,386 downwards.
TGGCTGCGCACATCGTATAGCTTTTGTTTAGACCGTTTGATCAAGTCAGCAAGATCAGCCGGGTCCAGTTTGAGAATGGCAGCATTTTCCGTATGACTACGGCTCATGTTGGGAATATTTTTCCCTTCCCAATTACCCTGTGGGGCAATATCGTAGTAAATCGAAAACGGCTTAAAATCGTCACCCAAAACAGACTCAAGTTCGGCCGCAGACCACACGTAAAACTTCCCTTCAACCCCTTCACTGTCCGCGTCTTGGCTGCTGTAAAATCCACCGGCCGGATGAGTCATTTCCCGTTTAACATAATCAAGCGTCTCTTCAACAACTTTTTTGTAGAGCGGGTTGTGGGTCACCTGAAAAGCATGAAGATAGATACGAGCCAGTTGGGAGTTGTCGTACAACATCTTTTCAAAATGAGGCACCAGCCACTCACGATCTGTTGAGTAGCGGGCAAAGCCCCCCCCAATTTGATCATACATGCCTCCCTGAGCCATCATCGTGAGGGAATGTTCAACCATGTGACGGGTTTTAGGATCACCGGTTTTCATATAACTGCGCAACAAAAACTCAAGCGTCATCGGCTGTGGGAATTTTGGAGCCTCGTTGAAGCCTCCCCACGTTGAATCAAACTGACTTGCCATTGCTCGGGTGGCAGATTCGATTAAATCATCTGGCAAGATCGCGCTGGCCGTTCCAGCGGCCGGCCGCTGAGCAATCGCCTTCGTAATGCCCTCGGCGCTATCCATGACCTGCTGACGGTTATTGTTCCAATGATCGCTCATGCTCAAAAGAACTTGATCAAACGAAGGCATTTGATAGCGAGGTTGCGGGGGGAAATAGGTGCCTGCATAAAACGGTTTGCCTGCGGGGGTCAAAAAGGCGGTCAACGGCCAACCGCCCGATTGGGTCATGGCGATGAGAGCCGCCATGTAAATGCGATCGACGTCTGGCCGCTCTTCACGATCAACTTTGATATTAATGAAATGTTCGTTCATCAAATCGGCCGTTGGCTGGTGTTCAAAACTTTCATGCGCCATCACATGGCACCAATGGCAAGCGGCGTAACCGATACTGAGCAAAATCGGTTTGTCTTGCTTTCTGGCGGCCTCAAACGCCTCATCCCCCCACGGGTACCAATGAACGGGGTTATCGGCGTGCTGGAGCAAATAGGGGGAGGTTTCAGTTTTAAGGTGATTCATGAGGGGACCATGGAGCAGTATCTAATATCTAATATCTATTTTCTAGCCAATCCAGCTTTCAGACTTTTAACAAACGTTCCGGCCGCAGAGACACGTTCGGCCGGAGCGGCGTTATCAACCGCTTGAATAAGGGCGGAACCAACGATCACGCCGTCGGTGTATTGCCCCATCTTCCCGGCCGCTTCAGGCGTATTGATTCCAAATCCCACTGCAAGTGGAATATCTGTTTCGTCACGAATTTGTTGGATGAGGCCACTCAAGCCACCCGCATCAGCTTCGGCCGTACCGGTGATACCCACAATGGCAACCAAATAGATAAAGCCGTTCGCTTTTTTAGCGGTGGCTTTAATCCGTTTGGGGTTGCTGGTTGGGGCAAGGAAATAGATTAATGCTAAACCATATTGTTCGGCCAACTCACCGAGTTCGTCAGCCTCTTCCATTGGCAAGTCGGGGACAATGAAGCCGTCCACGCCAGATGCTGCCGCATCGCGCACATAATTTTCTAACCCATAAGCCAGTATCGGGTTGTAGTAGCCCATCGTAATGGCGGGGGTTTCAACACCCCGGCCGCGTAGCTCTTTAATCATCGCTAAGCAGCTACGCACAGTCGTGCCTGCCTCAAGCGAGATTTGCGTACTCCGTTGAACGGTGGGTCCGTCAGCCAGCGGGTCGCTAAACGGAACCCCTAATTCGAGCAGGTCAGCATATTGTGAAATTTCTTCAACCACATCAACGCTCGTTGGCCCATCGGGGAAACCCATCGTGTAATAGGGCATGAGAGCGGCCGAATGTGATTTTTGAGCGTTGGCAAAAGCGGCCGCAATTCGCTGGCGGCCGGACACTTTAATTTCTTGAGTCATTCTAATCCTTCCTGTTCCATTATTTAACTTGTATTCTAGCTCAAACAGAATGGGATTCACCTTTTCATATTTTTCACGTAACTTCTCAAAAAGGGAGGGAGGTGTCCTTCGACAAGCGTTCGACTGAGCTCACGCCGAAGCCTCAGGATGCGAACCCGGAGCTTGTCGAAGGGTGTTTTTCCCCAGATTATTGAGAAGTTACTTTTTCACCTGCTAAAATAATCTAGACACATCGGAATCTATCCCGAACCTTTGCAGTGGCTTGTACTAAATCAAAAAAACACGCTTTTTACGCACAAAACGATCATCTTATCGTTGCTTCATTACTGTTCGGAGAGGTTTATTGCCACGACATTTTCTGTGTGCTACTATCTGCGCCACCCTACCATGTTTGTGATGGTTTCATGTCTTGAGCCAATGTTTTTTTTGAATGGGAATTGACATGCAAGCGCGATATGTAGTAGCTACGGCGAGGCAGACCTCCGCTTGGGAAGATTCCCACCTGCTTACGCAGGTTCAATCACAGTTTTCACACGGCATGGCGGGGCTAGTTTAACTTATAGAAAATTTGATTTAAGATTGATTAATGTGGCACAGTCGAGCCATTCCTAACCCGAAAAAACGTCAATCAGAGCTTACAAGCAGATTGGTCCCGCTTAAACAAATCGATGTATAAGTCATGTTCTTGCCCTTAAAAATGCTATTCTGAGGCTGTGCGATTCTATAGAGATGACTTTAATAGTGCTGGATTAGATCAACCCAAATATGGCTAGATCTGAGCTAAAACTGTTCAAGCATCCAGTCATTCGCTTCAGAACTGGAAGAAAAACGTGGAAAAAATCAAATTTCTTTTATTCATTGTGCCTTTGGCGTTACTTATCGCTTGCACAGCCCCTGTCCAAAATAACGACACTGAGGTATCTGCTGTTATCGAGTCGGTTGAATCTACAGATATACCAACTTCGCTTCCGGTTCCAAATACAGCAACACCAGCCCCGATTCTTTCTGAACCGGCAACCCCTACCGCATTACCGACAATTACGGCGTCACCAACCAGCCCCTACACCCCCACGTTTACACCTACTCCAACAGAAACGGCGACACCCACAGCAACCGCTACTCCGCTAGCCACCGAAACCCTCGTTCCGCCCCCTTCTATTCCACTGCCAGAACTGAATCTTGTACCAGGGTCCCCACAATCTTACCTAGGGCAGTTCACAATGGTTAGTTATTATGGTTCTCCGCAAGGGCCAAGCTTGGGGATTTTAGGCGCAGTGCCACTCTACTATACGAATGGTGCTTTGCGTAATTTACGGGCCCAATACCAACCTTATGTTCAAGAGGGTAAATTCATTATCCCTGCCTACCATATTATTACAACTGTGGCTGATGCTTGGCCTGGCCCTGACAATGATTACAACCATTGGCTCGATTGGGGTGTGATTGAAGCTTGGATTGCGGAAGCTGAAAAGAATGGGTTTGGGGTTGTTTTGGACATTCAGCCTGCCCATGCAGATATCGATGTTGAATTTGAACGGCTTTGGGGGTTGATGTACAACCCGCATGTGCATATGGCTATTGATCCAGAGTTTGTGATGCTTGAAGGTCAAACCCCAGGGCAGCAACTTGGAACGATGACGGCCGAACAGATCAATGCAGTTCAGGCAAGGTTAAACTCAGTTGGGTATGAAATCGGCATGAACAAGGTTCTCATTATTCATCAATTTGAGGACAGTATGATCCCGAATAAAGAACAGATTCAAAGTTTTCCTTTTGTTGAATTGGTGATTGATGCTGACGGTTATGGACCACCGGGGACTAAAATTGCTGATTACCATCAATATGCAAATGAACCTGGTTTTGAATACGGTGGCTTTAAACTCTTCTATGATTGGGACAGCCCCGTAATGAACCCTGACGAGGTGATGGATCTTAGCCCGCCACCTGCAGTTATTATTTACCAATAGACGATCATGAATTGGGGAAGGATAAGGCGTTCAGCACGACTTTATCCTTTCCTTTATCATAAGCTTCCCCCTCTCGCTTTATGAGTACAAATCAATCCTCAGGAAACCGCATGTTCCGCGCGGCCGGAGTTGTGGCGGTTTTCTTTTTGTTAACCCGCTTTTTCGGCCTGATTAAAGTTGCGGTAATCGGCAATTATTACGGGATTGGTGTGGAAGCCGACGCTTATTATCTCGCTCTACGATTACCTGATCTGATATTCGGAATTGTGGCCGGTGGCGCCTTAGGGTCTGCATTTATTCCAACATTTTCGGGCTACATCGCTAAAGATGATGAAGAAGGAGGGTGGCGCTTATTTTCGGCCGTGCTCAATCTAATCTTGCTCTTGATGGTTGTATTGGCCGGATTAGCCGCCATTTTTACCGAGCCACTCATTCGTCAGCTTTATATCGACATGAGCAGGCCCGGCTGGGCAGAAACACTGCAACTCGCTGTTCCGATGGCTCGTATCATGCTCTTGTCCGTTGTCATCTTCGGGGCAAGTGGTCTGTTTATGGCGGTTCTAAATGCCAAGCAGCATTTTCTGTCACCTGCTTTAGCCGGTGTCCTTTACAACCTCGGCATCATACTGGGCGCAGTCTTTTTTGCACCCAATATTATGGGGGCAGCTTGGGGGGCCGTGATTGGAGCCGCTTTACATGCTTTGGTGCAGCTTCCTGCGCTCATCAAAAATGGGGCTCGTTATCGACCCATCTTGCAAACAGAAGATGGTGGGGTTAGGCAGGTGCTTGTTTTGATGGGCCCTCGTATCGTCGGCCTATCTTTTAGCTACCTCAATCCATTTATTGTGCCTATATTGGCTCGCTCGTTGGCAACAGGCACGGTGGCGGCATTGATCAACGCCAATCAAATTATGCTGGTCCCTTATAGTCTGTTGGGGCAGGCGGTTGGGGTCGTTTCATTTCCAACAATGGCGGCGTTGGCGGCCGAAGGCAACACGGTCGAAATGCGACGCATTTTAACCTCGGCCCTCCGTTCAATTCTATTTTTGGGCTTACCCATGATGGCCGGACTAATCATGTTGCGCCAACCGGTTGTAGCCTTACTGCTAGAGCGGGGGGAATTTGGTGCCGAAGAGACGCTGTTTGTCGCACAGTTGCTTCTTTTTTATGCATTGGCGATTTTGCCTTTAGCCGGACTGGAAGTAATTGCTCGGGCCTTTTACTCATTACAAGATACATGGACACCGGTTGTTGCTGCGTTGGTACAACTACCCATCATGATCGGATTAAGTCTATTTTTCACTTTTCAACTTTTCCCAGCGGCCGGACTTGAACCGGCCGGAGGGATTGCACTAGGATTTGCGCTTTCAAACTGGCTAGAAGTAGGCATACTGTTATGGCTGTTGCGCAACAGACTTGATGGCATTGGTGGGTCTGATCTGCTTGATGGGTCTTGGCGCATGGGATTGGCCGCGGCCGTTATGTGTCCGGCCGTCATCCTTACTTTATGGTTTATCCCGGTACAGTCCCCACTGGTCTTAATCACGGCCGGAGGCTTGGTCGGCATCGTTGTCTATTTCGGCATAAGTCAGCTCTTAACCATACGTGAGCTGATTCGTTTCACACAACCTCTTCTGCGAAAATTGGGACGCTAGCCGGTATTGACGAAGTTAGTTGGTTAAATCACAAAGGGGTTTAAATGTTTAATCATCTAAAGACAATCTCCCGAATAAACACAGTTTTCAGTCTCTGTTTGCTTTTAATCGCCTGCACCGCCTGTATTGAAGTCAACCCGGCCCCCCCTGCCCCGAAAATCCCAACACCTAAACCAAGCGATATTCTACATATCGGAATCGATCCTAACTTAGTCTCACTACAGACAGTTCTTTCTGAACAACTCAAACTTTCCAGAAATGATGGCCAAATGACTTTATTTGTCACCGGTTCGAGTGACACCCTGCAAAGACAGGTAGCTGCTGGAGAATTGGATAGCATATTTACGTATCAAAAACCGGCCGCCCCTGGGCTGTGGACGATGCCAGTCGCCTTAGACAGTATCGCTGTAATTGCTCACCCGAGCTTGAATTTAAGCTCGTTAACCCGATCTGATTTACAGCAAATCTTTGCGGGTGATATTCAAAGTTGGCAATCAATATCGGGGCAGAACCGGCCGGTTTCTGTATTTGTGATTGGCGCAGAATCAGGCACTCGAGAGCTGTTTAATGAACGTGTGATGGAAAATCGGCCGTTTGTCGTTTCGGCCGTCGTCCCACTCAACTTAAATGCAATGTTAGAAGCGGTTGCTCAGACAGAAGGTGGAGTCGGCTTTTTACCCACCTCGGTTATTGGGTCTAATACCA
>JBLIMP010000185.1:0-9202 GCA_047638855.1 Cellvibrionaceae bacterium | reverse complement strand
TTTCAAATAGCTCTACGCAGATTGCAGAAGCGTTAACGGATGAAATTCTGCAAGGGAAGCTAAACCCGGCCGAAAAGCTGAACCAAAGTGCGATTGCAACACAGTTTGGGGTCAGCAAAATCCCAGTACGTGAAGCATTGCATCGTTTAGAAGCCAATGGATTGATTACGTTTCAAGCGAATGGCAGTGCTACCGTATCGACGTTGTCATTAGAAGAGGCGGGGCAGATTTACTTAATGCGGATCGCGCTAGAGTGCTTGCTATTGCGCCACGCAGTCTTAAAACTAGAACCTGTTGATTTTGTCAAAGCGGAAAACGCGATGCGCCTAATCGACCATGAACCAGATGCATACCGCTGGATGATGCTCAACTGGGATTTTCATATGGCGCTGTATGCACCGGCCGCCATGCCGTATGTCGTGAAAAATCTTGAGAAACTATACATTAACTCAACTCGCTATTTTGTGGTTTTCAAGGTGCTCAATTATCAAAAACGGTCACAGTCTGAGCATTTGAAGATTTTAGAAGCGTGTAAAAACCAAGATGTTGAAGGGGCATGCGGGTTGCTGGAAGCGCATTTGGTGGCGTCGAAAGAGGCTCTAGATGGGTACCTGTAAGGCTAAAAACAAAAATCCCGGCCGATGATATCTGTTTCATACAGATCTTTCATCGGCCGGGAATAAGTCTACTTTCTAACGATTCACTCTAGCTATTAATTTGATTCTTTTTGGTTCTTATGGATAACCTGCTGGTGTTGTGTTGGTTGGTTCAACAACATTACCCTGTCCACCGTTGCCTTGCCCGCCATTGCCACGTCCACCGTTGCCTTGCCCGCCATTGCCACGTCCGCCGTTACCTTGTCCATTGCCGCGTCCGCCGTTACCTTGTCCATTGCCGCGTTCACCGGCTGGTGCGTCATTGATGATCGTCGCTTGTTCTTCGGTAATATCACCATTGGTAACCGCTTCTTCAATCGCTTCAGTTTTAGCTTCCTCTTGAGCTTCTTTAAACTCTTCTTGGGTTAGCCCTGCATCTTCGAGCAATTCTTCTTTCGTCGTCCCGTCTTCACGAGCCGCTTCAATCTCTTCAACGGTCAATCCTAAAATTTCGGCTGCAGTCTCACGGCGATCAAACACATCGTCTAATGCTTCTTTCGCTTCTCTTAAGTCGATTTGTTCTTGCGTAATGTCACCGTTTTCCAAAGCTTCGGCAATAGCCGCATCACGGGCTGTTTCGTTTGCGCTGGCAAGCGCTTCAACAGAGATGCCTAGTTCATCAGCTAGAAGTGCTTGTCGTTCTTCAATCGTTGTTTCATCGGTAACTGCGTCACGGGCTGCTTCACGAGCGGCCGACAATTCATCTTCGGTTATTCCGAGTTCTTCGGCTAGAAATTCATTGGTGTTTCCGCCGTTACCCCGGCCGTCTCCTTCACGGAAGTCCCGATCACCGGAAACATCGCCATCTACAAATGCTGCGACTGTGTCACTAACTGTTCCATTGTCGGCACTTACATCGGTTGCAGAAAATACCGCCCCACCGATTATTAAAGCCACAACGGCTCCCGCTCCTATTGAAAACCATTTGATTTTGTTCATGATAATTGTCCTGTAAATAAAGATGATTGCTATCAATTTAACCGATCAAAATCGTCGGCTGTTTGTGCGATTTTTAAAAACTTGTTTTGTTTTTGTCGTCGCATTTGATGACAGAAGAATAGCCCTAGCTTGTTAAGGCAATGTTTTGAATAGATTGGGCTTTATTCAAGATTTGGTTTAGAGCTTATTTAGAGAACCTGCAAAATTTCAGAACCATTAGCTATTTTGCTCAATCTCCTTTTCTTACTTATCCTTCCACTATGCCACTTACATTTGATTACCCACTCGAAAAACTGTACGACTATCAAGGTCGAAACCCTAAACCGGCCGATCATGCGGCTTATTGGGCTGCGGGGCTTAATGAGATGCGAGCCATCGACCCCCAGGTTGAATTAATCCCGGCCGATTTTCAAACGCCTTTTGCAAAATGCTACCATCTCACCTTCACAGGAATAGACGGAGCCAGGATCTATGCGAAGTTATTGCGGCCAGTGACCAAACCAACCACGCCGCAACCGGCCGTGTTATTTTTCCACGGTTATTCTGGTGACTCTGGCGATTGGTCTCAGAAGTTGCCTTATGTTGCGGCCGGGTACACCGTTGCCGCGCTTGATTGTCGAGGGCAAGGGGGGCGATCAGAAGATGTAGGCGGTGTGACTGGCAACACGTTGAACGGCCATATTATTCGCGGATTGACCGACGCGCTAAACGGCCGGCCGGAAAAATTGCTATTCCGTCAAATTTTTCTAGACACAGCTCAACTGGCTAAAATCGTTATGGATATGCCTGAGGTAGATGAAAACCGGGTAGGTGTCACCGGCAACAGCCAAGGTGGGGCCCTCACCGTTGCTTGTGCCGCTCTGGAACCGCGCATCAAACGGGTCGCACCCATCTTCCCATTTTTAAGCGACTATCAACGGGTTTGGGAGATGGACATGGCAAAAGACGCTTTTCAAGAATTGAAAGATTGGTTTCGCCGGTTTGATCCACAACATGCTCAGGAAGGATCGGTTTTCACACAGTTAGGCTATATCGATATTCAACATTTGGCTGACCGTATTACGGGAGAAGTCAATTGGTTTCTCGGTTTGTCAGACACCATCTGCCCCCCATCGACCCAATTTGCCGCATACAACAAAATCACATCACCTAAGAAGTTAGAGATGTTTCCAGATTTTGGCCATGAAAATCTGCCGGGTCATCAAGATATGGTTTTGCAGTTTATGCTTGGATTGTAGGCATCTGCCTGTTGCAAATTGGTCCTATTGTCGTGTCTGTTAAGGACTGACGATTATTTCCCCACAAGGGGTACCCCGTAAAACAAGGAATTGAATCGTCAGTTTAGATCGTCAGTTTAGAAGGAACGGGGGAGACAACTTCGTTGTTTAATTAAATTTCCGTTCCTAAGCCAACTTTTCCCACGTTTTTTATTTGCGATGGCAAAATCTCCCATCTACAATAGACTTGTACAGACTTGCACGATTCAATTAATTTTGCCATTTTTATGACATACAGTCGCTCAAAAACTCGTCAATTCTTATCCGACTACTTTAACGACAATGAACTCACAAATTTGTGTTTCGACTATTTCCCGCTGGTTGAAAATAACTTTACGCTCGGCATGGGCAAAGACCAAAAAATTCGAGAGCTAATCGTCTATTGCGAAAATCGAGGGAAAACGGATGGCTTAGTCGCAGCACTGGAACGTGAACGGCCGGAATTATACGAACATGAATTGAAAGAGGCGTTCGAGTCTCCAATCTCCCGGCCGCTGCCGAAAAAACCAGAACGAAACCAAAACCAGATATTCCTAAGTCATTCAAGTGAAGATGCTGAGCTTGCTAATGAGTTAGCCGATGCCTTACGCAAACATGGCTGGGAATTGTGGATGGCCCCAGACAGCATTCTTCCGGGTGAAAAGTGGGCCGAGGCGATTAATCGCGGTCTAGAAGAATCTGGCACTTTCTTGTTACTCATGACTCGGGCCGTGTTGCAGTCACGCTGGGTTAAAAGCGAAACGAACTTTGCCATTGAAATGGAGCATAAAGGGGAGATGTCCTTTATTCCGTTAGCGCATGAAGCGGTTGAGCTCCCTCCTTTATGGCGGGGCTATCAATCGATTCCCTTTTCCATACTAAATAAAATGAATTTAGAGGTTTTGCTAGCCACTTTAGATCGGCGGCCGGTTAGAGTCTCGCCGGCCGCTGGCCCGATTCATGCCTCGGCTAATAACCGACAACCCATCAGAGAAACTGAGCGCAAAACCAAAAAAGTAGCATCGGCTCAAGCACCTAGTGCTCAAACAAAGACTCTGGGGCAAGCCATAAATGGTTTGCCCCTGTGGAGCTGGGGTGCGGGGATTGTGGTTTTGCTCAGTGTGGGTATTGTGGTTTTGCTCATTGTATTTGGATTAAGGTTTTTCGGTGTAATAGGGGGTGCAGCTGCATATTCTCAATTATCACCATCAGTTTTAGACAGAGTTTATTGTGAGAACGTTTTTGTTGTGGCCAATGATGAAGACAACGATGGACTGTCTGCCGCTCAAGAAGCGGCCGTTAATAGTGACCCAAACAATGCAGATAGCGACGGGGATGGGCTGTGTGATGGATATGAAATAGACCAGTCTGGGACAGATCCAACTGTGGCAGATTCAAATGGGGATGGGGTTAGTGATTTTGATCATGTTTTCCCAGACGGAAATACAGAACCGGATCGTTTTAAACCTGAAAATGTAAATGGCCACGAATGGATCGAGATTCCGGCCGGACCATTCACGATGGGGTCCACCGACGATGACCCTGATGCGGGAGAATTTGAAAAACCTCAGCACCAGGTTGATTTAAGCATTTATTGGATCGCAAAACATGAGACGACAAATGCTCAATACAAATTATTTATCGATGCGGGTGGGCATTCAGAAAATATTCCACGTGGGCAATGTGAAATCTGGGACTTAAGCGGAACTTACAAAGATCAATTCGCTGACTACCCAGTGAATTGCGCCAGTTGGTTTGATGCGCTGGCGTATGCGGAATGGTTGGGTTCAGAAACAGGATATGAAATCAGTTTACCAAGCGAAGCCGAATGGGAAAAGGCTGCCCGTGGGCTCGATGGAAACATTTTCCCATGGGGAAATAAATTTGATGGGCAAACCTAAACCTTTGTGATATGCGGTGTACCTAAGGATGGGCTGATACCGCTATCGATGATGGGTATCCACAAACTGCACCAGTTGGCAGCTTTCCTGATGGGGCCAGCCCATTTGGAGTTGAGGATATGGCTGGAAATGTGTGGGAATGGACAAGATCTATTTGGGGGATCACTTATGATGTACCAGAGTTTACCTATCCATATGATCTAACAAATGCAAAAGATCGAGAAGATTTAACCGCTGATGGTGATGTGAATCGTATTTTGCGAGGCGGAGCTTATTCGAGCTCAGAATCCTCTTATCGTACAGCTGCGCGAGCGAATGACTCTCCTAATGATCGTGACCCGGTGTATGGTTTCCGAGTGGTTGTGCTGCTGCCTATTTCTTCAAAATAATTCATAAACTAAAAACGGCCGGAACATAGCCATTTTCATGCCCACATCCGGCCGCTGTCGCTCCTCGAACTTACACTACCGCCTCCCCAAACTCTTCCCCCTCGCCGCATCCATCCGCACCACTACCGGCGAAAATTCCGCCCACGGCCGAACCAAATCCTGCTGAGCCGCTGTGAGTCACCAGAGAGATGTACCTGCCCGGTTCTAGGTCAAGTGGGTTTTCAGCGTAAACCGACAGTTTGGTGAACTCGGCAAAGTGATTTCCACCCCCCGAAGTCCCTAACTGCCGTGCAGCCAAATCTTTTAAACCAATAAACTCACGTGGAAGCTCGTCCCAGCGAGGTATAACTAAAAGTTGTGGATTGGAATTATTAGGCTAACCAGAAAAACGGCGTATCCTCCAAGGTAACTAACCAAACTCGGAGAAATCCGAAAGGCGAACACGCCGTGGAAAACCGTATCACAACCGCCTCAGAAATCGAAACCCTGCAAACTGAAACAACGATCACGTTGGATCAATTAGTCCAACAGGGTGCAAAACGAATGCTCGAAACAGCCTTGGAAGCAGAAGTAGCGGCTTATATTGAAAGATTCAAGCAGGAGCGAGACGTTGCCAATCAGGCTCTAGTTGTACGCAACGGGAAAGCTCAGGAGCGTCCCCTCTCAACCGGAGCAGGAGTTCTCAATATGTCACCTCATTTAGGAGCCAAAAAATAGGAGCCAAAAAAACGCCTCTATTTCAACGATTTCGGCCGGCTGAAAGCGCTCTAACTAGATAAAATCGACTTCACTTTCTCACGTCTACGCACCTTACGCTCCTGCTGCCTTTCCTCGCGAATATCATCTACCGATTGGCCAATACTTGTGTCAAGATAGTTTTTTCTCCGACGAGTTTTGACCACACCAGCTCCCCCTAAATCATAAACACGGCTACGCAAGTAATCGGTCAGCTCTTGTTTTTTATCATATTGCGCATACTCTTCCGGCAAAATCGAGGCCCCGATTTCGACCTTAAGATACTTGCTCCGCTTGTTGGTCAGTTCATACAAGAAAAGTGACTCGCGCAAAATACTGCTAAATTGGCTAACGATGTGAAATTTTCGACTATTCCGGCCGTGAAAGTAAACAGGCACAACAATGGCTTGGCTTTGTTGCACCAATTTAGCGGTGAACAGCTTCCACTCTAAACCGGTAGTTGGCCCAAGCAAACCTTCAGAAGTCATGACCCCCCCGGCCGGAAACACGATAACTGCGCTATCGTCTTCTAACATTTCCAAAGCCCGTTTTTTCGTCCGAATATTCATCCGATTGGCTTCACGGGTCTGATCAAAAGCGATAGGGAGCATGTTTTCATCAAAGTCTTCGAATTTTGACATCGTGTTATTGATTAAGATTGCCCAATTTTTGCGTACTTTTGAAGCAAAGAAACACAGGATCATCCCATCTAACAACCCAAATGGATGGTTGGCAACAAACACCAACGGCCCTTCGGCCGGAATATTTTTTAGACTATCGGCCGACATTTCAATTTCAACCCCCATCTGGCGCAAAATCTCAGCAAAGAAATCTGGTTTTCCTACGTAATCCTCCGGAATATTTTCATAAATACGGATCACATCATCTCTGCCAGATAGATATTCAGCGATTTTTATAAACCATTTCTTTAGTGGGTGATAATGGTCTAGCGCGTAAGTAAGGCCTTTAGGTGTTTTCATAATTTCTGGGTCGTTAACAAAAATTTGCTAACTAAATATCGCCGACAGATCGTTGAACAAGTTCAGATTACATTGATTATGTTTCTGAAATCTGTGAGAATCAGCGTCATCTGTAGATGATTACAGTTTGAAAAGTTTGTTGATTGCTTAAACCCCCACCCAGCGAATAATGTTACTAACCTTTACACATTCAACAGCTATTTCCCTATATCCTTTTAACCTATAGCTATAGGAGCATGGGGCTTTGTGAAAGTTTGGCCCCTCTCCAGACAAACAAATCTCATAGTGCCATTTAATAGGTAAAGCCACGCCAACACACAGAATTCACCTTACTTGTTGGTTTCCATTTTTTTTCTCGGCTACTATTCAAGCTGTGATTATCTGGCGCATTAAACGCATATTACTCGTCTTGGCGTTTCCATTGCTGACCGCCTTGGCCGGTTGCTTCCAAGCGGCCGAACAGCAGCCCTCTCCCGGCTTATCCCCAGCTCTTGAAGTGCCTACCTTGGCTCAAGCAATTGTTTTACCAACGGAAACAAACACCCCGGTTGTGACCGATACACCAACCCCCACATTCACCCCGATCCCGCCCTCAAAGACCCCATTTCCAACGCCATTTAATCTTTTGACCCCACTGGCTACAGGCGAAGCGGTTGACCCATCATCGATTCGGGCCACATCTACCCCGCCACAATCAGCGGCCACGGCCAACCCCGAGCTAGAGCTTGAAAAAGTGGAATGGCGGCCGCCACCTATGCAGGTTCCGCTGGCGATTCATCCCGACGACCACTATTGGCTTGCCCGGCCGATCCCATCTGGCAAACGCAATTATGATCTGCCGTGGTTCCCCTATGGCAACGATGTGCTTATTCCGCAATTCGCTCCCTACCGCATACATCATGGGGTTGACTTCCCTAACCCGCCAGGCACCACCGTCTTGGCGGCCGGAAACGGCACCGTCGTATGGGCGGGGCCACGTCCAAGCCCACGCAATGGAATCAATTACTATGGGAATACGATCATTATTCAACACGACTGGCAATGGGAAGGAAAAGATGTTTTTACACTTTATGCCCACACGCTTGAAATGTTTGTAACTGTTGGGGAAAACGTACGTCAGGGTCAACTTCTGGCCGGTGTTGGGCAATCGGGCCAAGTGAGCGGAAGCCATCTACACTTTGAGGTTCGGGTGGGTGAAAACCAATATTGGTCGTCGCAAAACCCATCTTTATGGATGGCACCTTATGAAGGCTGGGGAACGCTTGCAGGGCGATTTGTAGACCGCCAGGGGATCATGATTCCCAATGCGAAAATCACTGTTTTCCCGCTAAATACAACCTTTGACACAGAAATTCGCAATCAACGTACCTATATGGATCAGAATTTACAGCCAGATGAGGTTTGGAATGAAAATTTTGTCGTCAATGATCTTCCGGCGGGTCGGTATGAAGTTTTGGTTCTGATTGAGTCAGAGCAAGGGCTTGAACAAAAATATGTTGAACAAATTGAAGTGCTACCCGGCCGTACAAACTTCCTGCTGGTGCAGGCTGATTTTATCTATGTGGCACCCACCCCTACGCCGGTAATTACAAGCACGGTCGGGATTTCTGAGACAATTGGCATCACGAGTACAGTGCCGATTACAGACACGGTTCCAGATGCTGAAGAGTAAGTGACCGGGCATTTCCTACTTCTAACTTTCTACTTGTTTGCCCAACTGATGCAAAATGTCTTGGTGAACTTCTTTTGTGATTTCGTAACGTGATGCAAAGATAAAACTGATTAGCACAAGCCCGGCCGGAATTAGGCTGACAAAAATTCGTAGCGTAAGTAAGACCGCATCTGGTTGGGTTACAGCCGCAACGCCGTCAAACGCTTCTTGGTAACCGGCCCATCCCAAAGTAAAGCTCAAAAACGCCAAGCCTGCCCCACGAACCACCTTATCGATAAACAAAAAGAAACCATAGAACACCCCTTCACGTCGTTCACCATTTTGCAGTTCGTCGTAATCAACGACATCGGGCAGCATGCTATACGGGATGAGCAGGGCGACGGCAACGCCACTACCGCCTAAAATAGCGAGAAGATTGACAACAAGTTCTTGCCCTTGCTGAACAAAGAAACCCAAACTAAACACGACTACCCATGTTGCTCCGCCAATATAATAGATCACCTTTTTGTCCAAGTATTTGCTTAACCAACCATAGAACACCAGAAAAATAACGGCCGATAATTGCAGCAAAACGACCAGAATCAAGATGCTATTGGCACCAGTCGGTCTAATCCAATATTGCATGTATAAGATGATGTGCCCTCGCACGACAGCGACAGCAGTACCTGAAAATA
>JBLIMP010000184.1:0-9348 GCA_047638855.1 Cellvibrionaceae bacterium | reverse complement strand
CGTTCCAGATTGCTGGGCTGGCCCTTTAAGCAGATCATACAATTGGCATACGGTATCGGGGATATGCCCAATTTCGCACTTGACTAAAAACGGGATAATCGCTTCTTCAAAATCATGAATGCGGTTGAGATGCCCCCAAACAGGAAAGTTGACCCAACTTTCACCAACCCCCGTTTGCCCGGCTTCGTTTTCAACGATTAAAAAGACAGCATGGCGAGCGGTCATCGTGCCAAAAGCGGTTTTGACTGGGTGCAAAATCGGTGTTTGCTCATGGCGTATAAAAGCGTTTGTGATTGTAATTGGCCGGTGAGTTAAATTCATGTTTTTTGTTTTCATGCTAGGGCGAGACATTCGTATCAATTATCGCCAATGCACCCAGAGTCTTCTAGCAAATGCCATCAGCCCTACTGGTCACTGGTCACTTTTTACTAAGTCTGCCGCTTTTTCCCCGATCATAATCGACGGAGCGTTCGTATTACCCGAAACAACATCGGGCATAATCGACGCATCAACCACCCGCAACCCATCAATTCCATAAACCTTGAGTTCAGGGTTAACAACGGACATGTGATCAAGTCCCATCTTGCAAGTGCCAACCTGGTGGTGATAAGTAACAACTGCTTGCCGAAGATAATCCTGGATCTCTTTTTTGGTAGTGATCTTATTTCCAGGATAGATCTCCCGACTAGGCCATTTTTTTAACTCATTAATGATTTCACGGCACATGATAAAACCAGCTTCTAACGCATCCACATCATATTGCTCAGCTAAATAATTTGGGTCGATAATCAATTGAGCCTCAGGGTCGGCTGAACTGAGCTTTAGAAAGCCACGGCTAACCGGCCGGATATGACCCGTGAAAATCGTGAAGGCGTTTTCGACATGATCTAAACGAGGTTCATTAACCGGAACATGATAGAAAAGCGGTTGCAGATCAGGTACCGGCAAACGTTTATCGGTATACCAGAAAAATTGGGCATGCATCGCTTGGTGTCCGGGCAAAGTAGGCGGGATCGGCTTGCTCGAAGCGAAATGAAGGGGTGCACGTGTATGATCGTGCAAATTCCGGCCGACCCCCGGCAAGTCAACCACCGTTTTAATCCCCAACGGCCGCAAATCAGCATCATCCCCAATGCCGGAAAGCAGTAACAGCTTGGGCGATTCAATGACCCCGGCCGACAACAACACCTCACCGTCAGCATGTGCAGTCGTGATCTCCCCATCTTTCAAAAATTGAACCCCGATACACCGGCCGTTTTCGATTAACAATTTTCGAGCAGGTGCATGGGTGAAAACGGTCAAATTCGGCCGACCTAACGCCGGAACCAAAAACGCTTGAGCCGTGCTATGCCGTTTCCCATCTTTTAACGTGCACTGGATAAAGCCCACCCCTTCCAATTGTTCTCCATTAAAATCGGCCGTATACGGAATGCCCGTCCGCTGAGTCGCTTCAACCATTTCCGCCAACATCGGGTGCGGCTCATAGTCAGAATAGACATGCAGTGGCCCCCCTTTACTGTGCCATTCTGACTCCGCTCCATCAAAATCTTCAGACTTTAAAAAATACGGCAACACGCTGTCCCAATCCCAGCCCGCATTCCCCTGATAGGCCCAGGCATCATAATCAAGCCGGTGCCCCCGAATGTACATCATGCCGTTGATCGAGCTACTGCCGCCCAACACCCGCCCTCGGGGCCAATAGATTTTACGGTTGGCGCAATACTCCTGCGGGACCGTTTCATAGGCGTAATCTTCAGCCCCACGCCACAACCGAAAGTTTCCGTGCGGATCATGAATGTTTGGGTTGCTGTCCGGCCCGCCTGCCTCGATCAGGAGCACGTTAACGGCCCGGTCTTCAGACAACCGATTGGCCAGCACGCACCCGGCCGAACCCGCCCCGACAATAATATAGTCATACCGCATCGTTAAATAACCTCATGAAACCTCAACGACCTCTGTGTTCAAAAAATGAATCCGAGCAACTCAAATTAAACTGCCAACAAGAAAGTCACAACAAATAGCTAAAACCCTATCCACCCAAAGAAACCTCAGCATCTCTGCGTTTAAATAATCCCATCTGCCAAATGCTGATCAATCTGAGCTTGGCTATACCCAAGCTCTGCCAAAATCACTTCACTTTCCTCGCCCAAAGTCGGCGGATGTTTCCGGAAAGTAAGTTGGTTTTTCGACATATGAATCGGGGTTGCTAGTGATTTAATCATTCCCAAACTCGGATGTTCAAGTTCGACAATAAAATTGCGCGCAATAATCTGCGGATCAGCCAACGCCTCGCCCACCGTCCGAATCGGCCCCGACGGGATACCTGCATTAGCGAGTAATGTCAGCCATTCGGCCGAAGATTTTGTTTTCATGTGAGCACGCACCTGCGGCAAAAGCTCATCCCGGTTATTGACCCGGTCTGCGTTCGACACGAAACGAGGGTCCGCTTTTAACTCAGCTAACCCAGTTAAATCACAAAATTTTCCCCATAAATTATCGGATCCAACACCCAATATAAACCAAATCCCATCGCTCCCCTCCATTGGCTCATACGGCACAACTTGAGGATGGCTACTGCCACGTCTTGGCGGATCTTCTCCCGTAGCAAAATATTCCCCTGCATAATTTTCGAGCCATGTCATTTGGCTTTCAAGCAGCGAGCAGTCGATAAATTGCCCCTCGCCCGAAGCATGTCGTGCGTACAAAGCGGACAAGATGCCAACCAACATAAACAGCCCCGTTGTCATGTCGGCAATCGGCGTAGGAAAACGCATCGGTGACCCGTCCGGATCGCCAGTTAAATACATCGTTCCCGACTCTCCTTGAGCCGCCAAATCATACCCAGGTTGCCCCGCCTTTGGCCCCGTATGGCCGTATCCAGAGATGGCACCATAAATCAACCCTTTGTTTCGGCCGCTCAATGTCTCATAATCGATATTGTATTTTTTGAAATGGGCAAGAGTTGGCAGGTTGGTAAGAAAAATATCAGCACTATCAGTTAGCTTGTGCAAAATCTCTTGTCCAGCGACCGACGAAACGTTTAAGGTCATGCCTCGTTTGTTTCGGTTCACCGCCAAATAATAGGCACTTTCACTGCCTAAAAACGGCGGCCCCCAACTGCGAGATTGGTCCCCAACCCCCGGCCGTTCGAGCTTAATCACCTCGGCCCCTAAATCTCCCAAAATCATCGAACAATATGGCCCTGCCAACGCCTGTGTCTGATCAATTACCCGTATCCCTTTCAATGGTTCATTCATAACTTTTTCCTCCGCGACCTCTGTGTTTAAATATTTGATGTATGGAACGAAAAGTGCTTAAGCCAACGCCAGCGCAACTTCATAAACACTCTCATTCGCCCGATTCAAATCTGCCAATTCCTCTTCCGTCATCGGGTCTAAAAACCGTTTACCCCGCGTTAGATCATCCCAAACAACCAGCAGCGACACGACCGACATCCCGCAAAACTTAGAGACACTAAACGTCGTCGCCGTTTCCATATCCACCGACAAATAGCCAGCCTGATTCCAAAGTGCCATCATTTCAGGCGTTTCCGCAAACAGCGACGAAAACGTCATATGCCCGCCTCGATAGGTCTGATGGTTCCGCTCTACCAGCAGCTTTTCGGCCGCATCTACCCACTCAAGATCAGCAAAACTCGCTTCATTATCGCCAAACAGATGCGAGACACCATCCCGACAAGTCGCCGTTTCAGGCAAAATAATATCACCCGACTTCAGGTGCGATTGCAACCCGCCACAGGTGCCGATTTGTACCGCCAGTTTTGTACCTATCTTGCCAAACAGATAGACCACTTCAACGGTACGAGGTGCACCGTATGCCATGCAAAAAACGATTTTCTTATCCTTATAACGGCCCCAATAAATGTCAGGGAAATTGAGTTCCCGTACATCGGTCAGATAACTCAGCCGCCATTCCTGCCGTTCTTTGCGCCACCATGATCCCTCAACAATCAACACGTCAGGCACTTCATCTGGAGCCAACCCCATCGCCTCATGCCATTCATCGGCCGTCAAATCTAAAATTGATCGAAATTTAAACATTTAAACTCATTTTTATTGAAGAAAACTATCTATCTTAGAAAAACTCTGTGCCCTCTGTGTTAAATGACTCAGGGTGCCTTTTCTAACTTTGTAAAAAAGTCTCGAAATATCCCGTCACGGTTAATGCCGCTCGCCTCGCGCATCATGTGTCGCCCTTCTTCATGCACCCAATACATCTCATCATCAACGGCCGGTGACGGCAAAATCTGAGAAGGAACCCACTCTGGGTCCAACAGCCAAGCAATATTGATCAGGTCCCACATGACCCATGTTCGGCCGAATTGCTCCGTAATCCCCCGCTGGCGATGAATCGGATTATTTGTGTAAAGATGATGCAGATAATCTCCAATCTTCCCACGACCCTTCACCCAAGTTTCCATCTCTGGCAACGAAATCATCAACTGCGCCCCGATATAAAATCCAGGCAAATAAACATGTGGCACACCGCTGTCAAACATCAACCGAGACGCAGGTAAGTCCTGCAAAAAGTTGAGCGATAGCCGATTACATTGATTGCTAAAAGAGGGAAAAGCCGAGGTCCAGACCACGACAATCTTTTCAATGATTTTTGGCTCGACCAAAATAGCGGCCGCAATATTCGTGGCGGCTCCAATCCCAACCACATACAACGGCCGATCTTGGTCATCATGTGCCATCGCCCGTTCAATTAAATGATCAACCGCCTCGCTTCGATAATTCCCATCTAGCCCCGGCAAATACTGCGTTGATCCTCGAAACACTTTCCCGGCCGGATCTTCATCCATCAGCTCAAAAACCTTCAGAATTTCCTGATAACTAAGCTCCATCCCTTCGTCTGTTTGTGCAAAATGAATACTATAAGGATCAGTTCCGGCCGCGATCAAATTATTCGCCCACTTGTGATAACTGCCGACAATCGTCACATCCTCTTCTGTAATCGCCTTATCACTTTTGATCTCCTCATAAGCATCCAATAATGGCTGTCGGTGATGCGCAAACGAATAGGGGGCCGCATACACCCCTTCAATTTCAAGGCGATCTTGCGATTGCAACGCCCACGCCAGCGCAAATTGATCATCGATTTCATTGTGTGTATCGGTGTCAATCACAACCCTCAATTTGCCTTCTTTTGCAGGTAGGGCCAACATCTGCGCCATTTTTTCTTCCGATAGTTTTGGGAAAGTAATTGTCATTTTTAAGGAGCCTTTTCTAATTTTTCAAACAAATTTCTAAAAATAGCATCTCGATTTATCCCGACCGCTTCGCGCATCATGTGCTGGTCTTTGTCATCTCCATCTCGTTGCCAAACCATCTGCTCATCAAGCCTTGGCGATGAATAGATTTGAGACGGCACCCATTCAGGATTAAGCAACCAAGCGATATTGATTAAGTCCCAAGCGATCCATGTTCGGCCGACATGCTCGTAGATTCCCCGTTGCTCGTAAACCGGATTATGCGTGTACAAGTGATGCAAATAATCGCCAATCTTGCCTCGCCCCTTGATCCACCTTTCAGTGTCTGGCAATGACAAAGAAAGTTGAACCCCAATATAGAATCCTGGCAAATAAACATGTGGCACACCGCAGTCAAATAAAAACTGTGAAGCGATAAAGTCTTGAACCAAGTTCATCGAAGGACGGTTCGGCAAGCTGCTAAACGTTGGGTAGGCGGCCGTCCAAACAACCACAATCCGTTCCATAATTTTAGGTTCAATCAAAATGGCTGAAGCGATATTGGTTAAAGCGGCCAAGGCAACAACATACAGCGGCCGATCTTGATCATCGTGCGCCATTGCCCGCTCAATGAGATGGTCCACGGCCGGGCTATGCAACGGCTCATCCAACGAATCAAGAAACCCCATCGATCCACGAAACACCTTGCCCGACGGATCCTCATCGAGCAGATCATAAATCTTTAAAATTTCATGATAACTTAGCTCCGTCCCTTCCCCAGGAGTGACAAACTTGATCGTAGTTGGATCTGTCCCTTCAGCCAACAAACGTCTGACCCAATCATGATAGCTGCCACCCCAACTAATATTCTCCCCATCCATCACCGTGCCAAGCGAATTTGATTTAATTTGCTCATATGCTTTTTTGAGCGGTTTTTCATGGAAGTCACGCGAATAAGGAGCGGCATACATCCCTTCAATTTCAAGCTGATCTTGCGACATCAGTGCCCAAGCGAGGGCAAATTGATCATCGATTTCATTCTTGGCATCTGTATCGATAACCACTCGCAATTTCTGTCCTTTTGCAGGCAGTGCCAGCATTTCCGTCATTTTTTCTTCAGATAGTTTCATTAGATTGTTATTCTCCTTTTAGAATCTTTTCGTAATCACTTACCAATAAATGCTTTATCGGCTCATCTTCATCAACGATGGGAAATCGGCCGACCTCTTCCAAAAAATAATTATCTGTCAGATCATCATTCACCGTTGAAACTTCCCCAATCAAAACCGGGGCGTCTTCAGACCAAAATTTATGATATAAACCCGGCGGAATATGGATGCTACTACCTGGCTCTAAGGTAAAAACAGCACCCGCCTTCACCTCACAAAGCTGTCCATCTATAAAAACCTTGCAATCACTTTCTGCTAATCGGCCGTCAACAGTCGAGTTACAAACTTCAATCTTAAATAGTCCACCGCCCCGATTTATAATGTCCTCTGTCTTCTCTTTGTGATAATGAAATGGGACAACCTGCCCAACCTGCGAAACCATCAGCTTCTCCGCATACCCTTGCCCCGTATCATCTAGCGGGTTTCCATTCCGAATCGTAAACAAAACCAAGCCAGATTTAGAGAAATCCCCTTGCCCATGATCCGTCACATCCCAGCCTAAGCCAGCCCCAATCAGATGACCCGCCTGCTCTTTATTCTTATGCCAAGTTGCCAAATTCCAAAATGCAAACGGCGGCAACGCAAAACGAAAATCAGCAATAAAACCGATAGCATCCGCTACAACCCGATTAATCTGTGATCTTTTCATATTTTTTTTTAGTATTTTTCAGTACAATCAAGCAAGTTTCCAAAGTACTATTTCCTAAAAATAACTCCGTGACCTCTGTGCCTCTATGTTCAAAAAAACCAAATCAACCTTTAGGCGATTTCCGAGAATAAAACATGCAATTGCATCAACAAAATCGCCTCACCTCGTCAACTTGATTGACACAGCCAATTTCCCTGAGCTAGTTTGCTAGATAATTATTTTTCGGGGTTGGCCTTATGCCAACCCATCGGCCGAACATCCACCTCAAACTGATAAAAATCAGTCCAAGGCTTGCCCAACCCCGTAGCAATCTTCGCCAACTTCATCAGCCGTGGCTGAGCCACATCCCGCCAAAACGAAACCTGCTCATCACCCGTCAGTCCAACCCCTTCCTTCCACACAGCCCGACCGACCAAATACCCAGATGCACCCGCCTTGCAAGCCACTTCAACCTGCTTGGCAAACGTCTCAAAATCAACACCCGCACTAAGCAACGCCCACGGGGTGACTGATGCGGCCGACAACTCCTCACAAGCCTTTCGCCACACCACTTCATTCCGCTCAACACTTGCATCAATCGGAAACTCAATCTTTAAAATATCAATATCCCAACGGCTTACCTGCCGAGCCGTTTCAACCACAACCCGTCGTCTCGTTTCGGCCGTCACCCCATAGCTCAACGGCTCTGCAAACAGCGGAATATCATGCTCCGCACAATCGGCCGCCAATTGGCGCACAAATTTTTCTTGATGGATCGCAACCGGCTTATCCTCTGGATGAAAATAGAAAAAGCACTTAATCCCATTGGCCCCAGCTCGCTTCGCTTGAGCCACACTCCACCCATCAAACAACCTCGCCTCTCTCTCCACACTCGCGTAATCCCCGTCCTCAACCGCTAACAGCATCCCCACATCACCCGGCAAAGCCCCATTCAACACCGCCGGAGCCAACCCATAAACCGGATCAATCAAAACCCCACTCGCATACGGAGCCAAGTAACTCAACACATCCCGCTTAACACCAACCATCTCTTCATAGCTCACCCCATCAGCCCCATCCGGCCGAATCGTACCCGCCAAAGATGCCCCATGATCCACCGCTAAAATCGTGAAAATATTTTTCTTGTTCGATGTGGCCTGCAAACCACGAAATTTCCCAGAACTATCCATAAAGTTGCTCAATGACCTCAGTGCCTCTGTGTTAAATTCTTCAAGGAACCAAAACAATTTTGGCAGCCGCCACTCGCCCATGATCCAAATCAGCAAACGCCCCGTTTCCATCCGCCAAAGCCCGTTCCTCCACCCAAAACAAATCACCAAACACACCCTTTTCTAATGCCATAAGTGCCGCCCCAAAATCCGCCTCTGTATACGTATACACTCCTAAAAAAGCCACTTCCTGCAACGTGATTTTACGTGTATCAATCTCACCCTCATTCGACTGCAACCCGATGTGCAAAACAACCCCGCCCGCCCGCACCGCTTCAATAGAAATCTTGCGCGTCACGGCCGCACCCACCGCATCAAACACAATATCAAACGAACTCACAAAAGCGGCCGACCCTTCGATTGAGCCAAGTACCTGCCCAAAGCCATACCGTTCGGCCGTTTTTTGCCGCATCCGGTTGCGTTCAACCATCACAACCTCATCCGCCCCATAATGCTGAAATAACTTCGCAGCCAACAGACCAATCGTACCGCCACCAATCACCAAAATGCGCGATTCTTGAATCGGCACAAAAGCCACCCGCTTGATCAACTCCAGCGCGTGCCACACACACGCAGCCGGTTCCGTCAGCGAAGCATGACTCGATCCAATTCCTGCCGAAACTCGAATCGCATTTGCCGCTGGCAGAACAACCTCATCCGCCATACCACCCGGCCGCGTCATCCCAATCATCGTTCGATTTTCACACAAATTGGTTCTACCCCGCTGACAATCCTCACAACTACCACAAGTCATCAACGGGTTAAGCACAACACGCTCACCCGATCGCTCCCCTTCAACAATCGTGCCACATACCTCATGTCCCAAAATCAGCCCCGGGGTTCGGCGAGCATCATGTCCATGATACGCATGCATATCAGACCCACAAATCCCGGCCGCCTCCACCCGCACCCGAACCTCGCCTACAACCACATCTTGCGGAGCCGCTTCTTGGTAAGTCATCTCAAGTGGAGCCGTATAAAAAAGAGCCTTCATAAAAATATCCGTGTCCCCTGAAAACTTTAACTTACATTTGTTACAACAACCTCTGTGCCTCTGTGTTTAAATATTATTGTCAATCAAGAACCACCAATAACCACCAAACAAAAAGC
>JBLIMP010000183.1:0-9361 GCA_047638855.1 Cellvibrionaceae bacterium | reverse complement strand
TTTTTGCCATTCGGAGCTACATCTCAACGATTCGAAAACAGGGGTTGAGTGTTTGGGATGCTTTAGGATCACTTTTTTCTGACCAGGTTATCATGCCTCAACTCACACCTGTATAGTTACTTTAGTTCAATCGAAAATCGAATTATAAATCTCATAGCTTGGGAAGCGACACATGAACGACTTGCAAGCAATATCTGACAAGCTAGTAAAGTTTTACACATCCGCAAACACAGATCGTGTCAGCGATGTTCCTCATGGGTCTCAAACTAAGCTGGATCATATTGAAAAGCAAATTCTTGAAGCGCTTGAGCAACCGGGAGAAGCTACCCAGTCGTTGCTCGACCTTCTCAAAAATGACCCAAACCCTGATAAAGCGACATTGATTGAACTTTTAAATACTAATCAGAAACTAGTCTGTCAATTTAGCATTCTATTTCAAGAATTAGATCAAACCCATCAGCAGATAAATCACATTACCGCTTCTGATACTGACCAACAAAAAGAAATTCCGAACTCACAAGCCCCCTTAAATTCTGGGGATATCAGTATTGCTGGGGACAACGAAGGTGTAGCCGTTATCGGCAACCGTAATCGCATTGTTAATACGATTATCAAGGTTGTTCAAGCTCCAGAAACATTTTGGAGTGAAACCTCGCAGCTTATCAAATCGAACAAAGCACCTCTGGCATTGATTGGCCTTAGCCTAATTCTATTGACCGTCACCTATCAAACGTTCAAAGATCTATACCTCATATCTCTAGGCTATTTTTTATGGACAGCCTTAGCATTCATTGCAGCGATTTGGTGTTTATTCCACCTAGTGAGAAAAAATAACGACCCGCATAACTCACGCAATCGAATCGTATTTAATTTCATTATCCCATTTGCTTCTGTTAGCAGTTTACTTGGGCTGACCGGATTCCAAGTTAACAACATTGTCAATCCCATTATTTATGATCCTGACCGCTTTGTTATCGCAATCGGAACATTGGGAGATGAGAGCAACTATTCTCAAAACAGTTTAGGCACAGCGATTACGCAAAGGATATATGATTCATTGTGCCAATCAGTAGACGATCAATCAGATCAATTCACCGATCCATGCAATGAAACTATCGCGGAAAGCACAGGAGAATTATTGGTTAACCCAATTGCAGTTGCCAAAGTCGGGGTTTTAAAAGATCGTGAGACGGCTGAACAAGTCGGCCGAAACATGAATGCTGATGTTATTGTTTGGGGAAACTTAAGACTAAATGAAGAAAACGTTTCGATAGACTACAAAATTTTGGAGACTATTGACAATGCAGTAAACCCAGAGTACCCATTGGTTCTCCCTGTTACGAACAGGGAAACACAAATCCAATTTTCTACAAAAACACCTCTTTCCCGATATGAAGTTGAGCAATTCACTCCCCAAATGGCCGAAAACATAGCCGATTACACCCTCGCATTAAAAAGCTACTTAGACCGTGACTATGCGGATGCAGTTAATCATTTCAGCAATATCATAGACAGCCTCAATATTAATTTAGATCAATGTGATGCCCTTTTGGATGAAGATAGACGTCTATCAGCCGAGGGGCTTAGCTGGCTGTATTACTACTTAGGCCGCTCAAGTTTTCAAATATTGCGGCCGGAAGAAGGTATGAAATGGCTTCATTGCGCAGAAACTTTGAATGCTGAGGAGCCAGCTATTACCCACAGCCTTGCTTTAGGGTTTGGCGTTTTGGGAGAAACTGAGGGTCGAGATCAAAAATTCCTAGAAGCCCTCACTAAAATCGACCGTTGGCTAAGTACCCATTCTGATGATGCAATCGCTTACTATAATCGCGCTGAAATTAACCGTGTTTTAGATTCACCAACTAATCGCCAAGTTGCAGAAAATAACTTTGAGCTTGCAATTGAAAATGATGCAGAATTGCTTGTTGCTAGAGTCAGCTATGCACAGTTCTTAATTGAGTCAGATGGTATTGAAGGCAAACCAAGATATGCCGAAGCCGAAACAGTGCTTCTGAAGACATTGGAAGAGTTTGACCCCGCAGAATCTGATTTAAGTTGGATTTATTTGGGCTTGGGGATGGTATTTTCAGCTCAAGGTCAATTAATTAAGGCGGAAAAAGCATTCGAAGACGCCGTTTCACAGGACCTTAAAGATAACTATCTATACCTAAAGTTTTCAGAATTTTTAGCTGGGATCGAAAAGGTTGATAAGGCTTTAGAAATGTATGATAACTTTATCAAATATAGTCATAACAAAGCCAAGTCAAATGAAATAAAAGGTGATTATTTACTCTCGTTAGGTAGAGCTTTAGATGCTATTCAACACTTTGAAATTTCTATTGCGGAAACTCAAGAAAATTGTGTTCCTTACGCAAAAATGGCGGATGCTTATTTCATCATTGGGGATCTAGAATCAGCCACTGCTAACTTCGAACTAAGCATTTCAAGAAAGCCTTGCCAAAGTACTTATCCACATAGATTGTTTGTATTTCGCCTAATCGAATTAGGTGAACATAAACGAGCCATGGAAGTTGCTCTGATCGCGGCCATTCTTAACCCAACTGACTCATACAGCTTAGATATGGTGAAGTTTATCTATCAATCTCAAAACGATACCGAGGGGCTAGTATTTACAGAAAACTGCATTGTTCTGAGAGACTCATTACCTGCTAAGCCTGATGAAGTGGAGATGAGCACTTACAACGAATGTATAAATTCGTTGAAGGAATTCTCAATTAGTTCAAGCCATTCATAGACCGGACCAAATGATTACGAATAGCGTAGATTTCTTTGGTCAGTGAGGGAAGATGAAGAAGTTTAAATCATATTCACAGTTTTTAGGAGCAATAATTTTTGCGCTTGTATTCATTGTTGCTTGCCAACCCACACCCGAACCAGCCAACACGCCGGTAGCAACATTAAACGCTTCAACTGAAACCAGCGTTACCCCCGCTGGAAGTTCTGATGCGCCGACAAATACCGTGCCTTCGTCCACATTATCGTCAGAAGATACGTTAACTCCGGGAAATCTGGATGTGACAGGTTCGGCCGTGGAAGAGGATGGTGAAGATGAGAATATCGTGCCACCGCCTGCTGCTGATACTCCAACGGCAACGGCCGCTTCATGCCAACCCCCTGCAGGGTGGGTTATTTATATCGTGAGGCCTAGTGACACATTTTTTGCATTGGGGTTGGCCACTAATCAGACGGTTGAAGAACTTTTAGAAGCAAATTGCACAAGAGATGTATCCTTGCTTGCTGGCCAAGAACTTTACTTGCCATTTATCCCGACTCCGCCCTCTGCACCTGCAACTGATACAAGAATCCCAACTATCTTGCCAGACGCTTCACCTGACACGGAAACACCAACGCTCGCTGCATCTGCCACATTACCGCCACCTGCAACTGACACATCTACGTCAACTGCGATACCAACTCCTCCTCCAACGGACACACCAGGTGTAACACTGACAGCCACAATCCCT
The DNA here is from genome assembly GCA_047638855.1 of Cellvibrionaceae bacterium. Lineage (GTDB taxonomy): Bacteria > Chloroflexota > Anaerolineae > Promineifilales > Promineifilaceae > WTJY01. The sequence goes on along the minus strand of JBLIMP010000183.1, from coordinate 5,876 downwards.
CGACCGTCAACTGACACACCAACCCCAACGTTAGCTGTTACGGGTGTTCCTGTTATCGTCACCCCTGAATCAAGTCCCTAATCTACCGTTGGGCAGCAAAAATATATGTATTCACCTAGCTAGTGCTTCGTCACAGCTTGATTTTAGGATAAGCATATCTTTGATTAACCCTAATCTTTAGATGTGACAGTGCACTAGGCTATTATTGCGGCAAAATGCGATGAACATACCGACCCCGCCCAGCTTTCGCCAAACACTCATCCCCATCAATAATCAACTCACCCCGACTAAACACCTTCGTAATTTTACCCGTGATTGTTGCCCCTTCGTAAGCGTGCCAATCATTGCTCGAATGGGAAGTCGCTTGCCCCATCGTCCAGCGGGCTTTTGGGTCAAGCAGCACAATGTCCGCATCTTTGCCCGGTGTTAATGCCCCCTTTTGCGTCATGCCGAAAATATGGGCCGGGTTGGTTGAAACCAATTCGACAAAGCGGGGCAGACTAATCTTGCCGGTGACCACACCGTGCGAAAACAGCCACATAAAACGTGGGCCGATCCCCGGCATGCCATTTGGAATCAGATCAAAGCGGTCGCGTCCCATCTGCGTCGCTTCCCAGGAATAAGAGGCATCATCCGAGACAACCTGGACCAGTCGGCCGTCGTTGATCGCTTGCCACAATTTATCTTGATGGCTTTTTTCACGCAATGGAGGTGAGCAGACCCACTTGATTCCGTCTTCATGTGCCAACTGATCAACCGTAAAGGCCAAATAGTGCGTACACGTTTCAGCCAGCACATCCAACCCTTCGGCCCGGGCATGGGCCACCATCTCAACCCCTTCTTTTGTGGTTAGATGGACGATGAATAACCGGCCGCCGACGTCTCGCACCATCTTGATGCAGTTTTCGATAGCGGTATTTTCAACAATCGGAGGTTTGCTTTCAGCGTGAAAGATGGGAGATGTCCGGCCGGAGTTTAAGAATTGCGGAATCATCTCTTCTGCTAGGTCATTGTCTTCAGCATGTACCAACAGCATCCCGCCCGCATCACGCAATGCCGCCTGTACCTTGCGTAAGTCAGGATCTTCAATCAACAACCCTTCACCCCGATAGGTCATATAACATTTGATTGTTGGCGAACCTGCTTCAACCACACGGGCCACATCGGCTAAGGTTCCCGCTTGCATATTAGGGGCCATGTTGGGGGCCGTAATCACCGGATGAACCCCATAATCGATCAACGCTTTTCCGGCCGCTTCTTGCTTCTTATTTTCGATAGCACTGACTAGCGTCGCACCCGGTGCTGGGTTTGAAAAGTCGATGACGCTGGTGGTCCCCCCAAATGCGGCTGAGAGTGAGCCGGTTTCATAATCGTGAACGCTGACTGTCCCCATAAAATCGTCGTTGAAATGCACGTGGGTATCTACTCCGCCTGGTAGCACGAGCAATCCTTCTGCATCAATCACACAATCGGCCGAAATGTCGTTTAATCGGCCGATGGCGATGATTTTTTCACCTTGAATCAGTAAATCTTGTTTGGAAACGGTCTGGCCGATGACGGCCGTACCGCCTTTGATAAGTGTCGTTGTCATCCTTTGATTTTAAGCATGAATCAAAGATTTGGGTAGGGAATACTAGCGTAGTAAAAGCTCTTCATACGGATAGTTATTCAACTTTTCATGCCCCGTCTCAGTAATCAGAATCTGATCTTCCAATTTAACACCTTCGCCACCGGATTTATGTCCGACATAGCTCTCGACACAAATGACCATTCCTGGTTGTAAATATCCGTCCCAGCCGTAAGCCTCCCATGCATCAGGATAGTAGATCGCCGGAGCCTCATCACACATGCCAACCCCATGATATTGCACCGTATACGTATTAAAGACGGCCGGATCATACTGCAGCGTTTTAAATGTTAAGTCGCGGTAGCTTGTACCAGGCATTAGCAATTCAGTGTTGCGCTGAATCTGTTCATAGGCCCGCTTGTACACATCTTTCTGGTTTTCTGTGGGCGCTTTGTCGCCGCATAACCACGTCCGTGAAACGTCAACACAAATGCCATACGAGCCGACTAAATCAGTATCAAACGCCATCAAATCACCATTTTGAATTTCTCGGCTAGAGCATTCTTGATACCACGGATTGGTACGTGGCCCTGATGACAAAATGCGCGTTTCGATCCACTCGCCACCTCGGGCGATGTTGGCTGAATGCAAATGGCCCCATAGCTCCTGTTCTAGAACGCCAGGAACCAATTTTGATTTCATGATATCCATCGAGCGTTGGCACGCCTCGATCGCACAGCGCATCGCTTTAATTTCCTCAGGATGTTTGATCTCACGGGCTAGTTCCATGATTGATTCGCCGTTGTAATATTGAACCCCGTGGCCAGCCAGCGCCATTAATCCTTCATAGTTGCAGCGATCAATGGCGAGCCGCATGTTCCCACCCCCATGCGTTTTAACCAAATCAGCCACTTCGGCCGCCCACAACTTGGCATGTTCGTCTAGACGATCTCCAGAGATGAGGTAAAACCAGGCTAAGGTCGGCCGGATTTCCGTCACAATTTCTGTGTGCAGATTCAGGTGCTCGCAATGCGAAAATTCAAAAACAATGACCGGCCCGTTCTCTTCTGCTCCGATAAACGCATAGCGAGCGGCGTTATGCGTGACCCACACCTGCATGTTGGTGCTGTCAGTTGCGTAGCGCACATTAACCGGATCGTAGAGCACAATTCCCATGCAGTTATGTTTGCGTAGCTCGCGTCGCACACGGTCCAATCGATAGCGACGGATCGCGCTTTCATTCGGCAGATCAAGTCCGGCTTTTTCCCACTCGCTGAGAGCGATTTTGCCAGGTCCAAGAACATGTCGGTTTAACGCTTTTAGCTCATCCATGTAAGCAATGGTTTCGGCCGATGGTTGTTGTAACGCACTAATTTTTGCGTGGTGGCGGCCAGCCACTTGTGAGGGGTTAGAAAAATTTTGCATTGAGTTTTCCTACTTTATGGGCGAATCACAAAACTGCCACGATTGATAAATAACCCGAGTTCTGCTTAAGAAAAAGCTGGTGAATCCCTATCAGCGGCCGAACCAACTTGCTAAATTGAGTGAATTCCAGCCGCCTGACTGGAATTTCGAGTTTGAGCAACGTTGATTTCGCTTGAAACCTCAGTCTTTGATGCAAAAGACAGGGATTAGTGAAAGTCGATCCTTGTCCAGAGTTGAGGTTAAGTAGCTATTTGGGCCCACTATATGCTTTGGCCAAATCATATGGACAATAATGGGATTGTCAAGGTAGTTTCTGGCTCAAACAAAGCAATCGCTGCTCTTTAGGGGGTAACCAAAAATCGCCATAGGGTGAGCACAATGCTCACCCTATGGCGATTTTTGTTTTTTTGGTTGTTGTAGATATTTAGATTCCAGGAACAAGAATTGTTATGAACCGGCTCGCCTCAGAATGATGTAGATGTGGCTTAGAAAATGTGTATTTCGGAATTGCTCAGCAATTCCGAAATACACATTTCAGAAGGCTTTACACTGATGTGGGTAAAGGCTGGTCGAGGCGTACCCAGCCGTGACGTAGCGCGTAAACGGCCGCTTGCGTGCGATCATCAACACGCAACTTACGCAGAACCGCAGTCATATGGTTTTTGACAGTTTGGTGAGAAATACCCAGTTTATAAGCGATCTCTTTGTTGCTCATTCCGCCGGTTACATGTTCCAGGATTTCAGTCTCACGTGGTGAAAGCGGAATATACATGTCATCTGCCTCATCTGCATGGGTTCCGGTAGCCTTTCCAATTTTCTCTTCTACCCAACTCATGACATCTTCATGAGACATCGTCTTTTCGCCTACCACATAAAAACCATCTTTCACCACCTGGATCGTTTTGATCAATGCTTCTGGCGTGATGTCTTTTGGACAATAGGCCGAAGCACCAGCCCTCAAAGCATGAAATACTTGATCTACATCATCATAGCCGGTTATCACAATGACTTTTGTTTCTGTCATAGCTGACTTGATCCGGCGAGTCACCTGCAACCCGTTGATTGTGGGTAGGTTCACGTCCATTAAGATCACATCTGGCAAAAGGTTATAGGCAAGTTCTATCGCTACTTCACCATCGGCCGCTTGGCCCACAACATCAATATCCTCTGATCCGGTTTCCAAGACATCTTTAATTCCCTGACGAAATACTGGATGATCGTCAACAATTAATACTCGAATTTTTGTCATAATTTCTCCTTTCCGCTTGATCATCCAAGCAATTTGGTGACCTACGGATAAAGCGCATCAAATTTTTGCGCAAATGTTTTCGCCTAGTGATCGAGTCCCATTACCTTTGTATGAGGGAATACAGTAACACTAGTACTGATGGCAGTATACAGAATCTTGAAAAGTAACGTAAGTCGTTTGCGAGTAGTCCTGTGGTACAGGGGTCCTGTTTGTTCAAATAATAGCCCTTATTTCCTATAAGCTTTATAAAAAGTAATTAAAATTGACAGGTTGTATTCTCGCATCTGCATAATTTGCGTATATGAATAGAAAAGGGGCCAGAAGCCTGAAATAGCGCAGAAACATAGTTGTGTCCTATTATGAACGTGTGTAAACTCCAAAATTGGTGTACACCAGTTCTGAATTTATACAGAGGCAATTTGATATGGCAAAAAAACGTAAAGGTGGCGGCCGGGCGGCGAGACACGCACTCAGATCAGTTGAAAATAAAGACAAAAAATCACCTATTCGGCCGGGCTTAACTGGCGGGCAATATAAACCACTAAAAGATGAGGACGTTGTTCGAATTCATGAAGCAGCCCTCGAAATTTTAGAAACGGTTGGGATGGGAACCCCAATCCCGCATATTATCGAGCTGGCCGAAGCGCGTGGTGCCCATATGAATGATCAAGGTCGCCTCTGTTTTCCTAAAAAGCTCATGAACGAGCTAATCGACGGGGCAGCGAAATCACTTACGCTGTACGGCCGGGACCCGAAATTTGACCTTGACGTATCAAAAGAGCGGGTCCATTTTGGCACGGGCGGCGCTGGAATTGCCGTGCTTGATTTTGAGTCAGGGGCCTATCGGGATTCAAATCTAGCCGATATTTATGACTTTGCTCGGCTCACCGACCAGCTTGACAACGTCCATTGGTTCACCCGCTCAGTGATTGCCACAGAGTTGCAAGACCCGTATGAGCTAGACATCAATACCGCTTATGCCCTAATTGCAGGGACTCAAAAGCATATCGGCACGGCGATTACCATCCCTGAAAACGTGAAGCCGGTTACCGAAATGTTTGACATTGTGGCGGGTGGCCCTGGTGAATTTGCCAAACGGCCGTTCTGCAAACTGCACGCCAGCCCGATTGTGCCGCCGTTGCGCTACGGGGTGGATGCCCAAGACACAATTGTTGAAGCGATGAAGTATGGCTGGCCGATTAATGCGATCACGGCCGGGCAGTCGGGCGCAACTTCTCCAGCAACGTTGGCGGGGACATTGGTGCAGACCCATGCGGAAACGCTGGCGGCGATGGCGTTTGTGAACCTAATCGAGCCAGGTTACCCGTTTATTTTTAGCAACTGGCCCTTTGTGGCCGACTTGCGTACCGGCTCGATGACGGGTGGCAGTGCTGAGGGTGGCTTGCTAAGTTCGGCCGCGGCCCAGCTTGCAAACTACATCGACATGCCGAGTGGTGTCGCTGGCGGCATGCCTGACTCAAAAGTATTTGATGGGCAAGCCGGTTATGAACGGGCGTTGCCCCATGTGATGATCGGGTTGGCCGGGGCGAATTTGGTCTATGAATCGGCCGGGATGCTGGCCGCGCTACTCAGCTGTTCGTATGAAGCATTTGTCATCGACAACGAAATTATCGC
>JBLIMP010000182.1:0-9405 GCA_047638855.1 Cellvibrionaceae bacterium | reverse complement strand
CCGTTGTGCCCATGAACGCGCCAACCAAACCCCTCAAACTTGCGTTGCAAAGGAGACTCGGCACCTCGTGCCACAGGTATATCGGGGCGGCCGGCCAATTCGACAAGCCGCAGGGCATTCAGTGTTGTCGTGCCCCCTTCACCGTTACCAAAAATAGAAGTTAATCCTTCGATTTGCACTTCGGGGGAACAAAAGGCAAACAGAATTGCCATGGAATCATCCACGCCAGGATCGGTATCGATGATGATGCGAGTTGGTTTTTTATTGCTCATATGATGGTGATTGGGCGAATAAGGATCGTAAAGCTGCTCGCCGACGAAGTCGGCGAGCAGCTTTAAAGCACAACTTTTACGGTATGTCTTTTGCTTGTCTAGCCCTTCACACCGGTCTGAGCTATACCCTCAGTGTAATATTTTTGCAGAAACATGAAGAGGATGATGACCGGCACCGAGGCCAAAGTGGCACCAGCGAACCTGCGCCCCCAAAATGTGGTACGTTGTGTCTGTGTCAAAGCAAGTGTGACTTGAAGAACCTGAATATTTTTGTCGCTTACCGCAATGAGAGGCCATAAAAACAGGTTCCATACAAATTGAAATTCTAGTAACCCCATCGTAATTAACCCAGGAACTGACAACGGCATAATCACATGCCGCAATACCTGAAAATAATTGGCACCATCAATAATTGCTGCCTCATCCAAATCGATAGGAATTTCCTTGAAAAATTGAATGAGGGCAAAGATGACAAAAGGGCTGGCAAACCAAGGCAATATCATCGCCCAGTAGGTGTTGCCAATGCCTAGCTGACGGACCACAATAAAGAGTGGAACCAAGGTAACCTGGATGGGGACAAACAAGGTTGCAATGACATAAACCAAGAGGACATTTTTCCGAGGGAAAGGTAATCTTGAAAAGAAGTAAGCTGCTGAGGTGTTAAAAATCAAACTCGAAACGACAACAGCGGTCGAAACGATAAATGAGTTGAGCAAGCTTCGGTCAAACCTTAGGCTTTCGCGCGCGCCTTCTTCATTTAAACTCATTATCGTTCTATAATGCTCTAAAGTCCACTCACCAGGCCTAGGCCAGAAAGTGTTAAGGGAGAGGGGGAAAAGATTGGCTAATATTTCACTTTCTTGCCGAAAACTGGCTAGTATTGTCCAGACAAAAGGTGTCAGGAAAATGACCACAAGTAAAAAATATCCGATCCATCTAATGACATCTAATGGGCGAACCGATAGGACTTTTTTTGTAAATGCCCCGGTTAAGGTTACGGGACGAACAGTTTCGATTTGTGGCTCTGGAGGGCTTTGTGTGGTATCCAATTACAACTCCTACTGTTTTGGTAATACTGGACGAGATTACATTACTCTACTATTCCAGCTGCATAAGTGATAAAAATAATTCTTCAGGCATGCAAGGGGTTTCCCTATAGAGCCTAAAAAGGAGTTTTAATAGTCTGTGTTCATGAGTTTCATCTGTCCAAAACTAATGACCAATAATATGACCAGCGTTACCATCGACAAGGCACTGGCATACCCCATATCTTGGAATAAAAAGCCTTGCTGATAAATATAATGAACAATAACGTTTGTCGATTCTAACGGGCCACCTTTTGTCATTTGAAAAACAGGGGCAAACATTTGGAAGGAGAAAGCAATTTGCGTAACCAAGACAAACATCATCACTGGGCGTAACAAAGGTATGGTTACATTCCAAAACCGTTGCCAAGAGTTTGCGCCATCGACGACGGCCGCCTCATAGTAGACATGAGGTATACCTTTTAAGCCAGCCATCAGAATGATCATACTAAAGCCGACATCCTTCCATATCATCATCGCGGTCAATGCGGGTAAAGCTCGGCTTTCATGTGAAATAAAGCGCATTTTTGGCAACCCAACCGACACTAAAATACTTTGAAATAGTCCCTGTTCTGAATGGTACATTAAGGCCCAAATGATGGAGACGACAATAATTGAGGTGACCATGGGAGCCATGATGGCTGAGCGAACAACGGCCGACCCCATTGTGTTTTTCATTAAGAAAAGAGCAAGGGCCAAAGCCAAACCAACTTGAATGGGGATCTTGATTAAAACATAGATGAGGGTAACTTGTAATGAATTCCAAAAAGCCGCATCACTCATCATGCGAATATAATGATCAGCGCCAACAAACCCCTTGTATCCACCCAATAAGCTGTAGTTATAGAGACTTGATTGGGCTGCAGACGCAATCGGGTAATAGCGGAAAAGTGTGAAGTTAATCAACGCCGGTAACACAAATAGAAAAGCAAGCATGTAATTGCGTCGACGGTAGGTAAAGAAGCGGCTTAATGCTGAGTCCTGAGTTTGAACGGGTACTGTTCCCTGCATAATTTTATACTCGTTATGTTCTATAAAAACAGGGTTGAGAGATTGCCCCTCAACCCTGTACTAGCTATGTCAAAAAAACCAGATTACTCGTTCCAACCTGCGTACTTGGCACAAGCTTGTTCGATATCAACTGCGGCCTTTTCTACACGCGCGGTAACATCGAGGTTCTCAGCTGATTGCAAGTCTTGCAATAGCAAGGCATGAAGCTGCTGATATTCAGTGTAACAAGGTGTTCCAATCCGCGGTTCACCAATCTCTTCCAAGCCCTGGGCAAATAAATTCTGAGGACTTTCGTTATACTCTGGCAACTCATTGAGCACGTCAAATCGAGCGGGCAGCTGGCGATTAAATTGGTAATACATGGCACCACCTACTGGGCCCGTCATGAATTTGATCATAGCAGCAGCAACATCTTGATGCTCTGAATTCGGGGAAATCCCAAAATGCCAGGAACCTGTGTGGCAAAGCTGATCGCCACCCTCCATGTAAGGAATACCCGTGATGCCATAGTTAAAGTCCCCGTCTGGATAAAGACGGTTAATTGTCCCAATGGCGTTATCTGGGTGAATCACGAAAGCACTTTGCCTTGTGAAGAAAATTTCTGGAATCGATTCGATTGGAGTAACGGCGCGATCACCAAAATGCATGTCACGATACGCTTGGTAGCCAGAAATAGCTTCAGGCGTATCAAGGAAACCTACAAATGTAATTGCGTCTGGTCCCACTCCGGCAAATGTGGGAGAACCACGTTTGCCAGCACTACGACGAATGATGCCTTGCTCATAGTCGCCGGTCCAGGTGCCCTGACCCCAGCGCATGCCCCAAACTTCTGGTGAGCCATCACCATCTTCATCTATTTGGGTTTTTTCCCAAGCATCCCAAGATTCTTGAATAGTCCAGCCATTAAGCTGTTCTGGTGGCGAAACACCGGCCGCATCAGTCATGTCTGAGTTGTAAAACATGAGAGAGCAGCTTTGCTGAAGTGCCGGGGTCATAAATTTGCCGAGATACGAACCTTCTTCGATTGTTGACGGCAAAAATGCTGCCTTTTCTTCTTCAGTGAAATATTCATCCATCGAAATGATAACTTCGTTGTAGGAATAGTGCTTGATGTCTGGTCCATCAGCTTGGAAGAGATCAAAATCTGCTCCAGCGGCAACGGAAGTTTCAATTTTGGGAAACAGCTCTGCGAAAGGCGTGACATCTAACTCAACAGTTACATTGGCATATTGTGGCTCGGCCGCTTTCCATGCCGCAAATATTTCGTCATAGATAACTGCGTCTTCAGGGCCGCAACAGATGACAAATTTCAGAGTGATAGCTTCAGCTGCTTCAGAATCTCCACCTGTTTCAACTTCTCCTGATTCTGCACCACCGGAATCGGTGCCACCTGAATCAGTTGTTCCACCACAACCAGCCAGAACTAAAGCTAAAAGAAGCATCAGTAGTATCGTAGCCAGACTTGAACGTTTTTTGTTCTTCATTCAATTTCCTCCTAGGAATTAACTTAGTGGTTAGGATTTTCGATCAAACTAACCAAGTAACTAACCAAATAACATTTAAAAACTGCGCGTAGGGTAAACCTACAGCAGATTCTAACCTTCTAATATTTTGACGAGTACACGCCGTTGGCGCGGTCCGTCAAAATCATAAAGAAACAAACCTTGAGAGTGGCCGAGTACAAGTTCTCCATCTTCAACAAGAACAGTTTCGCTGTTGCCGATGAGAGTTGCTTTAATATGGCCAGCTGCATCTGCTGGGGTATCAAAAATATGGTGAAAGTCTGTGCGGGTTGGCACCAATCGTCGAACATCGTCGACAATATCGTGCATAGTTGCTAAATCAAGATAGCTATTGATAGTGATGGCTGCCGTTGTGTGAGGGATAACGAGAAAGCAGACGCCTGATTTAATACCGCTCTTGCGGATAATCTCTTGTACCTGATCGGTGATGAGGTTCATACTATCCCCTTTTGGGGTTGCTACAGATATTGTATCGTGCATTAGGGGTGATTCCTTTCAGGTGAGTTTGCTCCTATGCTAGGAGCCTATTGTTAAAATTTTGTTTCACAAATGATGATCTTAAGAGTTGTCGGACCTTGACATCTACATCAGCATTGTTATTGCTTGTTCCTATAAAATAATAGATACAAACTGGTTCTCTTTAAGTACCAATGTAATACCTTAGCTCATTATATCGAACCGAGCAAGAAAGACTTTGCCATTTGCAGAGTTTTTCCAAAGTCAGGATGTTTGTTTATCAAATGCCCGTCATCGAACGAAAACTCTCGCTATTACCAAGTTGGTTGTCCGATGATTGGGATTTACAGCGACAGACTTAATCTTTACGCTAAAAATCCCAGTCATGAGTTTGAAATTTTTGGCAAAATCAACCGACTTCAACCCATGACTGGGATTTGAGAGTCTACTGATTGACTTTGGAAAAACCGTGTTGCCATTGTCACTGCTGTGCCGCTAATTTTTGCGTTTCTCAATTTCATGTTGCATTATCGGCAGATTTTATCTGAGATATTTTTCGTTGTCGCCACCATAATATGGCAGCCCCTACCAGCAGCGGCAACAAACTAATTAGCCCTAATAAAATCGGAGAATTGCTACCGGCGACGCGCACTGCGCGGTTACTACCCAACAGTAAAATGTCATCCGATGTGCGGAGCTGAACTGAAAAGTTAGGATTATCGCTTTCAAGTGGTAAGCGATAACCGACAAAATCTATACGGGGTGTTATATCAGGTGTGCGACTATCATATTCTAAAATTTCATATCCAAATTCGCCACCAGGAGTTTGCTTGACGGTGTACGCTTGGATTGGGATTTGCCCCAATACACGATTACCTCGAACCTGCTCTAGTATGACATTCTCAATCGCTTCGCCTGCTACCCAGGTCCATTCACCAGCTTGCGCCACTGTGGTATCTTGTGGATCTTGAAGCCGCGTGTAATTTAATGTGGGATATTCGCGAGTAATAAACGGTTTTAGATAAACGGCCGTGTTCTCCGCGCCTAAAATAGCACCTTCCAACTCATTAGATTCTTCAGGAAATGTCCAGCGTTGCTCGGGCACAACCTCATAACCGACGGCCGTCCGCCGGGGCGAAAACACGACCAAACGGCGTTCACTCTCAGGCACAATAGTGCCGTCGGCCGCCCTAGTACGAATGCGATAACTTCCAGCGTCTAACTTTACTGGAAAGCCGCTATTTAAACCGGTGCTGAAGGTGTTCAACGGGGGTGGTTCTACCGGACCAATCGGGAATTCATCAGGATGAACCCCCTGTTTTTGTGCTTCGCGAGCAGAGTCAAGCCATACCTGCCGCGCTTCTTGATAAGCCAAGGTTGCATTACGATAGGCGAGCTGATCAGCCTGAAACTGAGCATTAGCCGCTTCTGCTTCAGAGCCAATGTATAAGGTGGGCTTGCTGGTACTCCCCTGGCCACGATGAAAATTGATGGTGTACGTTGTTTGCTCAATCGTTTCCACTGTTTGCAGGCCGCTGATGATCTCTAACTCACCCTCAACGACTTCATTCAGTACATTCCAAGAGGCGCGATAATCGTTCGTAATCGGCCAATAGTAAACGCTGGTGAATCGAGGTGAAAGAATGCTAGTTTCAGTGGACATCAGATAGATGGTATCAACGACGGGTGGAGCAAATGTGCCAATGACGGCATCGGGGACGCCTGCATTTATCCCATATACAAATGTATCCTGTCGATCAGTTGCTTGTGCAAAAACCAAAATAGGTGTCGCTAAAATCAATAACAGAATCGGCAAAGTCCAGCGAAATCGCTGATTGAATAAAGAGATTAATCTCATGGCAAGACCCCTTTTCGCCGAAGTACGCGGTCGGCCGCAAATAACCAAATCATTGTCGTTGCTAAAGCAATTCCAATCTGCTTGATTAGAGCTAGCCAATCACTATTTAAAGAAGCGGTGAGAATGATATCAAGCATGCGAATTGGAGAAAGCCATGACAAAACTATTTGTAAATTTGCCAAAACAGTGCGAATAAACAGAAGTGCGTCGAAAAAACGGCTAGTAGGTGGGATGCTGAGTAAAGCGGTATAACCTGACTGTAGCCCAAGTAAAATAAGCATGCCTGCCACTAAAATCAGCATAGCAACTCGGGCTGAAGGTGCTGCGGCCGACACAAACAAGCCAAAGGCGAGAGCCACCGCCACAGCAAATATTGTTGGGATGATTGCCCAAAGTAAATTGACTGGAATGACAAAATTAGTTACCCAGACGAGGAAAAGCAAAATCGGTAGTGTCAGTAAAACGAAACAAATGTAAACCAATAGCCCTGCTAGAAAATTGCCACCGATCAATATCGGTTCATCAATGGGGGCGAAGAAGAGAACTTGTAATGAGCCTTGTTCACGTGGCCTAGCGATAGACAGTGTCGCTTCGACTGTCACATAAAGCATCGCTAACGCAAGGGCGGTCTGTAGTGGCAGCAGAAAGGGTTGGGCTAACACGTTGAGACTGCTCTCGCCAACAAAGCGGGCTGAGTTGAAGATCACTAGAGCGGCGATACTGACAGACACGGCCGCCGTAATGTAGATTCCCCAGCCGAAAAGTGTGTCGCGCGACTGTTGCGTGGCAATCTTACGAATCGTGTGCCAACGCAACGTGTTGGGCCATTTCAGTGTCTTAGATAAATTTGTGCTCATCCGGCACCTGCCAATTGTTGAACATTTTGATTGGTGATCGTAACAAATGCTTCTTCGAGGCTTATTTCTTCCATCTTCATTGAGACGAGTATGGCTCCAGTCGCCACGACAGCTTGGAATATGTCGGGGCGAGCATCGCGGCCACTTAATAAATGGAGGGTCAATTGATTTTCTTTTGTTTCAATTTTTTGTACTTCGGGGATTAAATTGAGTTGAGTAGAGAGGGATACAGGAACCCCAACTAACTCGATATGAATGATATTTGTGCCACCAATTCGAGCGCGAATTCCGCTGATACTATCCTCGACTAGCAAGTGCCCCTGGTGCATGATTCCGATCCGGTCGGCCGACCGCTCGACTTCTGAAAGGATGTGACTTGAAATCAAAACCGCTCCGCCTTGCTCCCGATGCTCATCGATCACAGCGCGCACTTGGCGAATACCGAAGGGATCCAAACCACTGACCGGTTCATCTAGAATGAGCAAATCTGGGGTATGAATTAAGGCTCGAATCAGACTTAATTTTTGTCGCATTCCACGAGAATAAGCAGAGGCCAGCGCATGACGGACCTCCCAAAGCTCGAGCGCGTGAAATAGTTTTTCCATGCGCGCTTCGGGATGCGCTACTTGATTTAGATCTGCAAAAAAGCGAACGAGCTCCCAAGCTGTCATGCGATTGGCTGGAGGAGGCTCCTCCGCCACGACACCGATACGGCGCTTGAGTGAAATAATGTCGTTGGTGATGGGCTCATCAAATAGAAAAACACGGCCACTGGTCGGTTTGAGCAGGCCAAGCAACAAACGAATAGTGGTGGTTTTACCGGCACCATTAGGCCCTAAAAAGCCATAAATTTCGCCTGCGGCAATATTGAGATTCAATTCATGAACCGCAACGGCTGAATCATAAGATTTGCTAAGGTTTTCAGTTCGTAACATTCCAATTGACCTTTACCAAATATCGATTAATTTGCATAATATTTATTGTACCCGTTTTTTTTTGATGGCAAACACTTAGCTTAAATTGGCCTGAATAGCGACTAGAGCACCCTTTAATAATGATGAGATGCATAGAGCCTTTTTCTTCTAGTGTGCTATTATTTCTTATATTATGGCTTGGATGATTGTAACTATTTCTGCTCGATTATTTTATCGGCGATTGGGAATTTTTCTGGCAGGAAACCTACTATGGATTCTTGCCAGTCTCCCCTTGATTACTATGCCGGCTGCGGCCGGTGGACTATTTTATTTGATGAGTTGCGTCATTGCAGACGAGCGCGACTTGGACTACGAGGCCTCGATCAGTGATTTCTGGGTCGGCTTTCGCATCTATTGGCAAAAATCTTCATGGCTTGGATTCATCAATTTGGTTGCATTCTCGCTTCTCAGTTTTACAGCCTATTTTTATTGGCAAAGCATAGTTGAGCCATTGAGCTGGTTAGTGGGTCCGTTGGTCATTTTATTATTTACGTTTTTAGGAATGCAGATTTACCTTTTTCCACTCCGTATTGCTTATCCAACGGAAAGCGCAAGCAGTATCTTCCGACGGGCTTTTTTCTTAGTATTGGCAAAGCCAATGGACAGTATGTTATTGGTTACTTGGTTACTCATTTTGACTGTGGTCTGTTTTGCTCTCGGCGGCCCCGTTCTCTTTTTGCTCTTTTCAGCGATGGCTCTAGTGCAAACCTTTGCCTTACGCATGATTCGAATCGAGCGTGGCGAAATTCCAGGGGCAAAAGCTTCATCTCAGCCCTTTACTAAGGCGGTTTCCGGAAATAAAAAAGGAAACAGGCTAAAATAAAAGTATGAAGCTATCTGATAATGTAACACCTAACTTGAAAGGGCTATTTATCGAAACTGCCAAAGTATTAAAAGGACACCAAAAACGCCTATTCATGGCACGTACTGTCACAAGTCTTGGTTATGGGAGACTAAAATTTGCACGAGAGGAATTAGGTTGGGGTAAAAACACAATTTGGAAATGGCAGGATGAATTGAGAACCGGGATAGAGTGTTTGGATGCAGTGGCTTTGCGTGGACGGAAAAGTACCGAAGAGCATCTCCCGAACCTTCTTGCAGATATTAAAGATATTGTCGATGGTCAGAGTCAGACCGATGCAACTGTTTGCAACAGAGCAGTTGTATACACGGCTAAATGCAGAAGAGGTTCGACGCCAATTGATTAAACAAAAAAGAGTACCTTAGTCATCCATGACTGATGTCAAATTCAGGCTCGAAAAAAGCAACTTATGCTCTCGAAAGCCGGATCGCTTCGTATCCGACAGGCAAATGTGCCGTTACTGAAGCCTTTTTAAAAAGTTGAAAAGTTGCTCTGAAAGAGGCAAGC
>JBLIMP010000181.1:0-9581 GCA_047638855.1 Cellvibrionaceae bacterium | reverse complement strand
AATGAGGAATGGATTAGCTATGACCCTCGCTTCAAGCATTCGATTTGGGTTGCTCCGCAAGACCCGATCCAAGCGGCCGCTGAAATTGAACGATGGGGCGATGACCCAAACGTCGTTCAAGTTGCGATTGGCCAGATGGATATCCTGGCTGGCAAACGGCATTATTGGCCTATTTACGAAGCGGCCGCCAAGTACAACCTGCCCGTTGGCTTCCATGTGGGGGCGGAATCGGCCGGAAACAACAGTTCGCAATTGGCCGTTGGTGCGCCAACCCATTACATCGAGCTGCAAACCGGTGTGATTTCAATCGGGATTCAAAACACAATCAGCCTGGTTTGTGAAGGGGCTTTTTCACAGTTTCCAAATCTAAAAGTAGGCTTGTTTGAATACGGCTGGACATGGTTGCCGGGTTTGATGTGGCGTTTAGACAGAGAATGGCACTCGTTTCGGTCCGAAATTCCATGGGTGACTGACTTGCCAAGTGAGATCATCAAAAAACACATTCGAGTTGGCTCCCAGCCGCTTGAGGCTCCTAGCCAAGAATATCTGCACCAGACGCTTGAAATGATGTCGGCCGATAAAATGATGATGTTTGCTACCGATTATCCCCATTGGGATTTTGACGACCCAAACTATGTGATGCGCAAATTGCCCAAGCATATGCGTCAAGCGATTGCATACCAAAATGCGCGTGACCTATACGGACTGTAAGCACAACTTCTTGAAAAGGGGGGTGTCCTTCGGCATGCGTTCGACTGAGCACCAGATTATTAAAAAGACACAACTGAAACAATGAAATCTTCAAAATCTAAACACAAAATATGCGACCTAGATGAACTTCAACCAGGGCAAAGAAGAATCGTTGAGATTGGCAACCGTTCTATCGGGGTATTTAATATAAATGGCGCGTTGCATGCCATTAAAAACACCTGTCCACATCAAGGGGCTGAGCTATGCAAAGGGACCGTCGGTGGCACTATGCTGCCGTCTGACAAACCGGGCGAGTATCGCTTTGCCCTAGCGGGACAGGTCATTCGTTGTCCGTGGCACTTTTGGGAATTTGATATTACAACAGGGGAGATGATTTTTGTGCCGGACCCGAAGCGGGTTAAAACGTATGAGGTAGGGGTTGAAACGGCCGAATCGCCTAAATTAGAAAAGTTTGACGTTGAGGTTGAAAACCAAGTTGTGTTTTTGTACCTTTAATCTTGTGTAGTGGTCTACGCCACCGGCATGACATTGTCTCCGAAGGGCGAATTTGTTCTCCGGTGGCGTAGACCACTACGATAATGTTCACATCTGCTAAACACCTATTTCTGACTGAAAAAAAATGCGCATAGCCAATCTCCTTATTCAAACCCTAAAAATACACGGTGTTAAATATATATTTTCTCTTTCTGGGAACCAGATTATGCCGATTTATGATGCTTTAATCGGCTCTGGCATTGAGCTGATTCATGTGCGGCATGAAGGGGAGGCGGTGCATATGGCTGATGCCTGGGGGCGTTTAACCGGAACCCCGGGCATTGCTCTGTTACCGGCCGGGCCTGGTTTTGCAAACTCGCTATCTGCTACTTATGTAGCCTTGATGGCTGAGTCACCCGTTGTCATTTTGAGCGGCCATGCGCCACTTTCGACGCTAGGACGGGGTGGTTTTCAAGAAATGGCGCAAACTGAAATGGCTTCAGCCGTGTCAAAGGCGGCATGGCTTGTGCGTGATCCACACCAGATTAAAGTTGATATTCAACGAGCATTTACCATCGTCAGCGATGGGCGTTCAGGGCCGGTTCATCTTGCGTTACCGTCTGACTTGCTTGTTGCTGACGAGCCTGACGAAGAGCGATCGCTTTTGACGGCCGCAAGCGTGCAAGACCCTATTCGGGTTGATTCTGCTTTTGTGGGTGCTGATTTTATAGAAAGGGTGTTGCAAGTGGCTCAGATCGCTCAGCGGCCGCTGGTTTTAGCCGGTCCGGCCGTAATGCGCTCAGACGCATTTAAAAGGTGGGCAACAACCTTTGCGGAAGCGAGTCTGCCCTTAATCGGCATGGATAGCCCACGAGGAATCAACGACCCTGCGCTGGGCAAATTTCCGGCCGTTTTGCCCCAGGCAGACCTGCTGATTTTGCTGGGTAAAAAGCTCGATTTTACGCTTAAAATGGGACAACCACCGTTTGTGACAGATGGGACTCGAATAATCCAAGTGGATGCGGATAAAGCGGTTTTAGAGTTAACACAGCTAAACGGCGACCATTTAGAAATAGTTGAACTAACCCAAGCAGAGCCAACTGACGTGTTGGTGCAGTTGGCCCAAGCGTTAGACGACTGTCCGCTTAATCTTAACAAAGAGAGATGGGCGGCCGACGTTTTGGCAAACGTGACATGCGTGCCATCTGAGTGGAGCGATTGGCACTCACAACCGGGAGAACCACTGTTTTCGGCCGAAGTTGGCAATGCAATCAACCGATATTTAGCTGGCGCAGAAAATAGCATCCTTGTTTCTGACGGGGGAGAGTTTGGGCAGTGGATGCAAGCGTGTGTCCAAACACCGTATCGGGTCATCAACGGTGGTTCCGGCTCGATTGGGAACGCCATTCCATTTGCGCTTGCGGCCCGCCTCGCATTTCCTGATGCTCGCATTGTGGCTTGCACCGGTGATGGTGCTTTTGGATTCCATCCCTTTGCATTTGATACAGCGATTCGCCATCAACTTCCATTTGTGACCGTGGTCGGGAATGATGCTCGCTGGAATGCTGAGTATCAGATTCAACTGCGGGATTATGGGGCAGATCGTGTCGGAAATGTTGACTTGTTGCAAACCGATTATCACGATGTGGTACAGGCATTGGGCGGTTGGGGAGCTTGTGTGACCGATGTTGATTCGCTACAGAACGCCTTAATAACGGCCGGTGCTTCGGGAATGCCAGCCTGTATTAATGCGATGATTCGCGGAGAAGCTGCACCTACTCATTCATAAGAAGCATGATTTTCTGATCGGCTTAAACAGGTTAGAATATTCCTGCAATATTTCTACAATACTCACTCAAGAAATAAAGGTTAGATTTTTTATGAATGATGATCAAAACGATTTAGGCCAACCTGTTGGCTATCCAATTCCTGATTGGCAAGTGTCACCGTGGCCTCCGCAAACCCCGATGGTCGGCCGGTATTGCCGTTTAGAGCCGCTCAACCCTGCGGCTCATGCACAATCGCTTTATGATGCCCATGTCAAAAATGGAGACGATAAATATTGGACCTATTTGCCCTATGGCCCTTATCAAGATTTTGATGAATACCAAGCTTGGATAGCAGATGCTTCGGCAAGCGAAGACCCTCAGTTTTTTGCTGTAATTGACCCCAAAACAGACCAAGCGGTTGGCATCGCCAGCTACCTGCGCATCGAGCCTAAGATTGGATCGATTGAAGTGGGGCACATCCACTTCTCGCCCCTGTTGCAACGGACTCCGGCCGCAACTGAAGCGATGTTTTTGATGATGCAACGTGCCTTTGATGAGTTGGGTTATCGACGCTACGAATGGAAGTGTGATGCCCTCAATGCTCCATCCTGCAAAGCGGCCAAACGGTTTGGCTTTACATACGAAGGGGTGTTTCGCCAGCATACGATGTACAAAGGGCGCAATCGTGACACAGCATGGTTTTCGATTATCGACACAGAGTGGGCTGAGCTAAAACAAAGCTACATAAAGTGGCTAGATGTGGCTAATTTTGATGAAAATGGGGAACAAGTTGCAAGCTTAGAAAGTATGAGAAGCTAGAGAGGTTTTATGAATAATTCGCTACTTAAAGCAGAAGTCACCATACGTCCTGCATCTTTGAAAGATGCGGCCGAAATTGCGGCGGTCTATCTCTCATCCCGTAAAGAATACGTTTCATGTGCCCCGCTAGCCCATTCAGACAACAGTGTCCGCAATTGGATCAAGACATTACTAGTTCCGGCCGGAAATGTGATGCTGGCTCTGATTAAAGACGAGATTGTCGGCCTGTGTGTGATTTCAGTTGATGATAAAGCAAGCTGGATCGACCACCTTTATCTAAAACCGGGACATTTGAGGAAAGGGATTGGGGCTGTGCTATTGACGGATGCGTTAACAAAATTGAGCAAACCGATCCGGCTTTATACATTTCAGGAAAATGAGGGGGCGAGACGGTTTTATGAGCACTATGGATTTGCTGCGATTACATTTGGGGATGGTTCTGGAAACGAGGAAAAGACGGCCGATGTTCTGTATGAATTGGTTTGATTGCCTAGCTTAAGAGAGAGTTCAAAGTATATTTGGCCCTGATTGGCCTACAAATTAAACACTATGACGGATCGATTTGAAGTTGCCATATTTGCAGACGTGCATGGCAATAAATATGCATTAGAGGTGGTTCTTGCTGATATAGAAGCGCAATCGCCAGACCTTGTGGTTTTTGCGGGAGATTTGGTTACCAAAGGGCCACATCCGGCCGAATGTTTGACCTTGATCAAAGCGTTGAATATTCCCGGAATTATGGGTAATACCGATCATAAGGTAATCGAGGGGAGTGGTGCCGTTGCCATTTGGAACCAAGATCAAATTGGGGAAGATGGGTTGGACTATCTACGCTCGTTGCCGACGAGCCAGCGCATCAGCCCACCAAACGGCCGGGGTTCCCAAGACGACCTGTTGATAGTGCATTCAACCCCTCGCAGTTGTTACGACCTACTTATTCTTGAGCCCAAGCGGCACGATGCAGACCCGCTTTTTATGAAAGTTACCCTAGAAGAAGAGGCTATCCAGATGCTAGCTGGGGCGAGCGCAAGTTTGATTGTCTATGGCCATATTCACTTTGTTTCAAAAGGAGTGATAGCGGGGCAACGCATTGAATCGATGGGGTCTGTCGGTTTTCCGTTTGATCAGGATCATCGTGCGGCTTATGCAATCGCGCATTGGGACCCTGATCAAAGGGTATGGAACTTGGAGCACCGGCGGGTCGCTTATGGTTACGAGCGAATGATCGCAGATTTAGAGCGATCTACTCAACCTTATATCCCCCGTGCGGTCAAAATGATTCGGGGAGCCGACTGGTTTCCACGCGAGAAACGGTCTTAGAGACTGTTTGGCAAATCGAAAAAAGCTCTCTTTGACAGGATCAACAGGATTTACAAGATGATAACTTCTCGTCAATCTATCCTGTTCATCTTGAGAGGCTGTCTAAAAATTACTTGTCAAACAGCCTCTTAGATGACCGGCCGATTACGAGCGGCTGGCCGCAAACGTAATCGACTCGCTGCCGACATAGATGTTTTGTAGCGTGATGGGCAATGGAAACCCATTGACCGCCCTCACAACAGTGCTGTCTAGCGTGTTTGTAATTTGATTGGTTACAAATTGTGGCAGTGAATAGCCGTTGGCATCGGCCGAAATAATATTGATTGCCAAATCCCCATTCTGCACAAAAGGCTGAACCAGCAACGTAATATTAGTAGAAACCGGATTCTCGAGTCTGCCCTCAAGGTAGAGCAGCCCATCTGATATTCTAATGCGCATGTTTTCGAGTGGGGGGGCTTCCCCTTCTTGCTTTTTGAGTAAAAGATGGGCGTTTAATGCTAGATTAAGTTCTGTTTCAGTGAATGTGATCAATACGTTGCCATTTTCATCGGGGACGACACTCTGGGCTTGGTGCCACAGGTATTGGCCATCGATTCCGGCCGCATCCAGCGTCGCTTTGGCTTGCCCGGCCCGATCTTGTGTGTCGGCTACGGCCGTCTGCGCCATCGCAATACCCGACTCGATAGTGGGTGCGGCACGGGTTGCAAGCTCCACCGCCTGAGTTTGTAGGGCAATGAGCGTAGGGCCGGCATTTTCAACCAGGTCAGCCCCTTGGGTTTTTAAGGCATTGATAGTGGGGGCCGCATTGGTTGCCAGTTGGCTAATCTGTGCCCCGGCCGCTTGCGCGGTTGCAATGCTCCCTTCGATTTGCCCACGAGAAGGGACACTAACGTTACAGGCGAGGATCGCCATGAGAATGAAGGATGCGCCTATAGTAGGAATAAGAGAGTTTGGAAATCGTTTCATAGATGCTTTTGTTGAGGTTGGAAGATTAGACAATTCAGATTAACATCCACGAGTCTAATTTTCACAGAACCATAGTTTTGATACCATTTAATTTTCTATTCTAATCTGCTGCATTAGGATACCTTGTATTTAGGCAATACGTTTAGCTAGGGCGACTAGTTTTGAGAAGAAGGCGTTAAACTTTTTCTTGGTACTTGTCACAACCAACATGAATCGAACATTACTCACAGCTTTACTGGCGGGGGGCCTGTTAATTTTAATGGGATCAGTCGCATGGTTGATGATAGGCCAACAAAATCTACAGGAACAATTGACGCTAAAAGAAACTGAGGTTGCTGATGGGGAAGCCACATTGGTGCAATTGTTTTCGCAAAAACGCCAAGAAAATGAACAGAATGGCGCCGTTTTAGCCACGGCCGAATCTGAGCTTGCCGCTATGCGTGCTTTAGCCACCTCATCCGCTCCACTCATTGGAACACAGTTGGCACAGGCAGATGGGCCAACCCCCATGCCGACCCCGACAACGCCCATCGACTTAGACGCACCGCCCCAAGTTAGAATTCGTTTGGCTGAAAAAGAATCGATCAAGGTGGTTGGACAGCCGATAGAAATTATCGCTTCGGCCAGCCATCCGATCGGCATTGCATCGCTTAACATTTTGGTGAACGATGAAACGTTGCTCACAGGTGAACCATTTGACCCTCGGATGGATATTGCCGTCACAACGTGGACACCATTGGAAGTAGGAACCTATCAAATTTCAGCTTTGGCTACAACAATCCGCGGTCGGGCCAGCAACCCAGTGACGATTGAAATCGAGGTGATCGCTTCGGCCCAGCCCGAAGCCTTGCTCCAGACCGAATTGCGCCTTATCGAACGCAACGTGCGAGAACTGCGTGATTTGGAACAACGGGGCGAGATTGAGGTCAACATCATCGAGCGGTTCGATTTTCAAGAAAACATCACCGTAGACTTGTTTGACGACTTTACTCGTGAAGATGCAGATCGTGATGTGATCGTACTCAGTTCGTTTGATTTTATGCCCCGTGATTACCCACTTTATGATTCACTCATTCAGCTCTATGGGTCCGTTGTGGCAGGTTATTATGATGAAGCAACCGATGCCCTGTATGTGATCAGCGATGATAACGAGCTTGATAAAGAAGAGCGGCTGACCCATGCCCACGAATACATGCACGCCTTGCAAGATCAATATTTCACTTTAGCCGATATTCAAAACGGCTCATTGGACAGCGATGCGACGCTGGCCCTGCGTGCTTTGGCAGAAGGGGAAGCGTCCTTGGTTGAATTTGTGTATGAAACAGGTGGTTATTTAACTGGGGAACAAAACGCAGACAGTGATCCGGTGCTCTCGATTCCGAATGCGATTCCGGCCCCTAATTTTCTGGTGAGCCAGTTGGCTTTTCCGTATGTACGCGGCCTTGAATTTTTGTCGGCCGTTTATGAAGATGAGGGGTTTGCAGGTGTGAATAGAATATGGGAACGGCCGCCCGTTTCATCGGAGCAGATTTTGCACGTTGAACGGTATTTGGCCGAAGATAACCCGATCGCTGTCAAATTGCCATCTGCCAAGATTTTAACTGCACTAAATGAATTGGGAGCTGGATGGGAGCAACTAGCAGATGATGTGTTTGGCGAGTTTTATCTGATTGAATACCTTGGGCTTGTTTTGGACGAAGGTGAGGTGAACCCGGCCGCAAATGGCTGGGGGGGGGATCGATATGGGGTGTATTACAACCCAACGACCACCGAACGAATCATGGTGCTGAAATTGGTGTGGGACAGTCCGGCCGACCTGCCGGAGTTTACCGAAGCATTTAATAGTTGGGCGGCTAATTTTCTCGGACAACCCTTGGCCGAAAGCGCTGCTGAGGCGACCTGCTGGGACAATGGCGGAAATGACCAATGTTTGCTAATGACGGCCGATGGGGTGGTTATCACCCGCTCTGATTCGGCCGAATTGCGCCAATTGATCAATGCAATCATGAGTGAGTAGAAATCTGTCTGATTTTTGATTTCCGGGGCCTAACCTATACAAGGAAAAACAGATGTCTGATGACGATGAAAACGAGAATATAAACCATCATGATCGATTTAGTGGAAAACCTGATGAGGTTGATGGGTATGAAACCCTGATAGCTCGGGTCGGCTCTAGCTTAGAGAAAATCTTGATCGGGGTGATTGCCTTTGGGCTGTTGATCGGGGCCTTGATTTTCTTTTTGTTATGGCGCCAAGCAGATGCCCCTGAGATTGTGACGGTACCTACGCTGGCTCCTACAATCGAGATGGCCGAGCTTGCAGTTGTCGAAGAACTGCTGACTGAAACACTTGAGCCGACGGTGACATCCACGCCGATCCCGGCCGGAGGACGGTTTTTGTCCCCAGTTGAAAACGGCCGATTGGGGCTAAAAGAGCAGGCGATTATCGAATTGTTCATAACCGACCCGATTGGGGTGCGTAATGTTCAAATCCTTGAAAATGGGCAAACGATTTTTAGCCAATTGTTTGATGGACAGACTGAACTGACATACGCGGTGCAATGGGTGCCGCTTTCTAATGGACCTCGCCAGCTCACAGCATTAATGACCAATCGGGCAGGCGAACAGGTTGAAGTGGCTGGAATCAATGTGCGGGTAATTGATTTCGCTTTTATGCAAGACAATGCTGAAACGTTTTCTCGTATTCAGGCTGACGTCGCTGCTATCCGTGGACTGACGTTTAAAGAGGGAATAGATCCTCATTTGATGGGGCAAACGGAGCTAAAGCAGTACATGCGTAGTTTTGACTACACTCCGGCCGATGGGTACGAAGATATGCTCGTGCTTAGCCAGTTCGATTTTCTTGAGCGTGGGTATGATCTTTACGAGGCGTCTGTTGAATTTGCAGGCAGCAGCATCGCTGGCTTTTATGACCCAGCAACAAAAGCGTTTGTGATTGTCAGTATAGATCGTCAGATCGATACGCTTGAAGAATCGACCTATGCGCATGAACTCATGCACGCCTTGCAAGACCAACATTTTTCACTCGGGGATATGTCTTCGGGAGATGTTGAACTCACCTCTGAGGAATTATTGGTTTTACGGGCGGTAGCAGAAGGGGAAGCTGAATTGCTTGAAGAGCAGTATGGGGAAGCTCATTTTACCTACGAGCAGTTGGTTGACATATTTAACATTAGCCAAAAGTGGTATCGGCCGACTCAATTTACGATAGAGCCGGTTCCGGTTCTGTCTGCTCAGTTTTATTTTCCTTATGAAGATGGGGCCGCTTTTGTGGCCAATGCTTTTGAGCGCAATGGTTGGGCAGGGGTGACTGATCTGTGGGTCAATCGGCCGACTTCGACCGAGCAGATTTTACATCCCGAGCGCTATTATTCAGGTGATGTGCCACAGGTGATCGACATTAACCCGGCCGATGATGTGCTGGGTAACGGGTGGCGGTTAATTCGAGATGATGTCATGGGTGAATTTTATATTCGGCAATATTTGGGGCAAGGAGTGTCGC
>JBLIMP010000180.1:0-9600 GCA_047638855.1 Cellvibrionaceae bacterium | reverse complement strand
TATTCGAGAGCCAACGCAATGTGCCTAGCACGACTACGGTCAATGCAAGCAACAAAACAAGTTTCCACAAACCTGGAGCAAAAATAGCAACGATGCCAAATACGGCCGAAGCTGCATAATAGCCTAGCACGATTAGCTGCGTAGGTAGGCCGTCATCAGAAAGCCTAAAGTGAAGATGCCCCCGATCGCCGCTAAATGGACTTTGTTTTCGCCGGATGCGATCAAAGATTTGCCAAGCGACATCTATGATTGGGATTGCCATCACCAGCAAGGCGGTTGCGATTTTGGCGGGTGTGATCAGTGACAACGTGGCGAGGCTGAATCCGATCAAATAGGCCCCGGCCGATCCTAAAAAGATTTTTGCTGGGGAGAAGTTAAAAACCAAAAATCCCATTAACGCCCCCGCTAACGCCAACGGAAAAGCCGCAACGGCGAATTGTTGCAGGCTATAACTGTGCCATGCGAAAAGAAGGGCTGCGATGGTCCCAACCCCGGCCGCTAATCCGTCCAACCCATCAAGCCAGTTAACCGTGTTCATCATCCCTGAAACCCAGACCAAAGTAATCAACGGCACAATAAAAACTGGCAATATTTCAGTGAGGTCAATGGCGCTGTCGCTGACAGGATTGGTAAACACGCCAAAAATAACGTCATAGCGGATGGCGATGATGGTTGCAATGACTTGTACGGCATATTGCCCCCACCAAGGCAAATCGAAGAAGTCATCGAGTAGCCCGCCTACAAACACAACCGATAACCCAATTAAAACGCCGGTAATGAGTTTGAAATCACCTGAGTCCTGATTGATGGGGAAAATTTGGAAGATCAATAAGGCACCAACCGCGAAGGCGAAGAAGATGGGTATACCCCCTAACTTCGGCATGAGGCCGCCATGCTTGCGTCGGCCACCCGGCACAGCCACAACACCCCAGCGGTGGGACAGCCACATTGCGACAGGGGTAAGCCCGGCCGCAAGTGCGAAGGTTGTGAGTAAAACGAGAAGGTAGCTCAAGAAGCTTGATATTCGGTGAATCTATTATTGATTCAGCGTGCCAAATAAGCGGTCACCTGCATCACCCAGTCCAGGGACGATGTAACCAACATCATTTAGGTGTGAGTCAATAGCGGCGACATGAATGGGGACATCAGGATGCGCTTCGCGTAAGGCTTGCACTCCTTCTGGGGCGGCGATGAGGCCTAAAAAGCGAATGTCTTTGACACCCCAACGTTTAACCTCAGAAACAGTGGCAATCGCGGAGCCTCCAGTTGCAAGCATAGGGTCAAGAACAAGCGCAACATCAACTTGGGGAGCGGCCGGGAGTTTGTTGTAATACCAAACTGGCTGAAGCGTTTCTTCGTTACGGTACATACCCAAGTGCCAAGTGGTAGCGGCCGGGAAGATTTCAAGCAATCCGTCGACCATGCCTAAACCCGCCCGCAAAATCGGGACAAGACCGATTTTAGAAGTGAGTTCATGACCAACGGCCGCACCCATCGGGGTTTCGATTTCAGTTTCTGTGATTGCTAGGCTTGACATCGCTTCGTAACCTAGCATGATCGCAAGTTCGCGGGCCAATTCGCGAAACTGTTTCGGCTCTGTTGCTGTGGCTCTAAGTATTGATAATTTGTGTAGGATTAAAGGGTGTTTTGTTTCGTGAACCATGACTATTTTCCTCGTCGTTTTCTTTTCTTGTAATTATTCAGCAGGTGGAATTTTTCACTGTACGGGTCGACGCCGTCGGAATGGAGCTTGAGTTCTTCGAGCGAAATGACACACCGACGGCGTCGACCCTACGAGATGCTGAATAATTGTAACCGTTCAGAGGGGTGTAAGGGGACGGGAAGAAAATCTCTTCTTCGGGGCTTAAAACCGCCCCGCCCCTTTCACCCCTACGAAGTTATGCGTATCAATGACAGGGGGACTGAACGGTTACGAATAATTAACTTTTCTTTTTCTTTTATCGATTTGCGTGCGAATTTTACACTTGCGACCTGCCACTTGCCACCTGCATAGTTATAGCTTTGCCATTATAATCAGAGTTATGATCGAAAAATCGACGCCAAACCGGCTCAAACCAGATGTTGTTAAACAAGATCGACAAATATCTGGCGATAAAAAACCAGAAGATTTAGACAATCTGCTTCGGCCGCAGACGCTTGCAAACTTTACCGGTCAAGCGAAATTGCGTGCCAATCTTGAAATTTTGATCGAAGCCGCAAAACAGCGTAAAGAGCCGCTCGACCATGTGCTTTTTCACGGACCACCCGGGCTAGGAAAAACCACCCTTTCCCACATTATTGCCAATGAAATGGGGGTTAACATCCGCATTACGGCCGGTCCTGCGATAGAGCGGGCTGGCGATTTAGCCGCCATTTTGACCAACCTTCGGGCAGGAGACATCCTTTTTATTGATGAAATCCATCGATTGGGGCGTGCGGTTGAAGAGATCCTTTACCCGGCTCTAGAAGATTTTGTGCTAGACATTATTGTAGGAAAAGGGCCTGGGGCTAAAAATGTCCGTTTGAAACTGCCCCGCTT
This sequence comes from Cellvibrionaceae bacterium, assembly GCA_047638855.1. Classification (GTDB taxonomy): domain Bacteria; phylum Chloroflexota; class Anaerolineae; order Promineifilales; family Promineifilaceae; genus WTJY01. Next base: position 7,061 of record JBLIMP010000180.1, on the reverse strand, counting down.
TACTGTGATCGGTGCAACGACACGTTTGGCCCTTTTGACATCGCCGCTGCGTGCCCGATTTGGTGCATTGTATCGGATGGACTTTTACGATGTTGAGGCACTTACCGATATCGTGACCCGTGGGGCACGCGTTCTTGAGACAGGTATTGAGAATCAAGGCGCAATAGAGATCGCTCGCCGTTCACGTGGTACCCCCCGAATCGCCTTGCGCTTGTTGCGTCGAGTGCGTGACTTTGCCCAAGTACGAAGCGATGGGCAGATTGATTTAGCCACGGCGCAAGCGGCTCTAGATTTGCTCGAAATTGATCAACTAGGATTAGATGATCTTGATCGACGTGTCTTATCATCTATTATCGAAAACTTTCACGGCGGGCCGGTTGGTTTGGAAACAATCGGGGCGTCGATTAGCGAAGAGGGTGACACGATCATGGATGTAGTTGAGCCGTATTTGCTCCAATTGGGCTTTATCGCCCGTACCGCCAGGGGGCGTGTCGCCACACATAAAGCTTACACCCATTTAGGCATTACCATGCCGGACAACGCGGCCGGTGGGCCACAGCAACAAGCTTTATTTTAATGATTGGTGGGGGCAGTGACTAGTTACTAGTGCCGAGCTTTGTTGGCGCACATTTTGCAGTTGCCAACCGAAAATCTAATATGACTGAACCACGAAGCGGAAAATCGCAGTTTCAATTTTATTTAGTGAGTATCGTTACGCTGGGAAACCTGTTTTTCGGCCTGCTCTCGATTTTGCTCGTTGCCTCGGGCCAACTGACGGCCGGGGCCTTGTGCCTGATCGCCGGAGCCACGCTCGACGCTTTTGATGGCAGCTTGGCCCGCCATTGGCAGGTGCTTTCTCCTTTTGGCGCACAGCTTGACTCGTTGGCCGACATGGTTGCCTTTGGCGTGGCGATTTCATGGTTAAGCTGGAATTGGATGTTGCCGAAAATGCCTGAGTGGTGGCTCATTATCGGGATTGTTTCTGTGCTCCCTGGCTTGATGAGCGCCATCCGACTGGCCCGGTTTAATACCTCAGAGTCGAATCCGCTGTTTTTTGAAGGCATTCCAACAACGGCGATGGCGGGATTTGTGGTGTTGGTTTATTTAACCAATGTCACCTTGCCAGTTCAGCCGTTGCTGGTGATTATCGCTTTGGTTTCCCTGTTGATGGTGAGCATATTTCCATATCCGAAATTGAAATACTTTTTTCGATTTTCATGGTGGTGGCTGTTACCGATTTCCGTATTGCTGATTTTTAAAACAGGTTTAGGAATACTTGTTTTGGGTGGAATTTACATGCTGTGGGGGCCGGTGAAAAAGTTAGCGAAATTTGCATAAGAAGCTGGTTTTTTGGGCTGTGTTGCAAAGAATCTTTTCCGTGTTCCTTTTTAGGTTTGGTGTTCAAGTCATCAGGTATGTTCGGCAGTGAAATTGTTTGTAATAGAGCCCGATTTAGCTTCGATCTCTGATGCTCTCTCAGATACACCTGACTGTGATTTAGGCTATTTTCTGCTAGTAAGTGCTTGATTTGTAGGGATGGAAAAAAAAGTTTCTTGCCATTTCTTATCTAGTCCGGCCGCTTGCAACATTAAAAACCCACGCCCCCTCTTCATCCATTCTCCTGCTTCAGACGGTTTGCCTATTTCCATTAAAGTCTGATAGTTGCACAGATAGATTTGCTGACCCTCAATGATTGATTTGTTTGCACCGGTGCTTGTCGACAATTTATCTGTGATTGATCTGATGTGGGCTAATGCAGAAGCGTGATCCCCCAGCTTAGCATAGGCCACTCCTAGATATGCGTGTGTCATCGTTACCATCTCTAAGTGGCTGCCTGTAAATTGCTTCAAGGCATCTAACAACATATTGACTGCATGCTGATATGCGCCATTGGCCAAATTGGCTACGCCCAAGCCCCAATAGGCGTGCCCCTTGAGAATACCAAACTCATGTCGGTCAGCCACCATTAAGGCCTTTTGGTAATGCGGTTGGGCTTTATGATGCTCTGCCTGCCAAAGTGCAACTTTCCCCCGGTGCAAATGGACCCAACATTGAATCCCCATATGTTCTAACCCAACCCCGATCTGCCATGCTTGTTCAATCGTTTCGCTCGCTTCTGTGAATCGGCCCAAAATCCGATAAAGATTGGCTGTACCAATCAGATGATAGCCTAATTCGACCGATTGATCATGAGCAGAACGTAGGAGTGTAGCCCCTCGTTCATAGTTATCGGCCGCCTCTCCTAACAGGCCTTGACGCACCTGTTCTAGGGCGATGTATCCTAAGCTAAACCCTTCCGATTTTGCATCCCCAATTTCAAAGGCTACTTGTCGGCTTTGATTAAAAAGAACAAAAGCTTTTTCTGTTTCCCCCGCATTGCGTCGCAAAATGGCGGCAATGATGAGTGTTTCAACTTCGTTGGCCCTGTCTCCGGCTGCCTGATACAACGGCAAGGTGCGGTCGATAATTTCTTGAGCTTTAACAGGATCACGATGCATGTAAAAAATCGACAACCGCTTTTGTGCGATCATCGCCTGTTGCGAATCCTGTCGTTTTTCAGCGATAGCTAGCATCGCGAGTACATCCTCTTCTTCACGGACTGGCTCACCTAAATATTCAAAAGATTTTTGGCGCAGACGCAAACATTCAAAACGTAAGTTTAAATCGTCTGGTTCTAAAGCAAGTGCCTGACTGCATAAGCGGATGACGGTTGTAAACGCCAGCGCTTGCTGGGCTTGCTGGGCCGCTGTTAGCAAAAATGGCAGAGCCTGATTCGGCCGGTCGCTCTCAAAATAGTGGTAAGCGATGGCGGGAGCCAAAGGTGTGCTTGGGCTTTGTGCTCCGTTGCGACTCTCCAAACCGATGCCTACTTCTCCATGCAGCAATTGCCGTTCGGCCGTCGGCAACTGGTGATAAACAACCTCGCGAATTTTGTCATGGGCAAAGTCGTATTGATGCCCTGTGTCGGCCGTTGATACCAGGCGCACCAAACGCCGTTCTTGCCATATGACTAAGCTTGATCTAGCTGATCTTTGACTAACCGCTTGTAGCAAGTCTGCTTCAAACGTTCGGCCGATGACGGCCGCAAGCTTAAGCAATTCTTGCTCTGGGTGCGGCAACCGCTCAACACGATTTAAAATAGTATCGCGTAAACTGCTCGTCATTTGAGTGGCTTGATTTTTCCAATTGGCCGTCAAGCCCCACCTGTCTAGCTCTATCGGCCAGAGCAGCTCCGCTTCGTGCAATGTGTTGAGCATTTCAGTCAACACAAATGGATTCCCTTCACTTTCTTGATACAAGTAACGTGCAAATTCGTGTGCTAGTTCTAAGCCAACCAAACGTTCAGCCACTTGCTGAATGTCGACTTCGGTCAGCGGTTTTAACTGGATGAGGCGCACCAATCTGTCTCGACTTAGACCTCTACGCAAAACGGTGATTGGGTGGGTGGGTGGGGTTTCTTCCGGCCGGTAGGTGCCTAAAACAAGTAGTAAATTGTCTCGATTCTGCCGAATTAGATAGTGGAGCAGATCAATTGTCGTTGAATCGGCCCACTGTAAATCATCCAGAAACAGAATGAGCGGTTGGCGGTCATTGGTTAGGGCGTGCAAAAACCGGCCGACGGCTGTAAACAGTCTCTGTCGGCCTGCAGTGCCGTTCACCTGCTGCGGTTCGGGTAGATTAGGGTAAAAATCCTGGATTTCAGGTAATAAGCGGGACAGCTCAGCAAGCCAAACGGCCGACAGTGAAAGCTTGTTTCCCAATGTTTTCAAAGCCATGCGCAACGCTTCAACAATTGGTTGGTAAGCGACCATTTCGCCAAATTCAAAACATCGCCCTTTTAGAACAAGCGCCCGTTGGCTTACGGCGAAACGGTTAAACTCTTCGGCAAGACGAGTTTTGCCTGCCCCCACTTCTCCTTCGATAAAGACAGTTTCAACTGTTGTATGAACCAAGGCTGAAAGTGCGGACGTGAGTTGAGCATGTTCATGGCTACGCCCCACAAATTGGGGTGATGGTGCCCGTTCGATAGGATTTCCTGGTGTTGAAGGTACGGCCGCTACCACTCCTGATTTGATTTGGTCATATAGTTTTTTTGTAGCAAGCAGAGGAGGCACGCTCAACTCATCTTCTAAAATTTGGCGACACTTGGCGTACTGGATCAATGCTCCGGCTATGTCACCCGACAGAGCCAAAGCCCGCATCAAACCTCGATGAGCCGCTTCATGCCATGGGGCCAACTCTAAAGCCTGCATCAAAAAGGTTTTGGCCTGCTCATACTCCCCCCTATCGAGATGAAAGTCAGCCAATTGTTCCAATATAGACAATGTTTTGACATGATACTGCTCTCTTGTTTTGCCCAGCCACATCTCAAATTCTGGCGAATCATCGACAAACATTCCTTCGAGTAACGGTCCCCGATAAAGTTGAGCAGCCGTTCCTAAGTCTGAAATCTGATCAGCTGCAAAATAGTTATCAAACTCCCATACATCAACAGAAAAACGGCTGTTGCTTACAAAAGAAATATCTTGACGCGTGACAATTATCGGTGAGCTGTCTGTGCCAACGTTTAGTGCTTGGCGCAAAAACGAAAGCGCTTGACGCAGATTATGGGCGGCTCGTTCTGATGGGGATTCAGGCCAAAATAGACCTGCCAGCGTTTTACGGCTAATTACTTTATCAGCATTTAACGCCAAGTAGGCTAGCAATATGCGTGTTTTCTGTGTGCGGAATGAAGTGACAGCTTTGCCAGCGTACAATAATTCAAATCCGCCCAAAAGCTGTAATTGATACTGAGTCATAAGTGTGGGATTGTATGGGGCTTCAAAAAGCGGGACAAACATTTAAAAGCAGGTAGCCGGTATTCAGTAGTCGATCAATGTCATTAAGTTAGGCCAACCCCGAAAAACAATTATCTAGCAAACTAGATCAGGGGAATTGGCTGTGTCAATCAAGTTGACGAGGTGAGGCGATTTTGTTGATGCAATTGCATGTTTTATTCTCGGAAATCGCCTTAGTGAAAAATCAGCCACACTGTTTCCTCTCACCTGGCCCCTTCAGATGCCAGCGTCCCAATCTGATTAGGGAATACTGCTCCCCTCTCCTTAGGGGAGAAGGGTTTGGGATGACTTAACTGAATAACATTCAGTCTTCAATAGTCGCTTCAGAGGCTACCAACTACTGATCGCCCTGTATGTACCTTTTGCGGCTACTACTTTAAATTAGACGATCCTTTGACGATAGCCTGCTAATTTTCTGTTCATGATAGATAAGATTGCAAAACCGTCATTTTCCTATCTTTTGCGCCTGTGGGCGGAAAGTGATGGGGATGAGTGGGTCTGGCGAGCCAGTTTGGAACATATTTCAGCCAAAGGTCCAGATCGTCAAGAGCTAAAGTTTTCCACGCCAGAAGCGGCCACGTCTTATCTGAAACACATGATTGATGACTGTTCAAGTCATCGAGCAAGCAAGCCGTAAGGTGCGATGGTTGCCTCTGTAACTGATTTCCATTAGTGGTGAAGCAGGTCAACCCGCCCTATATCAATCTGAAAAGGAATTAAAATGACGAAAAAATTTGCTCAAATTGTAAGCTACCATCTGTTTATTCTACTAATCGTGCTGGGTTTTAATCAGCAATCGGTCACGGCCGAACCTGACATCCTTGCCAGCATCGAAATCGCGCAGTCCGCACAGACATTTACCTCACATTGGGAAGGAACGATTTTTCCTGACATCTCAGTACGAGCGGCCGATATGCTGGCAGAAACGCTGAGTTTTGATGTCACCTATGACGCGGATAGCCAACCGGCGATGGTTAATGTAACCGCCAGCTATAGGCCAGGTATTGTGACAGGGACCGTATTAGAGTGCTTTGCTGGCAGTTCGCTTGATACCGACCAGATTTCAATCAATCCGATCTTTATCTTCCCTCTAGATCCAACAGGTTGGGGTTTTGCCGGAACAAAAGCGCATCCAAATGAAGGGCAATTGGCAGTCACCAGCGCAAGTGCGATTGTTGGGCCTGTCTCTGGGCAGGGGTTAGAACTCAATAGAAGAGAGGCACTTGTCTCTTTAGGGCGCAATTATTCACATCCGGCCCCAGGTGGGGGGACTGTCAGTGAACCGTGTAATTGGACGGGCAAAGCTGTGTGCCTGACCAACTGTATTGACAATGTGTCGTTGAGTGCGGCCGATTACGTTGTGCGTGAGGCTGAAGGGATGATCGACATACCCGTTCAGCGAGTGAGCTTTGACAATGGAACAGACAGCGTTAATTATACGACGAGCAACGGGACGGCTACAGCAGGGCAAGATTACACCAGCAAATCTGGCACACTAAGCTTCGGCCCTGGGGAATTTTCAAAAACGATCCAGATACCAATTGCTGATGTGATGCCAATCGAAGGAGAAGAAACCTTCACCATCGCCTTAAGTAACCCGTCAACCGGAACAGTGCTAGGCGCGAATTCCCAAGCGACGATTACGATTGATGACCGGCCGGACTTGACCATCGAGCCATTTACATTGCCCATCGACAATATTCAGCCAAAAGGGAACGGATATGAATTACCCGACATTACCGTGACCGTCAAAAATTTAGCTGAAGATGGCGAAACGCTCACCAATGTGCCGGTCAAATTTACCAGTGGTTCAACCGTTATCCATGAAGAAATTATTGCTGCAATAGGACCCGATAGTTCTCGTACCTTTATGTTTGATTGGGACATCAGCAGCCTGCTTCAAGCATCTGGAGAAAATATTGAACTGATGCTGACCGGCACGATCGATCCGGCCGATAGTGTGCTTGAAACGAATGAATCAAATAACGAAGCTTCTTCAACTGGCGCAGTCAATCTCGTGCCAACAATTATCGCAGTCAATCCGCAATTCACGCTTGATGGTCACTATTTTCTTGATAACCAGAATGTCGCAAACTTGATCACGGTACTGGTCGATTGGAACGGCGATCTGCCCGGTAATGGCAACGCACCGTATGGCGATGTTCTATTTGAGCTAAACGGCGTTGCCGTCACAAAAACAGGGACTGCAACTGGGGCCACGCA
>JBLIMP010000179.1:0-9610 GCA_047638855.1 Cellvibrionaceae bacterium | reverse complement strand
GCATCTTCGATTTTTCCGTTTCCATCAGGCAGCAACCCATAAAACTCCGGCCGACGTCGATAAAAAAGATAAGCGGTTGGCACCATAACAAGCACAACCATTCCGCCCAAAATCGGGTAAGTGACACGCCAGCCAAACTGTGGAATCAACCGGTTGATCAAAAGCGGGAAAAGCCCAGGTCCCAAAACGGCTCCGATAAACATTGAAATGCCTAAAATCGTGCCACGCTTTTCAACCCACCAAATGTTGATCATTTGGCGGCTTATCAGTGATGTGCTCCCTTGCCCCAACATACGGATGCCGACAAAACCGATTGCCAACATAAAGGCATTTTGGACAAAGCCCATATAAACGCAGGCGCCTCCAAATAAGACCGCAACAACCATCATCATCAGCCGAGGGCCGCGTATGTCGAGCATCCGGCCGATAAAGGGCAAGGCAAAACTACCAGTCACTGTACCGATTGTGTACATGAGGCTAATCGTTGTACGGTTAATGGCTAGATCTTCTCGAATATGCTCTAGGAAAATTGAAACAGAGTAAGTCTGCCCGGGGCTAGACATAATGACCCCTACGGTGCCCATAACAAGAACGATCCAGCCATAATTGCCGGGAAACCATTCGATCATGCGACTTTTGATCGGTTTAGAAAATGTTGTGTTCATAATTTTGTGGGTTAGTTGAATCACAACATGCATGCTGTGATCATAAGTTTCGCCTAATAAAAAAGACAGACTGCCTAACAGTCTGTCTTTTTATTACCTGATTTAACCTAATTTTAGGCCATTACCTACGTTTGCCCACTAATGACGAATAGCCTTTGTATTTAATTTCAAATTACTAACGGGACGTAAATACAAAGGAACAAACGCCGTGCAGGCTAAGGAATCTATACTTTTCAATATATCCAATATTCAGCATGTCCAATATTCAGCTTTTTGATACAAAACAATTAATTGCCTGCACGAAGAACAATGGGAAGATAAATGAAAGTTGTGTCGTTCTCGATATCTTTTAGCAATTTACCACTACTACCATCAGCTTCCATCGCAAAAAATCCATAGGGTTGCCGGTTGCCATCCCCAACTGAAAAGAAAATGTAATTGTCTTGGGCCATTAAGGAAAATTCGAAAACATTTTCTGGGATCTCTTTTTTATTGGCATCTAAATAGGTGAATCCATACGTTGCAGGCTGCATGGCCGAAGGTGTGCCATAAGCCAGGTCACCATAAGCTAAACTGGAAAACAACTCGTTATTTTGAGCAACTAGCTTAACTGAAGAACCATCAAACTCAGGGCTACTGTCCGAAATAACGGCTAAATTGCCAAATCGCAGGATCGCCTCTGGATCACTAACCGGTTCATGATCCACATATTCATAAACAACGATTTCATACGGCTTGTTCACATTATCGCCAGTTAAAACAATGGCGTGAATGGTGAGTGCGCTTATGTTGATGGTTGCCGATGTGAGCATCGTATTGGTCGCTTCGTCATACACTGAAACTTGATGTTGCCCGAGAGCAACAAACTCGGCCGGCCGGAAATCGCCATAACCAAACCCAGTAGCCACGGGGATAGAATCTATTTCGACACGCGTATTCGTCGCATTGCCTGTACCGGTAGGAGCCACATGCGTCAATGAGTATTTTCCGGTCGGAAGATCCCATTTTTGATCTGAAAGCGTAGCCACATTGTCAGAATGAATCACCGTCTGGATAGGTTGACTCACTCCGTCACCAGTTAAAAACACCGTAACATTGTCCCCATCTTGCAGTGTGATTGGGTCAAGATCAAATAAAACCCGATCACCCGTACGATTTGTAAAGTTAAAGCTGTATTCACCTACAGCCAATGAGCGGAAAGCGCCTGTTTCAGCAAATTCCAAATCATCTTCAACAAGAAGCCCATTGGTTCGCCTCACATCAAGGGTTGCAGCACTACCACTGGCGAATGGTGCCAAATGGACAAAGCGAATACGGGGTGTGCCGGTTCTAACCTCAAGATAATCGCCAAAAACTGGCACCAACAATGGGTCGCCATTCGTATTGTTTTTAGTAATCACATAGATCACCGTCTCAGATAATCCAATAGCTACCTTTTCTGACAAAATTTCTCGCCGCGTTGAATCAAACACATCTATGTCGTAGTCGCCGACAGGATAACTTTGAGAAGGTGACAATTGCCCCCACTCAAGCAAACTCAGTTGTGTTGCCCCAAAATCGAACTGAACTGATTCGACATCAGGGTCACTATAGAAGTTTGCAAAAGCGATTGCAGGGTCCTTAACGACGGTTGTGTCGCTGTCTGTTGTCATAAAGCCCCCCGTACCTTCGTTGACATACATGTAAGCTCGAATCGGTTTGTTACGGCCGTCACCCACAACCAGCAAGTACTGCACATCGCCTAAGTTGTAACCAAATGTTTGTATATCGATAAATTCGTATGCGCCGCTGGCAGACGTAATTAAATAACTTGTTGTCGTCTTGGTTAACTGATCGATATCGGCCGGATTAAACTGACCGTAAACCAAATTGTCCCTGATCAAAATATCGTTATCTTGCCGAATATCGATTGATGTTCCCGTTGAGTTCGGAGACAACGGGGCAAAGTGGCCAAACGCGATTGCGGCCGAATCCGATTCAGCCGCTATGACATCGTCATCAATCAAAACAAGATCAAAAACTTGGTCTGTCAATGGGTTAGACCCATTTCCGATGAATATCAGGGTATATTTCTTCCCAGCTTCTAAGGTAATGGTGTCGATTTTAAGGAGTGATTCAGCCCCAGTCGCTTCATAAACTTGAACAACTAAATCAACGCCTTCTTCAATATCGGTGTAACCAGTTGACCAACCATAGTTGAAGTTACCGACTATGCCATTATCATCAATCGTAAGCCGAATGGCTGCATCACCTTCGTTAAAAGGGGCGAAGTTTCCAAAACGAAGCTGTGCAGTGGCCAACACAGCTTGCTCCGGCGAAGCATAACTAGGGAGTGCATTGATAGCTGGCACCAATATGACAAACGCAATTAGACAAAATAGTAGGTATTTGGGGGTTTTTATTAATAGTTTCATGGCAAATGGATCCTGACGCATAGAGCAATAAGCTCCATTGTCCATGAACTATCTTGCTTCGGCTCTTACACATACCGATTTAAACACATCTATCGACTCGCCATTTGATTCAAACACTCACAGATCAAAAATCTTATTTGACCTCTGAACGAACAATCACGTCTGCCATTCGGGTAGCGCGGGCAACCGCTTGCACGTCATGCACCCGCAAAATGTCGACCCCGGCCGCAATGCCTAAAACACACGTGGCAATCGTCCCCTCAACCCGCTCATCAACCGGCAATCCGCCAAGATATTGCCCGATAAACCCCTTGCGCGAAGTACCCAGCAAAATCGGGTAACCGAGGGTCTTGAATCGGGCCAAGCTACTCATCAGTTCAATGTTTTGAGGTGCTGTTTTCCCAAAACCAATCCCAGGATCGATCATGATATTTCCTTCTTGAACTCCTGCATCTAAAGCGATATCAATCGATTCTTGGCACTCAATCAGCACATCTTCGATCAAGCTCTCATATTCGAAGTAGCCATAATACCCTCCGGCTCCATCGTCTTGTTGCAGACGGCGGCGATTACGGCCGTTGTGCATCAGCACAACGGGACAATCAGCAACGGCCGCAACACCGGCTATGTCTGAATCATGCTTAAATCCCCAAATATCGTTGATCCAATCAGCCCCGGCCGCCAAAGCCACCTCGGCCGTTTTTGCCCGATACGTATCCACAGAAATAACCGTTTGCGGCAATGCCTTACGCACCTCGCGAATCACATCCAGAATGCGAGATCGCTCTATCTGACCATCGATTGTTTCGCTATTTGGACGTGTGCTTTCGCCCCCAATGTCGAGCACATCTGCACCTGCATCTACAAAGTTAACAGCCTGTGCAATCGCCCTATCTATGAGCTGGGTTTGAGTTAAATCGCTTGAGATTCCATCGCCACTGAAGCTGTCAGGCGTGGCATTTAGAATGCCCATAATATAGGTTCTGTCTCCCCAAACAATAGGATGTGGAGGCCGTTTAAGCTGTGGGGTTAATTGAATCATTGTCGTTTAATCTTAGTAGGGTTAGCTTAGCAACCGTTTCGATTTCGGCCGGTGGCAATTCGCCTTTCAGCGTCTGGATGCTTTTGTTAAGCGTTGGGTGGAGCAAATCGGGGGCGATTTCAGCCAATGGAGTCAAAACAAACGCCCGGCCGGTTACTTCTTTATGTGGAATGATCAAACGTTCCATCACCAGTTGAACATCTCCGTAAAATAGCAGGTCGATATCGATCAAGCGTGGCCCCCAACGCAAGCCGTCTAAACGGCCGATTTCAGCCTCTAACCCTTTGCTTTTATCAAGAAATTCAAGCGGTTCAAGCTCAGTTTCGCCGCACACACACATGTTGTAAAAAGAAGGCTGGTCTTGAACAGGTCCCCAAGGAGCGGTTTCATAAACGGCCGAGATCTTTTTAATCTTCATAAACCATTTAAGACCAGCTAGGGCCGCACTTAAATTCTCGGTGCGTTTCCCTAAATTAGTTCCTATACTTAAATAAATTGGCCGATTTGATTTCATATATCGATGCCCACTGATTCATCTTATTGGTGCAAAAATCGTAACTTCTCAAAAAGGGGGGGGAGGTGTCCTTCGACAGCGTTCGACTGAGCTCACGCCGAAGTCTCAGGATGCGAACCCTGAGCTTGTCGAAGGGTGTTTTTCCCTAGATTATTGAGAAGATACCAAAAATCGTACTTATTTAGCAGGAGGTATAAGAAGCGGGGAAAAACTTCATACGCAGAGACTAAATTCTCCGCCGCTTCTTTCACCCCTACGTTTTTATCATGATCTTAAGAAGTGCTGATCAATTACTAAAAATCGAAGTATAACGACTATACAACTTTCACTATAGCTTTCATTGTGATGACAAAAAGTGATGACCAAAAGTGATGACCAAAACCAAGTGATGACCAAAACCAAGTGATGACCAAAACCAAACAGTTCTCTTTAATCTTTTTACTCTGTCTAACTTCTATATTTTTGTTCAGCCCCATTGCGCTGGCACAAACTGAGTCTCAACTGCATCAGGTTCTACCAGGAGATACCTGGCACGCCTTGGCGTTGCGTTATGGCACAACGGTTGACGCGTTACAAACGATGAACCCTCATCCCAATCGGTTTCGCGAACCGGTCATCGGCCGAACGGTTTCTGTACCGAACACGGCTCAAAAGACAGGCCAACTGATCACAGACGATCGCTCTATCTTCCAGCTTTCGGCCGACAGCGGTTTACCCGTCTTGCATTTGGCATTGCTTAACGGCATGGCACATCCGGCCGGGATTAGGCCCGAACACGCTATCTTTATTCCTGGGGAGCAGATTTTGCAAGAATACCCGGCCGGATTCACCCAGCTAGAGCTGTCACACATCCTCGGCAAAACGGGCGAAGGGATGGGGTTTCGAGGGGCGGTGACACAAAATCTAATCAGCGGCCATTCTGCCATCGGTACAGAAAAGGGAAATCTGCACATTGCAGCCGCCACCCAAAACGGGGTCGGCTTATTGGCGACCGGAGCATTCTTTTGGGAAGGAGCCCCCCATCTTGATATTTTGACAACCCTTCGCTCCCAAAAAGCGAGCTGTCAGGACTCATCAGAGCCAAATTGCACACGCATACATCTATGGTCACAGCCGCTACAGTTTGAAAAAAAGCAGTGGACGTATGACCAAGTGACATTAACGGGGAGTGCGGCCGAAATCGATGCGGATTCGATAGCGGCTGAACGTGCTCGGCTTTTTGAATTGTGGGAGCAACAATCGGCCGAATATTTACCCACCGGCACCTTTGAAGAGCCTGTGTCTGGCTATCTTTACTACAGCTCATACTATGGCGCACGTCGATCATACAACGGTGGCCCGTATGCCTCTTATCATGAAGGATTAGATTTTGCAGCATACCGAGGATCAAACGTCTACGCACCGGCGGCCGGGGTTATCGCTTTAGCCGAAACCCTGTATGTCAGAGGAGGAGCTGTCATCATCGATCATGGAATCGGCGTTTATACAGGCTTCTATCATCTTGATTCCATAGCGGTCACGGCAGGTTCAGCCGTTCAACAAGGGGATTTAATTGGCACAGTCGGGTCAACCGGCCTTTCAACCGGGCCGCATCTACATTGGGACTTGCTTGTAAACGGTATTTGGATCGATCCGTTTGAATGGCGAGCCTCTCAACTTGACTGTTGGCTAGCTGAAGCGGTTGCACACACCTGTAGTTGAACATTTGAATCCTAGTTTAAGATGGCGACCTCGGCCGAACAAAGCTACACTTTTTGGCTGAATTTCCTGAATTGCTACTCAAGGAAAATCGGTATTTCAAATCAATTATTCAACATAACATATTCTTATGATCACAAAAACGGCCCAGAGCATTAAAGAAGTAGTCACCAGCGGATTATGTATCGGATGTGGACTGTGCGAGGCGGTTACGGCCGGTCGAGTCCCTATGAAAATGACCGACTATGGCAGTTTGCGCCCAACTCCGGCCGATGCGTTTACCCCCCAAGAAGAAGCCCAACTGCTTTCCGCTTGTCCGGGCGTCGTTGCTGAGCCACGTGTGCAAACCGATGCAAATGCGGATCCGATTTGGGGAGCATACACAAGCATGCGCTATGCTTGGGCCGGAGATGCAGACCTTCGTTTTCGAGCAGCAACCGGTGGCGTGCTTAGTGCGCTTGGGGTGCATCTACTCAAATCAGGCAAGGCCCAGTTTATTCTGCATGTGGGTGTCGATCCTGATCGGCCGGTACGAAATCGTTGGATCATGAGTGAAACAGTCGAAGATGTGATTGCAAATTCCGGCTCACGTTACAGCCCAACCGCCCCGCTGGCAGGATTAATGATCGCTTTAGAGCGCAATGAGCCGTTTGCCATGATCGCCAAACCTTGCGATTTAGGTGCAGTTCATCGGCTTGCGCAAACTGATCCACGTATAAACAAATTATGCATTGCTAGGTTGATTATGGTGTGCGGGGGGCAATCACGACACAAAAAATCGGCCGACGTGCTGACGGAATACGGTGTAACCGAAGATGAAGTCACACTGTTCCGTTATCGCGGTTACGGCAATCCCGGCCGCACCCGAATCGAAACAAAGGACGGCCGAGCATTTGAAAAAACCTACCAAGAACTTTGGGAAAATGAAGCGAGCTGGGGGCTAGAAACACGTTGCAAGTTATGCCCTGATGCGTTGGGTGAAGCGGCCGACATCTCTGCTGCGGATGTGTGGCCAGGGGGTGGACCCTCAGGGGAAGATGCGGGATTCAACGGCATAATTGTACGCTCACCGGCCGGTGAGGCATTAGTTGAGTCAGCGGTTAAAGCCGGCGATTTAATCTTGGGCGATTTTATTACACCCCGCCAATTTGATACGTTACAGCCCCATCAGGTACGAAAAAAAGAGGCTCTGTCAGCAAGATTCAGCGGCTTAACAGAATCAGGGTTTCCGGCAATCAGCACGATCGGCCTTCGACTCGAAGAATTAGGACAAAGACTCGATCAGGATAAACGGCAAAAAGAGATCGAAGGAACAAAGCGGCGGGTGCAAGAAGGGCGAATCGGTGAGCCACTGCCTGCGAAAAATAGCAATGATTAGATTCTTTAATGAAACTTGAAGCCGTTCATGTAAACGATCTTTCAGAGTTGCGGAAACAGACGATTGAGCAGTTGGCTCAGACCGTTTACCCTCCTCTACTACCCAGATCAAGCAACCCAAAAAGATGGAAATTTAGATATATACGGCATGCTGTGGTGAATTGTGTTACAACCAGACAAACTTTTGTTTAAGCTTCTTGAAAGATGAGAAAAGCTAGACTAAATTGCGACTTTATACTTGTGCGAACACTAAAATTAGGATCTAAATTCAATGACACAAAACTGGCAAGACCAAATCCCAAACTTTGATCAATTTTCTTATTACGCAGGGATCTCCACCGCATTTGCGGAAGTCGTCGGTGCAGGGGTCAAACAGCTCGCTTTAAGCCACCCATACTCAGCCGAAGATCTAGACATCATGCTTGAGCCATCCAAGCAGATCGCGGCCGACTACGGGGTTGTCATCATGGTAGAAGATGATTTGCTGGTTACCCCATTGTTTCCAGCCAAAATAGCACGGGGCAAATATGTCATCTTCTTTGCAAAAGACATCGATGTTTTAAACACTTATCGAGCATTGAAAGACAGGAAGGAAAAAGCGAGTGAAAGTTGGAACCCGTCGAGCGAAATGAGGACTATAGCGCAGGAATTCGGCCGATTGCTGAGCTACAGCGATGAGAGTATTGAAGCGATGTTGACACAGTAGCTTAAGGCTGGTTTTTTGATTTAAATAAACGGCTCGTAACTATTTAACAAGGGCATAAATACCCTTGCTACAAACAACGCCCTTCGGGCTACAGCAGCCCGAAGGACGTTGTTTGTAGCCGTGGGCTTCAGCCCGTAAAAAGTCTATTAAAACTTTTGGCCTGCATTTGATTCACAGAGTCAAAAACCATTTCTATCGATTCAAACATTTCCCCCTTTAAGACTTATTCGCAACTCTTTTGCGCCTCCAGATTGAAGGTGCTAGACTATTCGTTAAATATTTAATCATTTAATATTCACCGGATTCTATTTTTGTCTAATCCACAAACAGCTTCGAATCAAGCCACAATCAACTTTAGTTATTTACCCGACATCGTCGGCCACTTATCTGGCTTGCTACATGTGCGTGCGACTCAAATCGCCTTAGAAACAATGGCCCCCCTTGGGTTAACGACCAAAGAATTTATTGCGCTAGAGCTGATGTCAAACAATCCTGATCTGTCCCAAAAAGAAATAGCCGAAACGATTGGCACAACAGGGCCGATGATGGTGCACGTGCTCGATGCGCTGAGCAAGCGGGGCCTTGTCGGCCGGGTTCGCTCAGAAACAGACCGGCGCAAGCAGCATATTCGGCTCACGCCCGCAGGTGAGGGGCTGTTGGCTGAGATCAAAATCTACGCTTTAGAAGCTGATCGTATTTTGCTTGAGGCGGCCGGTATTTCGGCCGATGAAAAAGAGGCCCTGCTCAAATTGCTAAGAAAGTTAACTGACCGCGAAATAAGAGAACAGAAAAGAGGTACCCCATGACTCAACAAGAAACAAACCACATGCTAACCGGTGAAAGCTATCTCGCCTCGCTCGATGACGGCCGAGAGATTTGGTATCACGGCGAGCGGGTCAAAAATGTAGCCACACATCCTGCATTCCGCAACTCAGCCCGTAGCATGGCCCAGCTTTACGATGCTCTGCACGATCCAGCCACGCAAGATGACCTGACAATGGTTGACAAATTCGGGATACGAACTCACCGGTTTTTTGCCCCTAGCTATTCAGTAGACGATCTAAAGAGGGCGCGTAACGCCATCGCTATTTGGCAACGCATCAATTATGGCTGGATGGGTCGAACGCCTGACTACAAAGCGGCTTTTATGGCCCAGTTGGCTGAAGGACACAGTTTCTATGATCCGTATGGTGC
>JBLIMP010000178.1:0-9611 GCA_047638855.1 Cellvibrionaceae bacterium | reverse complement strand
CAGAGCGATTTCCAGAGCTAGGGTTTCACCGCCATGCGCTTCATTGCTGGAAATATAATTTTGTGAACCCGGTTGATCAACGGCCGATAGAGATTTCAGCTCCCCCCTCAGATTTTGATCGATTTTCACCTTAGCCTTTAACCCGTTTAATCTTTTCGATCTACTTCAAATTTAAATATATCCGGCCGGTTATAGTGCCCCACCACGTCAAAATCAAGCTTGCTGCGTACTACCTCGTCCATATTCAGATCAGCATACAAAATCCCTTCTTCATCAAACAACGGCCCTGCAATCACACGCCCCAGCGGGTCAACAATCACACTGCCCCCTCGACACATGACATCGGGTTGAGTTTCGAGCTCTTCCACCATGGCTAAATCTTTCGGATACATATCTTTTGTTACAAATTGATTGCAACCTAGCACAAAACAGCGTCCTTCTTGAGCAATGTGCTGCATGGTTGCTTGCCATGTGTCGCGACTGTCGGCCGTGGGTGCTAAATAGATATCAACCCCTTGCTGGTACATCGCCATTCGAGCCAATGGCATATAGTTCTCCCAACAAATTAACCCACCCAATGTCCCATATTCAGACTCGACGGTAATTAGACCGGAGCCAGCCCCTTCCCCCCAAATTAACCGCTCGCTTCCGGTTGGTTTTAGTTTGCGGTGATTGCCCAACAATTGTCCATCTGGCCCAAAATAAAGCATGGAACAATACAAGGTGCCACCGCTTCGCTCCATCACCCCAATCACCACATAGACTTTTGCTGCTTTGGCAGCCTCTCCAATAATGGTTGTTTCCGGACCAGGCACATCAATCGAATTTTCCCAATATCGTTGCCACACAGATCGGCCGTCCCCGGTTCGACTGCCGACAACCATGCCAAAACTCAGCCCGCGTGGGTAGCAAGGGATAAAGGCCTCAGGGAAAAGTACGAGGTTTGCATCGTTTCCGGCCGCTTCTTGAATAAGCGAAATAGTCTTGTCTACTGTGGCAACTTTATCAAATAATACGGGAGCTGCCTGAACAACTGCCACCTTTAACTGTTTTTTTGTTATCATCTGTGTTTTGTTCCTATTTTAATTTTTAAAAGGGTGTGATACTCTTAAACTGTTATGAGAAATCTAGATCAAACAATTTTTATCTTACTTTGTACAATTCTGCTATCAGCCTGCGGATTAGTAGATTTAGGTGATGTAGGTTTAGGGAACGGCGAAGTTGAAAGCTTCGTTGATGATGTCCAAAATGACCTTGGCATTGGCCCTAGTCGAACACCTACTCCAGGTACGGATGCCACGGCAACCCCAACTCGGACACCACAGCCTACTTTGTTTCCGACGAATACGCCTGGGGCTACTGGGCCGATTTTAACAGGAGCTATAGTCTCAGGGGCCGCAGGGTCAAATTCACTACAAATCGTTGAAGTAACGCTTTCTGGTGAAGTCTATATTGTTGTACGCGGTGATACATTAGGTGAAATTGCACAATCATTTAATGTCACAACTGATGAGCTTTATAGTGCGAATCTTGGTTTAGTAACAGACATAGATATTATAGAAATCGGTTGGGAGTTGCAGATACCAGAGTAGTTGGTTCCAAGAAACCGC
The DNA here is from genome assembly GCA_047638855.1 of Cellvibrionaceae bacterium. GTDB lineage: Bacteria > Chloroflexota > Anaerolineae > Promineifilales > Promineifilaceae > WTJY01. The sequence continues at coordinate 8,001 of JBLIMP010000178.1, read as the reverse complement.
CCGCTAAGATAGATAATACATTAAATAAAAGTAATTTTTCAGCACCTTTCGAGGTGGCGAGAAAAATGTAGGGGTGAAAGAAGCGGCGGCGAATTTAGTCTCTGCGTATGATGCTTATTCCCGCTTTTTACATCCCCTCCTGAATAAATACAAATAAAAAAAGGCCATCGAATTTTCGATGGCCTTTTTAATATCTATCTTTAGTTAAAGATGGTTGCTAATGTGCTTGCTAGGCCGGTTCTATAGCGACTTCAAGCTCGGGCATTTCTGCTTCTTTTATCGTTAAAACGATTTCACCATCTATATAATCAACCAGTACAGTTGAGCCATCGGTGATTTTTCCAGCCAAAACATCATCAGACATGCGATCTTCAATTTCCATCTGGATCACTCTGCGTAATGGTCGCGCCCCGTATTCAGGGTCGTAGCCTTCTTCTGCGATCCAATCTTTAGCGGCAAGCGTCGCAGTGATCCGGATCTCATTCTCAGCCAATCGTTCGTTAACTTCTTCAAGTTGGATATCAACAATTGCGCGAATGTGTTCTTTGGCAAGTTGGCGGAATACAATCACCGAGTCTACACGATTGATGAATTCCGGCCGGAATGCTCGTTTTAGCTCATCCATCAGTTTCTTTTGCATATCAGCATGATCTGCAGCACTAGCTGTAGCGGCATCTTGCTGGAAGGCAAAGCCTAGATTTGGTTGACGCTTAATCGCATCTGCACCCACATTCGAGGTCATGATGATGATCGCGTTTCTAAAATCAACCTTTTGCCCTTTAGCGTCAGAAAGCTGTCCTTCTTCCATAATCTGGAGCAAGATATTAAAGGTCTCAGGGTGAGCTTTTTCGATCTCATCAAATACGACAATCGAATAAGGGCGCCGCCGAATGGCCTCGGTTAACTGACCTGCATCTTCGTACCCAACGTATCCAGGAGGGGAACCCACTAAGCGACTGACGCTATGCCGTTCCATGAACTCGGACATATCGAGCTGAATAAGAGCATCCGCGGTGCCAAACATGAACTTAGCCAATGCTTTGGTCAGTTCTGTTTTTCCAACTCCGGTGGGCCCTAAGAAGATGAATGATCCGATAGGACGGCGTGGGTCTTTGAGACCGGCACGCGCACGTCGAACCGCTTTCGAAATCGAGACGATCGCCTCGTTTTGACCGACGATCTCATCAGTTAGCGCTTCTTCCATCCGCAGCAGACGAGCTGACTCTTTCTCGGTTAGCTGCATGACAGGAATACCGGTCCACATTGCCAGCACTTCAGCGATGTCTTCGGCCGTAACTTGCAAGTTATAACCTTGTTTGCCAGCACGCATGTCATCTAAGCTGCGCTGAACTTTTTCTTCTTCTTCGCGCAAACCAGCTGCATCTTCAAAACGCCCTTCATCTAACGCAACTTCACGTTGAGTGCGGAGGTCACGCAAATTGTCATAAACTTGATTGATGTCTGCCAATTGAGGTGCACGATACATACGTACCCGACTCGCGCCTTCATCAATTAGGTCAATCGCCTTGTCGGGCAAGAATCGCTGAGTGACATAGCGGGTAGATAATTTAACCGCCGCCTCTACCGCTTCATCGGTTATTTCAAGATTGTGATGCTGTTCATAAGCACCTTTTATGCCATGTAGGATCTGAACCGCTTCTTCTGGACTTGGTTCACCGACATGAATTGGCTGAAAACGCCGTTCCAAAGCAGCATCACTTTCGATATGTTTGCGATACTCTTCTAGTGTAGTTGCTCCAATGGTTTGTAATTCACCACGAGCCAAGGCTGGTTTCAAGATGTTAGCAGCGTCGACAGATGAACCGGCCGAACCTGCACCAACTAGCATATGGACCTCATCAATGAATAGAATTGCATCACTGCTCTTGAGTTCATCGATAATGCGTTTGAGTCTTTCTTCAAACTGCCCCCGATACATTGTACCTGCAACCAAACTACCCACATCTAATTGAAGCACGCGTTTGTCTTGTAGGATTTCCGGCACTTTGCCCTCGGCTACGCGTTGAGCCAGCCCTTCAACGATAGCGGTCTTCCCCACACCGGGTTCCCCGATAAGAGCTGGGTTATTTTTGCTGCGGCGGGCTAAAATTTGAATAACTCGTTCGATTTCCATTTGACGGCCGATAACGGGGTCAAGTTTCCCATCTTCCGCCATTTGAGTAAGATCGGTTGCCAGTTGATCCATCAATGGAGTTTTTGATTTATCTTTTGGTTGTTTGGCGCGAGCCTTCTGACGGGTTTGTCGTTCCCCTGCTGGTGCAGGGCTTTCTTTAAGCATACGACGTGTTTGCCGACGAATCTGCTCGGTCGTAACGCCAAATTTCTTTAAAATGTCAACGACAGTTCCATCGTTTTGTCTAGCTAACCCCAACAAAAGATGTTCTGTTGAGATATAGTGTTGCCCCATACGGCGAGCTTCTTCTACAGCTAGCTCAAGTACTCTTTTTGTAGTGGGGGCAAGTTCTATTTTTGTGAATGGTGTGCGTGTTCCAGTGCCTACCATTCTTTCAACCATTGCTTGCACCCGGCCGACTTCAAGACCCACATCTCGCAGGACTCGTCCTGCGACACCGCCTTCTTCGCGAAGTAAACCGATGAGGAGATGCTCACTTCCAATGTAATTATGATTAAGCCGCTCTGCCTCTTCTTGAGCAAGGCTGAGAACCCGCCGTGCACGTTGTGTAAAACGTTCCCAGTTCTTGGAATTCATGAATAATGCCTCGTTATGCCTGACAGCAGAACCTTAGTCCGTGTCATAGGTTGGTACGTTAGTACAATCTTACTTTTGATTATTCTTTATCAATGAATAATGCGATTTTTCTATCCATAAAATAATATTTGCCAGTGTAACAGACAATAGTAAATATTATTCACTTAAGGAATGATTTTAAGATGGATTACCTACTAACACCAATTAGAGTTTCGTTAGGGCTTTCTTTTTGACCCAAATTCGGCCTAAATAGTCACTTTAATGCTGATTAATCAGGTTATGACCTTATTCAATCTCATCATTTGATAATGAAAGGTCTTCATCATTTGAAACAGGAATGTCATCATCGTCATCTTCGTCTGGGAATGTAGCATCTTCGGGGATCTCTTTTAAGCTAAGTCCCAGCTGACGTTTTTTCATGTCGATCTTGATGATTTTTACCAACAACTCATCCCCTCGATCAATAATTTGGGATGGATGCTCAATGCGTTCCTCAGAAGAAATCTCTGATAGATGGATCAAGCCTTCAATCGGCACTTCACCTTTGATCTCAGCAAAAGCCCCGTATTTTTCAATTTTGGTGATGACGGCTGGCACGATTTGACCTTCCGTGTAAATACCTTCAGCTCTTTGCCAAGGATCATCAAGTAGCCGTTTGATACTTAAGGCGATCCTTGCTTTTTCGTTATCGATATTGAGTACGAAGACTTCAACAGCATCACCAACCGAATAAAGTTCTTCCGGATTTGAGATGCGACTCCAACTTAGCTCTGAAAGATGCACAAGCCCTTGTATGCCACCGATATCGACAAAGACGCCAAAACGCTCAATATTAACGATGTTTCCTGAAAGGACCTTGCCTTCTTCTATATTAGAAATCTTTTCTAAGCGCTTTGCTTTTTTAGCTTTTCCGGCTGCATCTTTTGATGAAAGAATAAGACGATTTCTATCTGAATCTACTTCGATTACCCGCGCACGAATGGTTTGTCCCTGAAATTGAGCTAGGGTGTGATCGTTTCGAACTTCGTGATGTGCTAAACCTAATTGTGATGCAGGTACAAAAGCACGAATATGGCCTAATTGAGTAAGGAGTCCGCCTCGGTTTCGGCCGCTAATGACAATCGAAACTTCTTCACCTGACTCAAGCAAATCACGGGCCCTTGCCCACTCTTCTGCTGTCAGTGCCTGTGCGATCGAGAGGCCAATTGTTCCCCGATTGTCTTCGGGGTTGGTAATCAAGACCTTTACTTCGGCACCCATTTCAAGTGCTTCTCTATCTTCTGTAGTCATTTGATCAACTTCACGTGGATCAACAAGCCCTTCAGACTTTGCACCTATATCAACAAGTATGTGATTGCCTGAGACTGAAACGATATGACCGGTACATATTTCTCCGGCTTTAGGAACCCGGAGGCCGAAGTCTCCCTCTAATAAAAACGCCATGGGATGGCTGGATAAATCAGCCGACTGTTCTTCATTCATAAAATTTAAAAAACCTTTGCTCTAGTTGTTTCGCACCCTGGATATTCGGTCTCATCTACTTAAAAAGAAGAAGATGACTGGCTCCCAAATACAGGTTTGCGCCTACTTTATACTTCCTTATTTAGATGCATATTCTTGTGTATCGATTATATCTTCACCGAAGATGAATTGACAAAAAAGTGCGATGAATATTACGGTATTTCCCTTTTATGTAAGACATTCTGCAAAACCAAAGTACTATTGGCGTGCTTTTTCATGCGAATACCCTAGCGAATAACAATCTCGAACAGATTCTGTGATTTTTAGGCACTATCCAAAAATTGTTAGATTGTGAGGTGAGCTCAAGAAAAGACCGGAATTAAATTACTATCAATCCCAGTCTTTTTATCTGCATACTGAGAGAGTGTTGGTATGGTTAACCGACTACTTTAAGTAGATGATATTTCCTTTTTCCTTTACGTATAACAATGAACTGTCCATCAATTGTGTCGGCCCGACTGATTGTTTGAGCTGATTCAGTTGATTTGATATTGTTCACATAGATACCACCACCATCAATAGATCTTTTGGCATCTTTTTTACCACTGGCGACACCGCTTTCTGCAAGAATGTCAACAAGCGCTTTTCCACCATCTAGGTCATGACCTAGCACTTCAGTTGATGGGACCTCAGCAAAAATGTCACTAATTTCGGCCGCACCCAACCCATCTATTGAACCGCCAAATAATACGTTGGTTGCTTTTTCAGCATTCTCTAGGGCTGTATCCCCATGAATTAAACGCGTTACTTCTTGGGCTAAACGTTTGTGAGCCACCCGTTGATGGGGGGCTTCTTCATGAGCAGCAATCAATTCATTAACGGTGTCTTGCTCTAAGAATGTGAACTTCTTCAAGTAAGGGGCGATATCCCGATCGTCTGCATTGATCCAAAATTGGTAAAATCGGAATGGTGATGTTTTTTCAGCATCTAACCAAACTGCGCCAGAAGCTGTTTTGCCAAATTTTGACCCATCAGCTTTGGTAATCAAAGGAAAGACCAAAGCATGTGCCCGGCCGCCTTCGCGCCGAATAAGATCTGTTCCGGCCGTAATATTTCCCCACTGATCACTGCCACCCGTCTGCATGACACAGCCGTGTTCTCTGTACAGGTGTAAGAAATCGTAAGACTGAAGCAGCATGTAGCTAAATTCTGTATAAGAAATTCCGCCTTCCATACGCCCTTTGACAGAATCTTTTTGAAGCATCGCATTGACACTAAATTGTTTACCAATGTCCCGTAGAAAGTCGATCAGGTTGAGCTTTTCAAGCCAATCACCATTATTAACCAGCTTGGCAGGATTACTTTTGACGTCGAAGTCGAGCAACATAGCAAGCTGCTCACGAATTTTATCGAGATTATGTTGTAGTTGTTCTCTTGAAAGAAGGTTGCGTTCTGAACTCCGGCCGCTAGGGTCGCCAATCATTCCGGTACCCCCGCCCGCTAAAGCGATGGGGGTATGGCCGAAGCGTTGAAAACGTGCCAAAGCCACCATCGGGATCAAGTTGCCAACATGGAGTGAGTCGGCTGTGGGATCAAATCCGTTGTAAAGACTGATCTTTTCATTTTTTAATAGTTCAGGAACATGTTCCGTAAAATCAAATACAGAGTCACGCCACTTGAGTTCGTCTAAAATTGTTTGGGTCATAACTAATTAAATCTATTTTTCAAATATTTTGAGGCAAAAAAAAACGCGGCTTTGGCCGCGTTGTGTATTCATCTGGTTGGTTGGCATGCATCAATATCCAGCCAAGCCTCCAATACTTTGGCGACGTGTTGTTTTGTCTGAATAGTAATAATAGAAAACATGCTTAAACTGTTGCATGTCGGCATAATATCAGGGTGGTCTTACCCAGTCAAGTATCTTCTGTAAACTATGGAATTAACGCCCCAACTTCTATTAAATGCCTATTGCCAAGGTTATTTCCCGATGTCTCACGAGGGAGAGATTTTTTGGCATGATCCTGACCCGCGGGCGATTTTGCCTTTGGACAACCTACATGTTTCACGCTCTTTACGCCGTACACTTAAACGGACCAAATGTAGGTTGGGGAATGGGGCACTTGAATATTTCACTGATGTTAAACAAGAACGAAATTCCCAAAAACAAGGGTTTGAAATTCGTATAGACACTGATTTTTCGGGAGTGATGTTGGCATGTGCTGATCCCAACCGAAAAGGCAGTTGGATCGATGAGAAAATTATTCGAGCTTATACTCATCTATATGATCTAGGTTGGGCACACAGTGTTGAGACTTGGCAAGAGGGGCGGCTGGTGGGCGGATTGTACGGTGTTGGGGTGAGGGGTTTATTTGCGGGCGAGAGCATGTTTAGCCATGAAACGGATGCAAGCAAAGTTGCTTTGGTCTGGCTGGTTCAACATATGCGGGAACGAGGGTTTACTCTGTTGGATGTTCAATTTGAAACACCACATTTACACTCACTTGGGATAGTTAATGTGGCAGCGGTTGAATATAAAAGGCTTTTGGAAAAGGCTTTAGAGGTTGAACCGTTCCATCCATTTTGCTGAGCGGTTCAATCTCTAAAGTTGAGGACAGGATCTAATTATTTTAGCTGTTCCTATTTTAGCTGCTCAATCGTTTTTCGAATACGGCCGAATGCCTCATCCAGAACCGCCTTGTCTTGACCAAAGGCGATACGCAAATGTTGATCCATGCCAAAAGAATCGCCTGCACCCACGAAAACGCTCGCTTCGCGACACAGCTTTTCCATGAGTTCAGTCGAATTGATGTCAAGGTGATATTTGACAAACGTAACGGCCGATGCCATTGGAGGGGTGTAGCTAAATAGCCCTTCTTGATCTTCCATCCAGGCTTCGAGTATCGGATATCCTTTACGAATATAGTCACGCGTTCGTTTGATTAAGCGCGGCCGTACTTCAGTTGAGAGCGCATGTGCGGCCAAATGATTGCTTAACATTGTGGCGGTTATTGTAATATATTCATGTCTGCGCCAGATACGTTCTACAGTATCGGCCGGACCTACGATCCAACCTACGCGCAGGCCCGGAAGACCATACGCTTTACTTGTGCTGCCTACCGCTAGAACTTTGTCATACATACCGAAAAAGGAAGGAGTTTCTTCTTCTTGTAAGCGTTCCGCGCCCCGATATACCTCGTCAGCCAAAATCCAGGCGCCAACTCGATCAGCCGCATTGACAATCGCCTCCATTTCAGCAGCTTTTAAAATATAACCGCTTGGATTGTTTGGATTGACTATCGAAATGATTTTCGTTTTATCGTTTACCTGTTGATTCAGGTCATCAATGTCTAGTGCCCAGCCGTTTTCCGGCCGTAGGTGAAACGGCCGCACCGTGTGCCCTTTGTTTTCAGCAATGCCCCATACCTGCTTATAAGTAGGGCTCATCACCGCCATTTCATCATCTGCTTCAAGCAGCGTGTTGATAATGATGTAATTGGCTTCAGCTGCCCCCACTGTGACTAGGACATTTTTGTCCCAGACCGCGCCGTTATAGAGCCGTGCTATGTTTTGGCGTAGATCAGGATTGCCGTTCACATGCGGGTAATTAATTTCTGTTGCTAACAGCTTTGCAAGTTTATCTTGGTCATCACCAAGAAGATCCTCCAGCGTAATGGGATGTACGCCACTTTCTGTTAAATTAAAATCAACGATTTGTTCCCATACCGATTGGGTGTATTCAAGGTCAAAAGGTGTAAAAGCCATGTTTGTTTTGCTCATAGATTAAAAGGCTAACTTTGCAATTAGCGCAG